>CP128433.1:4252500-4552500 GCA_032615215.1 Microbulbifer sp. MKSA007 | reverse complement strand
TCAGTCACTGGTAGTGACAGTTCGCCATTACCAGTGTCGTCCTCAAGCATAACGCTCCTGCCAACGTTATTTTGTGCGAGAACCATAGCTTCACCAATTCGGTTGGCGCTCCACCAATTGATATTTTCCGGTAATACAAGAGGATTATTGGCTCGATCTTCTCGTGTTAGAGTACTTGCGCTGTTATCGAACTGTGCTGTGCGTACAGTGAGTTGGTCAAAGCTGACCTGGATAACTTTGAACTGCTGGATGCTGGCCATATCTATGGTCCAAAACTTGGCATCATTTGCTGAGCGAGCTGGTGCTCCCCAGCTTCCCTCACCAACGTAAACGGTGCCGCCGGTTTCGTTGGTTGAAAAATCGCTATTACTGGGGGCAACGACTTCGGTGACTTTGGTGAGATGGGTATCTGATTCGACCACCATATTCATGGCGTAGTCATAAAAGGGTTGTGCCCACCAATTAAATAATGTGGGGTTGTCAGATTTACCGCTGTAGTGGGGGAACATGGGTTTGTGGTACTGGGCAAAGCGCCAGTGACTGTAGGCGCCAGTCCCTGCTAAATCACTCTCAAGCCAATTGTTCATGGCGGTAGCATAAGATGACCAGCCGCTTTCTTGAAACTGGCTGTTTAGTGTGTAGACACGCAATAGGGGGAAATTTGTACTGCGCCGTAGGTATCACTGGGGCTACAACTACCATCCGCATTGAAGTCCACACCAAAGACCTGGCAGGTGGTTGAATAGTTGTCATCCTCATGATTTCCATGGGTAGGTATTAGAGGGTAAATACGTTGATAGCTATAGCCATCAATTTCGTCGTTGGAGTAGGTCAGCGTCCAGTCTTGTAAAAAGTCATCCATTTCCGACGCACTGTTGGCGTTGGTAAAATCACCGCCATGCATAACGGCCAGTGGGCGAATTTTGGCTAGTAAAGCATTGCCCTCGCGCCGTGTTGTATGCCCCGTGCGGGTATCTCCCCCAGCGACTATGACGAAGGGAGATTCCTCCGCAGGAGCCGTTTTAAACCAGAACCGGTCGCCACAGCCGTCCTGATCACACACACGATAGTAAACTGCTGAATCCGGTGTTAGGTTTTCCAATCTGACAAAGTAGCTATCTAAGCTGCCATCGAAGGTAGATGTAGAATCAACCCCTTGACTGCTCCAGCTATTTTCATTGGTTGAATAGCCAAAATTAATGTAAGGGTTACTACTGTGGCCATCTGGCGAAAAACCGATAACGGCACTGGTGGATGCATCACCATCCCAGGCCAATCTGTGGTGTTTAGTTGCTGAACTGGCATCAATTGCCAAACATAGAGCCGAGATAGCAAAAGCAGTGCTTAAGAACCGTCTCATTGGGGGTTTCCTGTAAGTAGTGGTTATTCTTTTCAGGCGCAGCAGCTTTAGAGATTAGTTGCAAAAGACTTGTGCGGCGCGCCGGAATTATTGTGGATCTTTATTACAGGCCGTTGAATGATTGGAGACTAAACGAACGAAAGCGGCGTTTCGATAGGGAATTGTGATGGTTTTTGCATTCATAAAATTGATTGCGCCAGCACCTGTTCCCAGATATTGGTAGATGCCATATAAAGGCCTGTCAAAATTACGGGTCCAGTAATCTCCCCTTTGAGTTTTCGGGAAATATTCAGTCGCAATTAGAGGTCTGCCAGATTTACTCTCCTGCAGGATAATGGATCGTAACTCTGTAATATCGGGGAGCCTCCAGTTTTGCGTTGCACACAATTTCTGTTGATTGGTATTGCGAATCAGGTCCTCGGTATCACACCGCTCTTCTTCAAAATAACAATCTCCATTATTTTCTATACCCTCTTCATATTGATACCATGAATAGGTCCACCTTCCATCGTGAATTCCTTCGTCGTCGGTTTTTACTTCCCAAAGAAGCCCTGTATCGGTGTCGCAGATACAGGACCAGGGGCCTGCCCAAGCCTCGATAGTCTCCCCATTTTTATCAATTTTAACTAAGTGGTATTCACTTGGCAGAGGTTGTGATGGTTGGTGCAGTATGACTGCACAGACCGTGATTGCAGGAAAAATGAATACCCAAAATATGCGCACAAACATTATTGATCTGCCAACTTGATTTTGACGGGGAGGGCGTGGCGAGTGTGGGCAATTTGCGACTGATCAAAGGCAGAAACCCAGAGGCAAATGCCGTCTTTTATTACTACATCTAACGCTGACCCAGTATCTAATTTTCGCACCATCTCCATAGACCATTGGCCGTCCTGCCAAACAGCATAGGCCCTTACATCGGCACGATCTCCCTCAAAGCGATTTGAGGTATAGAGGACTGAAGGCATAATCGTATTGATAGGATAATTGTCATCTTCAGCCGCGTATGGTTGGTAATCAAACCAGGAAATAGTCCAATCGCTCTTTGTATCCTCGTTTTGATATGGAGTCAGGCTGGAGGGACTTTTGGGTAGTCTTTTTGGTGTAACGTTTTTTGAGGAGTACCACTTCCAGTTCATTAAGTATGCCCCGGACTCTTTGCCATCCTGGAGATATCCTGCGGTATAGCGGCGTGCTCCTGGCCTTACAATATCAGGCCTGCCAATATAATTGTCATCTGCCAGGTGCATTTTATTGGTTCTTACTGCTTTCCAGTGCCAGAGATCGTGTATTTCATCGGATGAGCTGTAGTGGTAGCCCTTGCCATGCCAATTTGCGGGCAACTGTGCTGATGGTTTGCGGCCCAGGTGAGAGGTTCCCGAAGCACCGAAATCACAGGAATTGGAGAGCAGGATGGCAAACTTATCTTCATAGTGACGGGTTTCATTAAAATTTTGAAAACCTTGCTGTTGTACTTCCCAGCCAGAATCTACTTTTTTCAGTGGTAGGTGTTTCAAGCTTTCAGTAGGGTCTTCCCAGGTGATATGAAGAAATATTTCCTGTTGGTTATGCAAGGCTCTCAAGTTGACGGTTGAGCTACCATCAATAAAGTTAGCACCTCCGTCAGTATGGATTTTAAGTGGTGTAGCTAATGACCATGCGGATTCTTTGGAAATTCCATCTATGTTTATAAAGGTTTCCGGACTTATTTTCTCAACTGTAAGATCGTGGTAACTGTTATTTGTAACAATAATCCAAAGTAATAAAGTGACACAGCCGAAAGATAAGTAGGTAAAAATTGAAGTTCGATAGCCCGATCGAGTATTGGGAAGTAAATAACTCAAAGTCTTCAGGCCATAGGTTGTTAGGTAAACGCCAGCGTGAAGGAATATATAGAGTAGGATCGCAAAAGCACTATAAAAGTGTGCCTGGCGAAAGATAGAAGCATTGTCGGAACCAATAAATAAAATCCATCCACTTAAGATCATGAGTATTAAAAAAAATGAACCAATGCGTGTTACTACTCTATGGTAGCTAATTGATGTTTTATTAGGTTCGCTGTATGAGTTTGTATTTTTTAATTTAATTGTTACTTTATAGGATAAGTAGCAGATAAGGATGGCTGAAGTAACAATTGCTACAAAGAAGTGAATATCATGAATCTGTCCCTGAGGTAAAAGTTCTTCGATATTTCCAATACTTGGCTTAGTTAAGGTGGAGATACGGAGCCCCGTTAGCAGGTTACATAAAACTGCAACAATGGCCACACTGTGCAGAATTATCCAAAGAGTACTCTTCGGTTGTTTGGCCATGGGAGTATTCCAAAAGGGATTAGGCTAGTAAAAAAATGTGGCATTTATATTAATTAAAATAGACTACATTCTGCTGATGGAGTCACGGTGCCTTAAAATGAGGAATGCGCTGCGCTGTAGTAACGCATTAAGAATGAATGCCGATTCCGAGCTTACCGAGATGTAATCACAGCGAGTCTCAGTTGTAGAGTGTCCTTTCCACCTGACACAATAGTTTACTACTCAGTATTTTGACCTGTTCAGAACAAATAGCGGGATAACTTATTCTTGTTGGTATTCCGCATTTTGTAACTATTCATGCAGCTGACACTTACTCAGGCTTTCACTTTTCTCCAAATCTTCCGATATGGCCATAAGTTTCGGGTGGTCACTTCTCCAGTCAAAATCTTCATGGCGAAAATCAAGATAGGATAGTGCTGAGCACAAGTTAATATGTGGCAAGCTAAGACTGGCGGGTAATCGATCCAGGTGCTTTTCCAGGTAATCTAGAGATCTCTCAATAGCACTGAAATAGCGCTGCCACCAAAAATCAGACCTAAGTTCTTCCCGTGCGCGCAGCTTTTCCATTTGCAGATGCACTGCTGCGTCCATTAATCCAGAGCTGATACTGTGAAAAGTATACAGATCCCAATTGTTATCCAGTGGCGCAGATAAGTGACCATCCCCCAAGCTTTTATCCAGAAACGCACAGATGACTTCGCTATCAATGATCGAGGAGCCATTATCCAGGGTTAGGCAGGGGACTTTTCCCAAGGGGTTGCTGGAAATAAGTTCGTCGTCATTGTGAAAGGGGTGAGAGAAATGCTCTGTTACCACAGAGTGCAGACGCTGTTCTTGCACAACAATGCGCGCCTTGCGCGCAAAGGGGGAGGAAAAGGTCAAGTACAGTTGCATAGGCCAAGCTCTTTTAGGCTGCGTGCCCTTTCAGCAACTGCAGTGACCGCCAGTGCTGCTACGAGCAACTGTTAACGCGTACTTTAGTGATGGGTAATCACTGAAGTAATGCGGTTATAGAGGTGCTGTTTTAAGTAGGCTCTCTGTTTTTTGAGGCTGGAATAGTGATCGTCGTCGGTGCCAATACCACTATCCTGAAGGCCTCTTATTTGTTTATCCAGTTTGCTGTAGATGTCGTTTTCAAGTTTGAATTGAATATCGTCTTCGATGAGCTGCTTGATTGTGTCTGCATATTCTGGGAAATCCACCGAGAGCTCGTGTGAAGCAATGGGCATAAGGGACCTCCACAATCGATATTAGTTAATGAAGTGTAGGTTCAGTCTTGCCAGTCACAAAAATGCAATTCTAGCGCTGCTTCCCTTAATCAACATAGTTATAAAGTGAAGTTAATATAAGCCTTTATATAGCCATTTGATATATATAAAAGTTGAAGCTATTTTATTAGCAAATATTTTTTACCCTCTTTTTTTTGATTATCGGTAATTGTTAGTCAGGTGAGGCTTAAACAGAGGGCTGGGTGGAAGTGACGGGCACAAAAAAGCCCGACAATTACTTGTCGGGCTTTTTTGTTGCGGTTCTGCTACTGGGCTTAGGCCGAAGCCTCCAGTGGTGCAAAGCGCAATTGGCGCCTCTGCAAAAGCTCACCGAGATAGAGCTTTAAGTAGGCTGCAGCGGCCCGTTTCCCCTCTGCTGCAGAGTCTTCTGTTATTTTCCCAAAGCGGGAATAAGACTGGGAGCAGAAAGAGTCGTTAATGTTGATGGCACACATAAACCGGTCTCGCCAATCCTGAGAGGGTGGCAACTCAAACTCCCGAGACAGGTTTTTGATCAGAGTATCTGCCAGGCGCCAATTGTTTTCCATTTGTAGTTGGCGTAATGCCCAACTGGACTGAGGTCCAAAATGTACTTTTAGTGCTGCGAGATTCTCTTCATAGTAGCCGCGCACAAGGTCGCACAGCTGATTCAGCATATCCTGCCAGCTTTCTGACGGAGAAAAATCCGAATGGCCCAATACTACGTCACCGAAAGACTTATAGTGACGCTCGGCCAGGGCGGTTAAGCTGGCATCTACACTTGGGAAGAAATGATAAACAGACGCTGCTGGAACACCTGCAACCTGACTAAGGTTTGCGAGGCTAATATCCGTAGAGTCTTGTTCAGTAATTAATACTTCAAGGGCGTCAAGAAGCTTTTCATACTTCTCCCGACCATTTTTGCGTTGTGGTTTGCGCGGACTGGCAGTGTCGCGCCGGCTGATAGCTCGTCGATCGATTTGGTTCAAATTACCTCCCCCTATAGACAAGCGGTACTGGCCATGGGCTAGCATACGCTTTACTTCCATGTAAAAAATTGTCTTTTGGAATTGATTATTATAATCGTACCAAATTCAGGCGAGCAAGAAGAACTTGTTTGATTTGTGGGGTAGTTCCACATTAATTAATTAAATTCGGCTAGCGGGTATTTCTGCCAGCCGAATGGAAATGCAGCTAGTGATAATGTAGCTCTGTCGCCTTTCCTCGGAAGACGTAATAAGAGAAAACGGTATAGGCGAGGATGACGGGAACTACTATTACCGCACCCACAAGAATAAATTTTAATGAGGCGGTGGCACTGGCTGCCTGCCAAATATTTAGTTGGCCGGGAACAATATCAGGGAAAAAGCTGAAGGCCAGGCCGACAAAGCACATCAGAAAAATAACAACGACGGTAAAAAAAGGAACCGCTTTATGTCTGTCCGCAGGCTTAGGCATTCTCGCCAGCAGAACATCATTGGAGACAAAGGCGATAAAGCACAGGGTGGGGACGAGTAGTACAAACATAACCAGAGGGTAGGTAAACCATCGGTCAAATACGGTTGGGTTTACCAGTGGATTGATGGCCGATACTGCAACCACCCCAAGCAGGGTGGCCCGCCCTGCGTAACGGGTCCATGTGGTCGCTCGTTTTTGCAGCTCCGACTCGGTTTTAAGAACCAGCCAGGCGCCGCCAATATAGGCGTATGCGGCGGTAACTCCCAGAGCGCTGAGCGCTGAAAAAAGCTGTGCAGACCAGTCGGGCTTAAAGCCAATCACGTACTGCCCCAGCATGTACCCCTGCGCTAGGCTGGTAATAATAGACCCCGCTTTAAAGGTTCGATCCCAGGTTAGCTTTTTGTCGATGGCAGCCTTGGCACGAAAGTCGAATGCCACTCCTCGCATGATTAGCCCGACCAGCATAATCGCAGCTGGTATATATAGATGCATTAACACCAGGTTGTGTGCGATTGGGAATGCAATCAGGAGCAAACCGATTGCCAGCACCAGCCAAGTTTCGTTGGCATCCCAAAAGGGGCCAATGGATGCGATCATGGTATCCCGCTGGGATTCCTCCTCTTCTCCCATGGGGAGCAAAATGCCCACGCCAAGATCGTAGCCATCCAGAATTGCGTAGACTATTACCGCCAGGCCCATAAGGGCGACAAAGGCGACAGGCAGCCAATAGGCCGCTGCAGAAGCGCTACCGGTCATTTGCCTTCCCCCTTGTCATTTTTCTCAGTATCTTTTGGGCGGTTGGTTAAGCTAGTTCCGGCGAATAGTTCCTGAGTTTCAAACTCCTCGACTTTTACAGACTTCAGGGCCATCACTTTCAGGGTTCTTGTGTACGCATAGAGCAATATCACATAGACAACCAGATAAAGGGTTAGGGAAAAACCGACATGGGAAGGTGGTACTGGAGTAACAGCATCGGCGGTTTTCAGTACTCCTGTAACGAGCCAGGGTTGGCGTCCAATTTCTGTGACATACCAACCGGCCAAGGTGGCTATCCAGCCGGAGAATGTCATCGCGACCAGGGTTTTAAGCATCCAGCGAGGCAGCTCACCTTTGCGCAATAGGTAGACCCCTCCCCAAGCGGTTAGCAGCATCAATATTCCTATGCCGACCATAATGCGGAAGGCGAAAAATACGGGGGCTACCGGTGGGTGATTATCGGGGAATTCATTTATTCCCTTGATCTCACCATCCCACTCATGGGTAAGGATAAGGCTGGCCATCTTGGGAATGCCGATCGCCAAATGGTTGGTTTTTTCTTCTCCGTCGGGTATCGCAAATAACAGCAGGGGCGCACCGCGCTCTGTTTCCCAGACTCCCTCCATTGCGGCGACTTTTTGCGGTTGGTGCTCAAAAGTGTTGAGTCCGTGTAAGTCACCCACATAGATTTGAATCGGAATAAAGATGGCAGCGAGAATCAGTCCTGTTTTAAGGGCGAGTCGGGGCGCGCGTTTGGGGTCTCCTTTAAGAATCCGATAAGCGGAAATCCCCGCAACAAAGAAAGATGCCGTCAAACCCGAAGCCAGCAGCATATGTGTAAGTCGGTAGGGGAAAGAGGCGTTAAAGATAATTTCCATCCAGCTTGCCGGGTAGGCGACCCCATCCCGTAGATCGAATCCGGCAGGTGTTTGCATCCAGGAGTTGAGAGCAATAATCCAAAAAGCGGATAGAGTGGTTCCTGTTGCCACAATAAAGGCAGATAAAGTATGTATTTTGCTTGGCACCTTATTAATGCCAAACAACATAATGCCGAGAAAGGTTGCTTCGAGAAAGAATGCAGTAAGTACTTCGTATCCGAGAAGCGGGCCGGCGATATTGCCGACCTGGGCCATAAAGCCGGGCCAGTTTGTTCCGAACTGGAATGACATGGTGATGCCACTCACTACGCCGAGAGCAAATGTCAGGGCAAAGACTTTTACCCAAAAACGATATGCGCGCATCCAGACCGGATTATTAGTTTGGTCGTAGCGTAATTTAAAAAAGAAAACGATCCACGCGAGTGCGATGGTGATTGTTGGAAATAGAATATGAAAGCTGATATTTGCGGCAAACTGTATCCTGGAAAGGATCAGGGTATCTAGCATGAGAGCCTCTGCTGGTCTGAGATCTTTGAACCAGTGAGCCGATTAGCACCTCCTGTGCTAATCGGCACTGCAAGAAAATATAGAGGCAGGTGTGTGTTCCCGCGTATACAATCCTGCAGGAGCCGACTTTGGATCGGCAGCGGCACGGCCTTGTGCCGTTTTTAATCCAACACTATGGGCTGCCGGATTAAAAATATGCCGGGGCTTTTAGCCATGGATTTGGCCCTATGGGTTTCTCCCCGGAATAAGTGCTTCAGATGAAGGTGTTATTTCGCTTTGAGTGCAGCGGTATATTCCTCGTACTAGCGTTTTTTTCGCTAGTTTGAGGTGTTCTGTCCACCTGTCATCTTACTTTTGAGTTCCAGTAGCTTGACGATACCGGAGCCTAGCTTCATCAATTTAAGCAGGTCCTGGTGTTCTAGCTTGCTGAGTGTGTTGGCAAATTCTTCGAGCAGCTCCAGCAAGCTGTAAACTTCCTGGATTTTTTCCTGTGCCTGGGCATCCAGCTCATCTTGGGGTTCATTGAGCAGCAGCTGGCGAAGCAGACTTAATGTAGGGTCGAGCTCTCGCTTGCGGCGCTCCTCGAAGACAGTGCGAGCGAGGTCCCAGATTGACCCAGCTGCAGTGAAATAATCTTTGCGATCGCCCGGTTGATGATGCAGCTCAACCAAGCGCCAGGCCTGTAGCTCTTTGAGCCCCATACTGACATTGCCACGACTGATCTTCAGGGCCTGGGCCAATTGCTCGGCATTGAGTGGCGTGGGATGAATGGTGAGTAGGGCAAACATTTGCCCGACCGTGCGATTGAATCCCCAGCGGCTACCCATTTCACCAAAGTGCAGTACGAATGCCTGGGCTTGACTCGATAGTTTCATTTACTTCTTAAGTTTCAGAAATTTCTGAAAATTGTAAATGTAAATTGATCTATGTCAATCACCAATTTAGAAAATAATGTGAGGCCAGCGAAAGGCTCCCTGATTCTGATCTGGAGAGAGGCTGGTTATATGCTTAAGCTACTTTTGGCTCTTTGGTACCAGTTGTCGGGCACGATAAAGCCTCTGCAGGCTTCGCCATTTTTATCGACGGCGGCGATGCACAGGGGGTGGGTAAAACTTTCGGGCAGCAGTGCCTCTAGCAATTGATCGGCAGTCATGCCGGTGGTGCTGCTCTGAGGCGCCAGCCAGGCTTGCTTGGGGAGTGCCAGCCACTCGAGAGCACTGCGGTTTGCCTGGCTCAAGGAGAATGACCGAAACTCAGATAACGATACCCACCAAAGATCATGACTGGAGGGCCGGTGAAGTGTATCCAGCGGTTTGAATAGTCTCCCGGGCATTAGCGCCCACTGGCGATCTATCTCTAGGCCGTGCTCTTTCAGCATTGATTGAACTGCCGGCATTTCAATCAGTGGCAGTTGATGATCTGCCATTCTTGCCAGTTTGATATCCAGTCGGTCCTTGATTCCAGGCCCCACCCAATGGATATCGGTAACCTGGAGATAAATTTTTACGGCAATTTCCCAGTGTTCACACTGGTTGCTGGGCAGGTGTTGCACGACGAAGTCGAGTTCCCCCAGTGTCTTGCCCCCGGACCTTAGAGGGAGGTTTTGGTAGAGCAGCTGGTAGTCGGGATGTTTGTCAAAGGCAAATGACCAGAGCCTTTCAAAGTAAGTGCCCAAGCGGTTGTTGGGTTTGTTGAGGTTGAGTTCGTGCAGGTAATTATCCAGTTCAGGGGAAAGTGCATTTTTTACTTTCGGGCAGGAGAAGTATTCCAATAGGGACTTTCGTCGCGTGGGTAGAAGCCAGGGGAGTTGGTTAGCTGCACTAAAAGCTGTAACGGAGTCCTCGCTAGTGGGAATATCCGAACTTCCCACGGACCACATTAAGTTGTCCCAATTATCTACCTGTCCGCTTTTCAGGGAGGAAATCATGGCCTTCTGTATCGTTTCCTGAGTCATTAAACTTCTGTATATTGCTAAAATACAAGACAGATTGGTGAAGTCATCTATGATTGCTTTACCATCTGAACTAAAAATAATAATTACACTTATAAGAATCGATCCGAGCACCAAAAAAATCAGCGAATTACCGATGTCGAAATAAGTCGCCTGGCAGTGGAGTTTCTGCCTTGATTTCGTTATCCATCTCCAGTGCCAGCTTTATTCTGGGAGTTGATTTTGGTCGGGTATTTTTCTTACAGTGACTGATACTGGAGAAAATCATGGAATCAGGTCCCCTTATTTCGATCGGCTTGCCTATCTCGCTGTTTATCATCATGGTGGGAATAGGGATGACCCTAACTGCCAGGGATTTCCATCAGGTAACGGTAAAGCCCATTGGCCTTATTATCGGAACTTTTACCCAAATTCTCCTGATGCCAGCTATAGCAATTGGCCTCTGCTGGGGATTAAATCTACCACCGGCCATTGCTGTTGGCCTAGTCATTATTGCCGCCTGTCCGGGAGGCACAACATCGAACCTGTTTACCTTGATGGCTCGCGGCAACGTGGCGCTTTCTATTGTATTAACAGTTTCTGCCAGCCTGATTACTATTGCCAGTTTACCGCTTTTCGCAAATTATGCGCTTCGAACTTATTTCGGCGCTGACCAGACTATAACTCTGCCATTCGCCAGTACAGTGGTGATGTTATCCAGTATTGTCCTCTTGCCTGTTGTGATAGGGATGCTATTTCGTGCCTGGAGACCGCACCTGGCTCGCCGCGCAGAGGGAATAGTCAGTATTTTTGGCGGGGTTGTATTGCTTGCACTGGTAGCAGGCCTTATCTGGGGAATTCGCGATCGCCTTGCAGACTTGATGGTTCAAGCTGGACCCTCGGTCATTCTATTGAATCTCTGTGGTGTGCTATTGGGACTTCTTATCAGCCGGGTTGCTGGCCTGCCAAAGCGGGAAGGGGTTGCGGTTGCAACGGAACTCGGTATTAAGAACAGTACCATCGGAATGATGGTAACCCTCACGCTCTTACACTCGAGCGAGATGTCCGTGCCCTCAGCAGTTTACGGTGTATTGATGTTCCCATCTGGCGTTCTTTTGGCGTTATATGGTCGCCGTGGTGCAACGAAAAAACTGGCCTCTGAGACGGAAGGAGCAGGTGAAGTAGGGTAGTAAATGTTGCATTTACCGAAAACTAGACCATACCTTTACTATTGAGGGTGTGGTCGATCTTGGAAAATTGAGCTCGCCTATACCAATTTCTGTTACTGCACTATGAATTTCAATAATTCTAATGTGCGGCCACGGATTACTGAATGTCCTTTTTAGGTATATGTCTAAAACCAGGCATTGAGTTGTCTCAACCCCAGATTGTAAAGTCAATATGTTCAAGGGTTTTACGGCGAAGCGCAGCAAGAAAAATACAATCAACAACAACCTAAAATTAGATGCTCTGGTCTGGAAGAGAATATTGGAGCAGTCGGCCCTCAGTGGTAATGATTCTGGGGTAGGTAATGCGGCTAAACACAGTATTGTTGTTTCTCTGACTAGCTATGGAAAGCGAATCCATGATATCCATTTGTGTATCGAGAGTTTATTTCAGCAGTCGCTAAAAGCGGATTTAATTGTACTTTGGCTGTCGACCAAAGAATTTCCAGATTATATGTTGCCCAATATTTTAATGAGGCAGGTGGATCGTGGGTTGAGAGTTGAATTTGTTGATGAAGATTTAGGACCTTACACAAAGTATTATTACGCGCTTCAAAAATTTCCTGATAGCCTGATAGTCACGGTGGATGACGATATCCTCTACCCGATGGATACCATCGATATGCTGTATCAGTCATATTTAAAGTTCCCGTCACATATTTTCTGTCATCGAGCTCACAGGATAGGTGTTGATAAAAAAGGCAATATATTGCCTTACAATAAATGGAGGACAACGCGGGAAACTTGGAAGTGCAATATGAATATCAAACCTTCTTATCGCGTTTTTCCTACTGGAGTTGGTGGTGTTTTATATTATCCCGGCTCTTTACATCCCGATGTTCTGAATAAAGATAAGTTTTTGGAGTTATGTCCTAGTGCGGATGATATCTGGCTTAAAGCCATGAGTATGAGGCAAGGAGTCCGTTGTGCAAGAGTGCCAGATGTTCGTTTCTGGAGGGATAGGTTTTTAACAATCCCTGGGTGTCAGGCTAGCGGCTTGAAGAAACAAAATTTAAAGGGAAAGTGTGGTAACGATAAGAAAATACACAGAGTATTCTCCGAATATAATTTATCTCAGTTACTGTTAGAGTGAATAGGCACTGCTTTATCTAGAGGTAATGTAGTTGTCGCACTCTAAGGTTGATATTTGGCTTTCAGTTTAATCTCAAACTGCTACCACTTATAACGAAATCCTAATTCCAAGCCTCCGGAAAAACTATTCCCCAGGTTTTCCAAACTGCTGCTGTAATAAATTTCTGAATAGATAGAACAGTGATCACCGCACTCATCGTAGCTCGCGCCCAGGCGCAATTCACCGTACCAGGTATCAGGTTTTTGACTGAGTCGGGTTTCCGATACGAGTAAATTAGTCCTCTGGTCGATATTGTAAATAAGGCTCGGAGTTGCGAACAGAGAGAACCTTTCCAGGGGAATTGAGCCATACATATTGCGACTGCTCTTACGCTGGCTCTTGCGCTTTTCAAAGATGGTTCCCAAGCGTAAGAGGAAGCCATTGTTATTGATATCTGTAGCTTGTACTGCATAGATATCCTGCAAGTTATTGGCTTCCTCCGAGGTGTAAATCAATTGCGCATGGGGTGTCCAGGAATAGTAATCATGCAGTTTAAAACTCTTGCCGCCCTCGATAGACAAGGCGTAACCAAATGCTTCATCGCTATTATTGAGTTCGCGCAGTGATTTGGCATCCATTTCAAAGTCAAACCAATTTAGCTTAAGTTGACTATCAATAAAAATGCCATCCAATCCATACCAGGTGACAAATGCGCTGACGCCGTAGTTACTCGCATCGATTGAGCCATCACCAAAAAATGAACTCACATCGTTATTTGAATCGCCGTAGTGCAAAGCGGCGCTGCCAATAAGTTGGCTTCCAAACACGGAGACTTGTATTGGTAAATCAAAGCCCACTTGTACTTGATAGTAAGTCTGTTTCCAGTTTGCACGGGTACTGGACTCATTGGGATCAAGGGTAATATGTCGGGCAGAGTTCCTGATCCAAAGTCCACGATTATCAATTGCCTGCTCTTGGGCATCGCTATACTCGCTACTGGCCAAGTCCAAATAGCTTGTACCTACCCAATAGCGATTTCCCAGGCGGCTGCGTAGTGAAGAGGGAATATTGAGTGTTCTGAGAATTTGCGGGAGGGCTTCGTAGAGTACTGCAGTAGGTTGCCAGCGGATCATTCCGCCTTCAGGAAATATTGAAGAGTTATCCACAGTTGAACGCAAATACCAGCTGCCATCATCACTTCCTCCTGCGCCGTTCTGGTGCAATGTGTAAGCATAGGCTCCACCTATCACTGCCTGCTGATCATCTTTACTGACAAAGTCCCCTGCCAGAGTGAATTGTGCATTTGATTCGCCTTTGACGGAAACCACCTTAATACCATTGCCCTCAGTCCGCTTTCCTTTACCTGAGCGGTTAAAGACAGAGATAATGGTGGTGCCAGAGCTGTCTCCTTCCACAATTAGTTGATCGCTCTGTGAAAAATCATCTTCAAGGACGGCGTCTACCCATAGGCGCCCATTATTAGAGCGGTATTGCCCATAATTTCCATTATCGTCTTTGGCTATGGTGAGAGTGTTGAACCTATTGTTGGATAGATCAATGGTTCCACTATTGGATACATCTCCTGAAATTACATAACTGTCGCTATCAAAAAATGCCTGCCCACCCCAGCGAATATCCAGGCCGAGGGAATTTCCTTCCGAATCGAGACCTCCTCCGACAGCTAAACTCCCAGTGAATGTCATTTTGGAGCTACCCCAGATAACGACTCTTTCCCAGTTGTTTAGAAGAGTCCCATCAACGGAGTAATCCAATTTAAATATTAAATTGTCGACTTCACCATCATTTGCACTGAGATCATCACCACCATCCAGTATGACATCTCCATCGAAAGAGTGTGAATCTATCAGTAGGGTGTCTGATCCGGAGCCGCCTCGAATTTCGTTACTGATGCCCTCATCCCAATAGATATAGTCATCGCCGTTTCCGCCATCCAGGTAGTTAAAAATGAACCCTCCATCCAAGGTGATGGTATCGTTTCCTTCTCCTCCCCAGACGTGAAAGGACAGCCCATCGAGTAGAATCAGGGTGTCATCTCCATCGCCTCCATGAATGCCTCCTCCCCCGAGATAATTCCCTACATCACTGGATCGCTCGTCGAGAGTTATCGTATCGTTGCCAGCGCCACCGTCGGCAAATAAGGTAACAATTCCTCCCGTGATAGTAATTTCGTCATCTCCCTCTCCCGCAAGTACATTTTCCGCCGTTCCACCGTTAAGAATGATGGTATCGTTGCCGGCATAAGTTTCTATGTCCGCACCATCGGGGTCATTGTCTTCGTCACAGGTGATTTCATCTGCGGCAGAGGTGCCACTATTGCCGGGGTTACATTGTGCTAGAGAGTTGCTGCTAAAAACAAGCAGTGCAGAAAGCGTCATAATGAGTAGGAATATTTTTACGAATCCTACAGAAGAAAGCTGGAAACCAGTTTTTTGGGGGGACACAGTTATTCCTTTTATTGTGCCAGATAGTTGTAATACCGATTAGGTTTTTAGCGGTAAAGTTATAGTTGGGGACAACGCAGCTCGTGTATGAAATAACTTCAAATTTTAAGAGTATTCGCTGTCGCCCAACTGTATGAAATTGCTCCGGTAACTAAAATTTAATACCCACCCCGAAATTTAAGATCCAGGGGTTGTAGTCAAAATGTGCATAGAGGCGATCCCTGCCCAATTCAGTGGGGAAGTCGATAGTGGCATCGGTGTCTGCCAGGTAATAAATCGCGGATGCGTTAAGTAGTAGAGGATATCTCCAGTCGCGGAAATCAAAGATATAATCCAGGCCGGCCTGCAGCCCCCAATCCCACGAGTGCCCCATATTAAATGATCCCGGTGCGACCGAGAGCTCTGAATCTATCAGGTATTCGTTAAACTGGCGGCTGATTTCAACGGTGTGGAAATTGGTGTAATTGATTCCTGCACCGATATAGGGGCGAGCGCGATAGGATGGGTCTAAGAAATACCAGTTGCCGAAGACCATTGTCGTTGTAGTGCTAAAGTCGCCGAGCTGGATTTGGTTTCGCCCAGGGTTGCCGGTGAAATTATCCAGTTTTGTACCATAGCTGGCGCCATTAATATGCATTAATTCTATGCCCCAGCGATCGCTGGGCCGCCACACTCCCGATATTTGCCATGCATGGGTCGAGTCGATTTGCCAACTGCTGTTGTATAAATCCCATTGCTGTAAAACTCTGTATTTAAGCGCTGTGCCCTCATCGTTTGGCTGGACATAAGTCAGGCCAAAACGAACAATAAATTCACCCCATTCGATATCACGCCAATCATCCTGGGCATGGGTCGATAGTGCTGAGAGAGTGAAAAGTAGAGTAATAATTCCTTTATTAATTCCTTTTGCGGTCATCTCGATATCCATCTCTGAAAATCCGGACACAGGCAAAACAGCTTATCTGCCATAGGTGGCTTTGGTTGATAATTATTGGCAGTGCATGGGCCAAGTACCCCAAAAAGTAGCAGGACTGAAAAAGGCCGCAGGGAATTTTTCAAAATTTGAGGCCTAAATTATCTAGCCCGGTTTACAGGGAGAAGGGAATTTATAAGGAGAGAAAGAATAATGCGCTTGGTGCCTTTGGGGGTATAGGTGTCTATTCGGGTTTACAGGGAAATTTCCACTGTGAGTCTTGGGTGGAGTGTATTCTTTCCCTCTTTTCCAATGATAAGGCTGGGCTACGGGAGATTACCCAGGGGCACTTTTTCCAGATTGCGGGCGTACTCCAGGAACTTCTGTGCTGCTGGTGATAGCGGACGTGATTTGCGTCGAGCCAAATACCAGTGGGTGACAATAGGAAGCTCTTCGACATCGAGAATTGACAAGCCTGCGCGTCCGCCAAACGCCAGGGTATGCTCCGACAATATAGAGACCCCCAGACCGGACATAACTGCATGCTTAATGGCTTCATTGCTCTCTATGGTCATACGGAGCTTGAGGTCTACATTGCGTTTGCGCAGGAACTGTTCAATGGCATGGCGTGTACCGGAGCCCTCTTCCCGATGCAGGAACTGACAGCCTGCAAATTCTTGCAGGGAGATTTTCTTGCGGGAGGCCAGTGGGTGCTTCTCAGGCGCTATCGCCAGTAAGCGGTTGGGTAGAAACTCCACCAGCTCCAGGTCCTGGCTCTTTGGAGGATGGCTGAATACGTAGAAGTCATCTTCATCCTCACCGGTGTAATCAATGATCTGTTGGCGGTTGCCCACCCTGAAGTGGATATCCAGTCGCGGATGCTGCTGATAAAACTCCCCGATCAGGTGGGGGATAAAGTATTTGGCGGTGGTCACTACTGCCAGTTGTAAGCTGCCGGTATCCAACCCTCGCAATTGGGCCAGTTTCAGGTCCAGGTACTCGTAACTCTTCAGGATTTCCCGGGCACTTTCTACCAGGGTTTGCCCGGCCTCCGTAAATTGCAGTTGCCTGCCCACCGAGTAATACAGAGGTAAACCCACCGCATCGGAGAGTTTGGCCAGCTGCATCGATACGCTCGGCTGGGTTAGGTGCAGTTTTCTGGCTGCGGCGCTGATATTGCCCAACTCATAGACACAAAGCAGGATCTCCAGTTGTCGAACGGTTCCAATGCGGGCATGGGCACGAGTTAAGGGCACAAAATCACCTATATAGGTTTTGGTTTATAGTTTATATAATAAATATCTATTTTTATCTATCAATAGCAATTCCGATAATGCGTCAATTTCAATAACCAGTGGGGGCATTATCAATGCAGAGATCACAACTCTTCTTTGGCGTGGTTGTCGGCTTGTTAGTTTTAAGCACAGGCTTATCAGTAAATCTTGCCGGTATGAACGGGGTTCCCTTGATGGCTGTAGGCCTAGTGGTGGTTCTGGCCAATGCTGCTTACTGGCTGATGGCGCAGCAAACCCCGAAACGTATACGTATCTCCAATAATCGCTCCAGACAGCGCCGGGGACAGCGATAGAGATGCAGTTGGATATTGTTGTTGGTTTCTTTCTGCTGGGCGCCTTTGCCCAGCTGGTTCGCAGTGACCTGCGTTTACCCAAAGGTCTTTACCAGAGCTGCGTTATCTTCCTGCTAATCGCCATCGGCCTGAAAGGTGGTGCTGCTTTAAGTGCGTATTCCGCTGCCACCCTGGTTCCCCAGTCCCTGGCGGTGGTGGCTTTTGGTGCCCTGTTACCCCTGGTGGCTTTCCCTATCTTGCGCTGGATTGGCAAGTGGTCACGTGTGGATGCGGCGGCAACGGCGGCGCACTATGGGTCTGTCAGTGTTGCCACCTACGCGGTGGCTGTAGCCCTGCTACAGTCACAGAATATTGAATACGAAGCGTATTTCCCTCTGTTTGTAGCGCTTCTTGAAGTCCCGGCAATCATTGTCGGCATGTTGTTGGCACGGCAATCGATGGGCAGTTCGAGCAAGCGCCGGGTGTTTCACGAGGTCACCTGCAACCAGGGAGTACTGTTGCTCCTGGGGGGAATCGTTATCGGAGCCTGGGCTGGAGAGCGCACCGCTTCAGTAATGCCTTTGTTTGGGACCCTGTTTCATGGCATATTGGCGCTCTTTCTGCTGGAAATGGGGCGTGTCGCTGCGGCGCGGTTGGCCGATGTTAGAGGGCAGGGTGCTTTCCTGCTCAGCTTCGGCATTTTTATGCCGCTGATTGGCGGTGCCGCTGGCGGTATCTTGGGGAGTTTGTTGGGTTTGTCGCCTGGTGGTATCTTTCTGCTCGCGGTGCTCGGTAGCAGTGCCTCTTATATCGCTGTGCCTGCGGCTATGTCCGTTGCCCTGCCGCAGGCCAATGCTAGTGTGTCCATCACTTTGTCCCTGGCAGTTACCTTTCCTTTCAATGTGCTGGTGGCGATTCCCGTCTATCTGGCGCTCGTTCAATATTGGAGTTAATCGCAAGTGAAGCCGATTCCTTTTGAAAAAGTCACTATCGTAATGGGTTCCCGCTCGGATTGGGCCACCATGAGCAACGCGACTAAGCCTCTGGAAGAGCTCGAAGTTCCCTTTGCTACTGCTGTGGTTTCGGCCCACAGAACTCCCCAGCGCATGGTTGAATTTGCCAGCCGTGCCCACGAATCCGGTACCGAAGTGATTATTGCTGGCGCCGGCGGCTCCGCCCACCTGCCGGGTATGATCGCTGCTTTGACTCCCCTGCCTGTGATCGCAGTGCCGGTTGAGAGCCGCTTTATGACGGGTATGGACAGCTTATTATCCATTGTGCAGATGCCTCGCGGTGTGGCGGTAGCAACCCAGGCGGTCGGTGCTTCCGGTGCCTACAATGCAGGTTTAATGGCTGCGCAGATGTTGTCTTTGGCTGATGCGGAATTGCAGAAGCGCCTGATCGCCTGGCGTGAGCGCCAGACCGAGCAAGTCCCGATCACGGTTGAGTGATAGGAGATCGTTGTGAGTAAGAGACGAGTTGCCATTATTGGCTGTGGGCAGTTGGCACAGATGATGGCTCAAGAGGGGCAGCCCCTCGGAGTGGAGTTCAGTTTCCTGGCTGAGACCGGTGAAAACACCGACTGTGTGAAGGGACTGGGGACTATCGTGGAGATGGAACCGGGACAGGACCCTGAGGCCTTGTATCAGGCATTGGGACGCCCGGAAGTGATCACCAGTGAGAGAGAGCAAGTGAGTGTGGACTTGCTGCGCTCATTTCAGCCCTTCTGTCCGGTATATCCGGACCCACATATTACAGAGAAGGCCCAGCACCGCTTGCGTGAGAAGCGAGCACTCACAGACGCTGGACTGCCTGTTGCACCTTTCGCAGCAGCACAGGGTGAAAAAGAGCTGCGGGAAGCGGTCGACCAACTGGGATATCCGGCGTTTATTAAGAGCTGTGAAAATGGCTACGACGGCAAGAACCAATGGTGTGTGAAGAGTGCTGCAGACTTGGATGCTGCCATTCCCCAAGCTGGTGATCAGGAGTGTGTGGTTGAGGCTGGGGTGAATTTCGCCTGTGAAGTCTCCATTATCGGTGCTCGCTCGGCATCCGGTGAAATCAAAGCTTATCCGCTGACGGAAAACCGCCACCGCAACGGCACCTTACTGCTGTCCACCGCTCCCTACGACAACCCGGAGCTGCTCAAGGCCGCAGAGGGTTACCTGGCGACCCTGCTGAAGGACTGGGACTATGTGGGTGTATTGGCCGTTGAATGTTTTGTCAGTGAGAGCGGCCTGATTGTCAACGAAGTGGCACCGCGAGTTCACAACAGCGGTCACTGGACCTTTGTCGGCCCTGAGGCCAGCCAATTTGCCAATCATATCCGCGCGATACTGGATATGCCCCTGGGCGATACTGCCTGCCCGGTGCCAGTTGCGATGGTCAATATGTTGGGGGTTGATGTAGCTCCGAAGCAGGATAACGATGGTGTTTGGCTGTACGGCAAAGCACTTCGCCCTGGGCGCAAAATGGGTCATGTCATTTTACAGGACCCAGATATGGAGCACCTGCGCCAGCGCAGCGAAAGTATGATTGAAGAACTTTACGGCGAAAAGATTTAGTGCTTACTGAATATTGCGCATCGGGTTCTTGAACTTGAGTTTGTAGCCGGTACCCCGCCACATGGGAGTGCCGGCTCGATAAGCCGCCCGGGCAATCATATGGACACCAATTGGCACTGTAAGTAATAAGAATAAAATAGCGGCTATGGCCCTGGCTGTTACCTGAGCGTCACTAAAAAGAATTGCTACGCCCGCCAGCAATAATCCGCAACACACCGTAGCCCCTTTTCCCGATGTACTCATTCGAGTGTAAAAGTCCGGCATTCGCAGCAAGCCCAAAGCGGCGCTGAACCCAAAAAAACTGCCCACCAGAATTATCAAAGCGATAAAAATTTCATCAAATGTCATCATGATCCCTATGGCTGTGGGTGACTGTGCGCGAGCCGCTTTTTTCAATAAAACGGGCAAAGGCCACACTCACTAAAAATGCGACCAGGGCCAGGGCGATGGCAGCGTCCAGATACACGGGGTGTCCCGAGGCGATTGCCAGTAGTGCACAGTAGGCTACCGCCAAAATATTGAGAACATCCAGGGCGACAACCCTGTCTGCTAAGGTGGGGCCCAAAGCGATACGCAGGAAGCACATCACCAGGGCGAGTAACAATAGAAAGGAAGCAATATTGATTGCTACTGTGACCAGTGGCGAATGAATATCGATAATTGTGAGAAACATCAGGAAACAGCCTCCTTAACCCGTTTCTCAAATCCCTCCCTAATCTCCTCGCGAAAGGTTTCTGGATCACTGACAAACATAGTATGTACGATTAAGGCATCATTATTGGGTGTGACATCCAATACCATAGTGCCCGGTGTCAGCGAAATTAAATTAGTGAGAATAAAAATCTGGTTTCTATCGAGCCTCTCCATGGGTAGTCGTACTACCAGGGGCCGGCTTTGCAAGCGAGGCGAAAAGACTTCGTAGGCGGCACGCAGGCTGGATAAAACAAGCTCCTCGATAAAGAAAAAGAATAAATGAGCCAAACGGGGCAAGCGGGTAAAGTAAGTCTGTGCCCCGGGTAATATAGGTGAGACTCGCAGTGCCAGAAATCCGATCAGAAAACCAAAGAAAAAATTTGCCATGGAAGCATTACCGGTCAGGGCCGACCAACTGATCGCGAGCAATAAATTTAATAGAAAAATACGCATTTCTATTTATCCATCCCAAAGTTAATGAGTGGTACCTGGTAACACGGCGTTCAGGTAATCATCAGGCTCCAATAACTCTCCGGCAGCCCCCAGGGAGTATTCGATAAAAGGCTCGGGAACCAATCCCAAAGCCAAAGTGATTAATGCCAATAACGCGACTGGCAACAGCCGCTGGAAGCGCTCTGCGCCGCTGAGGCTATATAAATTTTTGCAGTGCTCCTGGGGGTGTGGCTTCCAGAATGCCTCTGCCCATATTTTACTCATTGAAAACAGGGTAAGCGCCCCGGTAATCAGTGCGACGGCAGCGACGATATAGGCGGCCTGGTCGAGGCTCGCTTTGACTAATAGCAGTTTCGCCCAGAATCCAGATAATGGTGGGAACCCCGCTAAGCTAAATGCGGCGATAAAAAAGAAAGTAGAGAGAAGTGGGCTGGCGCGATATAAACCACCAATTTCATTGAGCTCATAACTGCCAGTAAGGCGCTGGGCAGTACCGCTGATCAGGAATAAATTTGTCTTTGCCACAATATTGTGGACCATGTAGAACACAGATCCGGCCAATGCTAAAGGGCTGTTCAGTGCTAATCCCAATACCAGGAATCCAATCTGGCTGATGATATGGAATGCGAGTATCTTGCGGAATTCGTACTGTGCTGCTGCGCCCAAAACACCCGTCAGCATGGTGAGTAATGCAGCTCCCAATAAAATATCCCGGGTGAACTCCAAATCATTGGGAAATATTAAAGTAAAGGTGCGAATTAGCGCATAGACGCCGACTTTAGTCAGAAGACCGGCAAATACAGCGGTTACAGCGACCGGTGGAACATGGTATGAAGCGGGCAACCAGAAAAATAGTGGAAATATTGCCGCCTTAATTCCAAAAGCGCAGATAAAAATAACTGCCAATGTCGAAATCGCGACGGGGTTTTGTACCTCGGCCAAAGAAATATGCAGCTGCGCCATATTAAGGGTGCCGGTGAGTCCATAAAGCAACCCGATAGAGGTCAGCATCAACAGCGTGGATACAAGGTTTAATGCTACATACTTGATGCCACCGTCCAGCTGTATTTTTTCCCCCCAGTACCAGCAGTGCGAAAGAGGCAATCAGCATCACCTCAAACCACACATACAAATTAAATAGGTCGCCGGTGATAAAGCTACCGCTAACACCGGCCAATAACAGTTGAAAGAAACTGTGAAAGCCAAGTTTCACCCGTTTCTCACTGATATCTGAAATGGCAAATAGAGAGACACACAAACCCACGATGGCACTGATCAACAGCATTACCGCACTGAGCCGATCGGCGACCAATGTGATTCCGAAGGGAGCCTGCCAGTCTCCCATTTGCCCAGCTTGAGGGCCCTGGCTTTCTACCAGGACAAGAATATAAAGGTTAATGCAAAGGGCGGTAAGGCACCCCAATATCGAAATACCAGAGCAAAGGTATCTACGGCCTCGAGCGGGAAATGTGATTAACGCCGTGGCGATAGGGATCAGGAATGGCAGGGCCAATAACCAACTCAAGTAGTCTTCTTCCTCTTGGGTTTGACAGGCTCGGCAATACGCATGCTATCCACATCCAATGTACCCAGCTCACGGTAAGCCTGGGCGATCAGGGCCAGGGCAAAGGCCAGCAGGCCGAAGCCAATTACGATCGCAGTTAGGATCAGGGCCTGGGGTAGGGGGTTGGCAACGATAATTTGTGGGGCTTCCTGGCCCTCGGGTACCAGGGGTGGTGAGGCGCGAGTCAACCGCCCGGCGATAAAAATTGCCAGGTTGGCGGCATTGCTAATTAGTACCAAGCCAAATAGATAGTGCAAGAGATGGCGGGCAAGCATCAAATATACGCCGGTAGCAATCAGAATACCGACGACAACGGCGAGGGGAGACTCCATATCAACTGGCCTCTTCCAAAGAAAAAATGAGTGTGAGAACGGCTCCAAGTACTGTCAGGTAAACCCCAATATCAAAAAACAAAAGATTGCTGATAATGATTCCGCCATCTTCCTTGCTGCCTACTATGGCAAACCACTGTCCGGAAAAGGGACCGTCTCCCCAAAATAGAGCCATCAATCCAGATAATCCGGCGATGACAACTCCCCAGGCGGCGAGGGTCCCTGGAGGTATGCGCAGAGCACTTTGTGCCGCCTCCATACCCCAAGCCATGGCAAATAAGGCAAAAGCAGAAGCGGCAATTAATCCAGCAATAAATCCGCCTCCGGGATAATTGTGTCCACGCAACAGCATATAAATGGAGAAGACCAAGATCAGGGCTACCAACACACGGGTCGCTGTCTGTAGGATAATAGAATTCACTGCTTGCCCCGTCTTAAATGATGACCGAGTAAAGTCACCGCAGCGACAGCTGCGGTAAACACCACAATAATCTCCCCGAAAGTATCCAGGGCCCGGAAGTCCACCAGAATGACATTAACGATATTGCGCCCATGAGCCTCGGGTACTGCGGCTTCCTTGTAGAATTCACTCACAGGGCTCTCGAATGGGGTTTGCAGAACCACCAGAATACTAATGGTAAATAAAAGGCCAACTGTGGCACCGAGCAGTGCATCCCTGGGACGAAAGCCTTCCTTCTTGCCGGGAGTAAATACGGGCAGACGTGGAAGAATCGCAGCAATTAATACCAGGTAGAGTGTTTCCACCAGAATCTGTGTAATGGCCACATCCGGTGCACCAAAGAAGAGATAAATTAGAGCGATACCCACACCGAGAGCGCCGAGAGCGCAAATGGCGGTGAGAGGTTTACGCGCAAAACCCGCAGTAAACGTACCTCCTACCGTCAGCAGTATGGCTGCCCACTCTTTTAAATTGAGTCGTGGTGCGGTGTATTCCAGTGAGAAGTGGCCTGTATGAACAAAGGCATAAAAAAGGGCCATCGAGAGCGTAACAAAAATGACTGTGAGATAACGACGCATAATTCCATTTTGCAATATGCGTGTTTGCAGTGCGGCAAAAGCTTTTAATAGTTCTAAGGATTTATCCCATAGTAAATCGGCGCTAGTTGGCGCATGGGTAAAATCCCAGTTTAGCCAGGCGCGCATACGTTTTAGATTGACATACATGAGCACCCCGAGCACAAAAGTAAGAATGCTCATCAGGAGCGGAATGTTAATACCGTGCCAGAGTTTTAGGTCGATGGTTTCTGGAAGTCCGAGTATCGCCGTTAGTGCCGGTTCCACCAGTCCGCCTCCTACTAAGTCCGGGGCTAAGCCAAATGTGAGGCCGAAGGCGCTTAAAACTATTGGGCTTATCCACAAACCGGGAGCTGCCCGGCGAATACGGCTGGAATCTTTTGGGGGAGGGCCAAAGAAAGGTTTGATGGCCACCATGCCGGCTACTGTCACCGTTACCGCATTGGCAAAAATTGCTGCTGTGCCCACCAGTGCGGGCTCTGAAGCTACCGCCAGTGCACCTTCATATTTAAGTTCTTTACCAATAAATCCAAGGAACGGCGGGAATCCGGCCATGGATAGGGCTGAAGCCAGTGCAGCTATAAAAGCAAAGGGCAATAACTTCGCCAGGCCATGAAGCTTGGTTAAATCTCGAGTACCTGTCTGCCGATCGATAATGCCCACCACCATAAACAGTGCGGCTTTATAAAAAGAGTGAACCAGCAAGAAAGTAATTGCAGCGGCGACGGCAGCTGAAGCATCAGAACCCAGAAACATGGTGATAGTGCCCAGAGCGATCACGGTGGTATAAGCGAGGGCCAGTTTCAGGTCTGTTTGACGCAGGGCGGCCAATGCCGCTACTGCGGCAGTGGCAATACCGGTGCAGGTTAAAATCCACTCCCAGTATTCAGTGTGAGCCAGTACCGGATGTAGGCGCGCAAGAAGGTAAATACCGGCTTTGACCATAGTGGCGGAATGTAGATATGCGCTCACCGGTGTTGGCGCCGCCATGGCATTGGGCAACCAAAAATGGAAGGGCAGCTGTGCCGACTTTGAGAATGCTCCGATAAGTACCAGTATCAAGATAGGAAGATACAGTGAACTGGATTTAATCTGTTCCCCTTTAATTAACAATTCTTCAAGATCATAGCTATCGACAATCTCTCCCATTAATAGGAAAGCAGTTAGTAAGCAAAGCCCCCTAAGGCGGTCACTAGTAAAGCCTGTAAAGCTGAGCGTCGTGCAACAGCACTGGAGTGGTTAAAGCCAATCAGGAGGTAACTTGCGACCGTCGTCACTTCCCAAAACACAAATAAAGTAATGAGATCGGATGCCAATACCAACCCCAGCATTCCGACCATAAAGAGATAGAGATAGAGAAAGAAGCGCCGCAATAGTGGATTGCCGCGTAAATACTCAGCGGCGTAAATGGTGATGAAAAAGCCGATACCGCTGATTAATAAGGCAAATAAAAAGCTGAGGCCATCAATATAGAAGCGTAGGGATACGCCAAGTTCTGGAACCCAGCTAATGCCAAAAGAAAACTCTCTACCAGCGGAAATATCGGGCAGATGAAAAAGCAATGACAAGGCAATAATGGCCGGAGGGATCGAAGAAAGTAGGGAGATCCATCTTCCCGGCGTTTTTTTATCGCCATTGCGACTTTCCATGTCGCCTTCTGATTCCATTATTTTATCCCTGGTGACTCGATGCCTATATACAGTAGTGATTCACTGCCAGGGTAATAGTTTAGGTGTTATTCCTGAGCTAGAGTGCTTAGGATCAAATTACTCTTGATTGTCCGTATCAGGTGAATAATCTGAGAGGTCAAACCGGGATCTCGAAAGAGTATGATGATTAATGCTAAAGGCGGCAGCGGATTTGTATTCTTATAATTTTATCCAATTACTTGGATTAATAATTAAGAAAAATATCCTATAGATAAATACCCCATTCCCCTCACACTGTTCCTGTTATTGAGTCGCAAGTATTTATGCACAATGAAGAAGTGTGGAATATAACATAGGAGAATAGATATGTTGAAATTGGCATGCTTAGCTGCAGTGGGAGCTTCTGCTGTTTTTCTGTCCAGTGGTGTTTCTGCTGTGAGCTGTGGGGATGTTGTAACTGTACCGGAAATTTTGGAAGGGGCGATAGAGTCATGCGCCGTAAGCCCTGCGGTCACTATTACTGATGCTGGAACATTGGATTTAAATGGTTACTCAATTAGCTGTAATGGTTCTGGGGTGGGCGTAAATCTGCAAGGTGCTGGAAGGATTCTGAGTAACTCAGAGGGGGAGGGTTTATAGAGAATTGTGCAACAGGTGTCTCCGTTGAAGGGGTTGGAGCGCATTTTATTCAAAATGTAAGTGTCATGAGTAATTCTAATTCTGGTGTTGCAATTACAAGTAACAATAATGTTGTTTTGGATTTATTTTCAAGTTTTAATTCCGGTGTGGGTGTCCGGGTTTTGGGTGACTTTAACCAAGTAATAAATGCAGAAATAAGCGCTAATAATTCTTCCGGTATGGAAGTTTCTGGAAGTAGCAATGTAATAAGTTCAAGTGAATATCAACTAAATGATGATAACGGAATTGTGATTTCAGATGCAGATAATAATCTAATTGTTGGGAATTCATTGGATGAAAATGGAACAAATGGAATTCTATTGGAGGCAGATGATCAGCATGGTAATGTTATTACAGGGAATGAGGTGAATGATAGTGGTAATACGGACCTTAGGGACCAAAATAATCCTGCCTGTGTGAATAATGTATGGATTTCAAATACCTTTGGCAGCTCTAATGATTCGTGCATCCAATAGGAGGGTTATGGGGTTGATATTCTTTGCAGATGTATTTGGTTTGGTTGACGCAAGTTTAGGTGTTATTGCAAGACATAAAAATAAGCTAATTTCTATGTCACATTGGGACAGCAGTATCTATATAACTTGTTGGCAAGCTTAACTCGCCAAAATCTATATTTCAAAGACTCCTGTTTATCGAGATCTTTAAAGTTCGGGTAAAAGCTGTAGGTCCGAACTCCGCCTTTTTAAGGGTAGGTGTTAAAGGTTGCAGTTAGGGGGGATCTAGGTATTGGATAATGAGTTGGCCATTTTTAAAGTAATCGATTCCGAGACTTGGAAATGGCACATCATAATAGACCAACTCTTCAAATATTGGCGGGTCTCCTAGTGGTAGTATTCAGAATTCTGAATACTACCACTAGGAATGACCATCTTGTGCGGGGCATATTTTTCATTCACTTTACGAGACATTTAATTCACGTTTAATTGGGAAGGAGATCCCATAGATAAATCCTAGCTCTCTGTCACACTATCAATAGCCTCGAAAATTCCAGGCTTTGTAGTAATTAATTATGATTGGATGAAATGATATGAAAACTGAATGTGCTAACCTCACAAGATTTACGCTTTTAACGATATCTGGTGTTTCAGCTTTTTCACTGGCGGGTGCCGCCTTCGCGGTAAGCTGCGGTGACACGGTTACTACTCCAGAGACTCTGGATGCATCTATTGTTGCATGTGCTACAAGTCCCGCTGTTACTATCACTGATGCAGGATCCTTGGATTTAAATGGTTATACTATTAGCTGCAATGGGGCTGGGATAGGGGTGCAAATACTAGGGTCAGGAAGGACGCTTTCAGATAGTTCTCTCGGCGCGGGAAGTGTTGAATCTTGTGATGTTGGCATTTCTGTAGAGGGAGTGGGGGGCACTATTTGGAATTTATAACAGTAGTTCTTAATAATTTTTCTGGTATTTCCGTTATTTCTGATACTAATTTTATTTACAATGTTATTTCTGGTTCCTCTACTATTGGTAATGGTGGTGTTGGGGTTAGGCTGGCTGGCGCGAATAATCAGATTATACTTTCTGCATTTGAAAAGAATACACAGTCAGGTGTGGAGATTTCTGGAAATAATAATTATATTAAACAAAGTAGCGCTCTATCAAACTCCGGATCGGGTTTCGTAATTACAACCGCTAATAATATTACCTTAGATAGTGTTACGGCCAATGATAATGGTGTTGATGGAATACTAGCTGAAGCCAGTTCTATGTCAGGTGGATTGATTTTTAATAGTACTGCGCGAGATAATTCTGGAGATGATTTGAGTGATCAAAATACTATTCCTTGTGGGCGATTTCAGTGGATAAATAATGATTTTGGTACAGCAAATAATTCTTGTATTGATTAGTTAGTGTTGTCAGGGGGCTACTCTGTGGGCCAGTAGCCTAGTGAGGTTATGAATATTAGACTATAGGCAAATCAAACCATAATGCCGTTGCTCCATCTGTTGCTGCTTTTAGCCTTATTATTTCTTTAAATATGCCTAGACCATCCCCGGCACTTAACTGGCGATTATTTTTAATAATGATGTCTCCATCTATGATATGTAGGTAGCCAGGGCGCTGCAATGTATCCAATTGTAGAATCTCTCCAGGCTCTATTTGAAGACGATATAGGCTGGTATCCTGATGGATTTTTAACGAATTATCTCGACCACTGGGTGTTACCAATGGAGTCAGCATGCTCGTTTGGTTTATTGTCCTTTGCTCATAGACAGGTTGAATACCCCTCTGATTTGGCTGAATCCAGATTTGAAGAAACTTCAATTTTTTTGTTTTCGAGTGATTGAACTCGGAATGGGTAATTCCGGTTCCGGCGCTCATTATCTGAACTTCGCCAGCGGGAACGACAAAGTGATTGCCTTCACTATCCCGATGTTCGATAGCACCTTCAAGAATATAGGAAATAATTTCCATATCCCGATGTCCATGGGTGTCAAATCCGGCCCCTGCTTTTACTGTATCATCGTTGATAACGCGCAGTGCAGAAAAACCCATGTGTTTTGGGTCGTAATAGTGCCCAAATGAAAAGGTGTGCTTGCTGTCCAGCCAGCCAAATCGGGCTTGACCGCGTTCATGTGACGGTCTGAAGTAATACATAGCCAGCTCCTATTAGTGCAGTAAATAGAATGTTAGGGCTATGATAGTCTTTTGCGGTATAAGGGAATATTGGGTAAAAAGAATCTTACCATTCGTATCAATAGAATACTCAGCCTTCCTCAGAAGTGGGCATATCTAAAGTGAGTAATCGAAGCTCGCCAATAAACTCCCTCGCCACGGGGCCTAATTTATCCTGGTCTTTAAAGTTCAGGTAAAAACTGCTGGAGCGCACTCCGCCATTTTTCAAGGGGAGTCGATTTAGAGTGCCATTCTCGAGTAGCTTTGAGACCATTGGCAGTGGCAGCCAGGCGAACCCCAGCCCCTGTACAATTAAATCCACGGATGCCCGTAAACTGCCCACTTTCCAGCGTTGCTCTGCCCCCAGCCAGCCGGAATCCCTATTGGTCTGTAGTGCGGAGTCCCGCACAATAATCTGGCGATAGGACTTCAAGTCTTCATAGCTCAGCTCGTATCCCAGCTGATGCAGTGGATGGTTCTTATGGGCTACAGCCACAAATTCGATGCGACAAATCTCATCGTTGAGGGCATTCTTCATGCGGAAGGCGGAAAGTCCCAGATCTACCAGCCCCTCCTGGATCAACTCATTAGTGCCGGATAGTACGGTATCAACGATATCAATATTCACTTGTGGATAAATTGCGGAAACTCTCTCCAGAGCCTGAAAAACGACACTTTGGGGAAAGGCGCCATCTACGGCAATGCGCAGCTCGGATTCCACTCCCCGGTTAAGGGAGCCGGCAATATCCTCAATACGTGAGACTTCATCCAGCAGGTATTGGCCCCGGCGTAGCATTAAATTACCGGCTTCAGTAATTACTACTTTTCTACCCGAGACTTCAAACAATTTCACACCGAGAGCAGCTTCCAGATTGCTAACTGCATTGTGAATACTGGACTGGCTTTTGTGAACGTGGGAAGAGGCCTGATTAAAGCCGCCGGCATCTGCGACAGCTTTAAACATTCGCCACTGTTCCAGAGTGGTTTTTTGCATCTGGGTACTCTTTGAAGGCTGCGAAGGGCTGTTCCAAGGTTTAAGGAGCCTGGGGCAGCCCTGAATATCCTGACTGGCCCAGGCTGGATAGGCAAGGGTTTTTAGCTGCGGTTGTGAGAGCTGTTGTAATCGATTTCCGGCCCTACAGGTACAACCTGGGTTGGGTTGATCGATGTATGGCTAAAGTAGTAATGACGTTTAATATGGTGGAAATTTACTGTTTCAGCAACTTTCGGCCACTGGTATAGCTCGCGTACATAGTTACGCAGATTAGGAAAGTCCTCCAGTCTCTGGCGGTTGCACTTGAAGTGTCCATGATAGACAGCATCAAAGCGAATAAGGGTAGTGAACAGTCGCCAATCTGCCTCGGTAATTTCTGTTCCGACCAGATAGCGCTGTTCCCCTAAAATTTTCTCAACCTGGTCTAAAGCAGAGAATAAATTATAGTAAGCATTCTCGTAGGCTTCCTGGGTTGTGGCAAAGCCGCAGCGATAAACTCCGTTGTTTATATTCTCATAGACCAGTTGATTAATGGTATCTATATCCTGCTGCTTCTCTTCGGGGAAAAAGTCCTGTGTATCGCCGGTAATGGTATTAAACGCGCTGTTGAACATGCGGATAATTTCAGAGGACTCATTGCTAACGATACAGTTTTTTTGTTTATCCCAGAGTACTGGTACCGTCACCCGGCCCGAGTAGTCAGACTTGTTACGAGTGTATACTTGGTGCATAAACTGATAGCTAAACAGAGTGTCCCCGCTGCTACCTTCGTCGACGTTAAAGCTCCATCCCTGATCGAGCATATCGGGGCTTACTACCGAAACATCGATATGCTCTTCCAGTTTCTTCAGCTTGCGGAAAATAAGGGTGCGATGGGCCCAAGGGCAGGCCAGTGAAACATATAGGTGATAGCGGCCAGACTCCGCCTTAAAGCCGCTGTCACCACTGGGACCTGCACTGCCATCAGCAGTCACCCAATTGCGCAGTTGCGCCGCTTCGCGCTTAAAGCTCCCACCGGAATTCTCGGTGTCGTACCACTGGTCGTGCCACTGGCCATTGACTAACAGTCCCATTTTTTACTCCACAATCGGTATTTTCTGGTCCAGAGGAATTTATTGCTTGGTGCTTTTGCGGTGATCCAAGCTGAAACGCCCGGCGCCATGGGCTGCCACTACCAAAAAGCCGCCGGCAATCGCCAGGTTTTTGAAGAACATCAAAAACTGCATCTGATCGCCCAGATTGTTATGGAACAAGGCAGCAGTAACTAAGCTAAAGCCAGCAAACGCCAAGGCGGTCAGGCGAACCTGGAAGCCGGCGACTAGTGCGAGCGCACCACCTATTTCAAATAGAATAACAAGCGGCAGCAGAAATTCTGGCAGACCGCCATAGGCTAGGTACTGAGCACTGCCCTCATAATTTTGGATCTTGTTCATTCCCGCCAACAGGAAGATCGCCGCCAAGCTGATACGGCCAGCCAAGTCAGCACTTGCGGAAAACAGGGAGCTGCCGTCGATATTGGCGCTTGTGGATAAAGTGGATGTGCTCATGGTATCGCTCCTAAAACTGTGAATTTTGCGCTACTCAGTAGTCGCTGCTGTGAGTAAGAGGCAGTTTACAGAGGATCGATAGAATGAAAATTGGTTAAATTCGACCAAACCATTCTAAAAAATAGAATGATTGTTGAGCCTATCTTATCATTAGGTGCAATAGGGCCTTAGTTCAGAAATGGTAACCGATGCCCACCGAGTAAACCCAAGGGTCGATATCCACATCGACATTGATGCGGTCGTAGTCGTTATCTTCTGTGCGGAAGCGAATTTTGGCCTTGGTATCGATGCTCAAGTACCAGATGGCCGCATTAAACAGCCAGTTGCTCTCTCGTCCAAAGGCAATATCTATGCCCACTTCCCCTGCCAGGCCCCAGGAATTGCTCAGGTTCAGGGATGCTCTTGAGTCTGCACCCAGGGCTGTATCGAAGTAGTTTTGTGCCGTGCGGCTGATATCTTCATCGAAGAAATGGGTGTAGTTAATTCCCACACCAATATAAGGCTGTACCCAGGACTCGGTGCATACCGGATACCACTGTAAGCTGAGGGTTGGTGGAAGGTGCTTGATGTCACCCAAGGATACCCGCCCCAGTGGATCACCGGTATCCGGGTCCGGTAAACCGCGAACATCAAGATCGTGCCGGAAAGGTACAGCTGCCAGTAATTCCAGTCCCCAATGGTCTGCAAATAACCAGGTACCAGTGATGCTAGCGGAGTATCCTGTATCCACGTAGACCCGGGTGTAGTCCAAGGGGGTGCCATTTAGGCGGAGTCTGCCAGAGTCGTCGTTTGGATCGACCGCAGCAGCGCCAACGCGAACGATAAAATCTCCCTTTTTATAGTCCGCCACGGAATGGCCGGTGAGCAATAGTGCCATGCAAAAAACTATTGTCAGATTGATTCCTTTCATGCCCAACTTTCCAGAAGTACGACTGAAAATATGTAGGAGGGTTGATAGCTACAGGAATACTGTAATCTATCGCTAGATTATTAGTGTAGATGTCTTCGAGGTCTGGGTTTATAGATAGCAAGAGCTGAGGCGCAGTAATTTATTGGTATAACTTTGTAAGCTTCTGCTGGGAATAAATTCCTATTTTCTGAGAAAGATTGCCCAGAAAAGGGTTTGGTTTCCTATTGCGAGGATAATTGTAGAATCGGTTAATTTATTGAGTGAAATTGCCCTGTATTATTTTGTGTTTTTACGTTGATATGTATTTAGCGATTCCTGATCAGTGTATTTTGCTTGATGTGCAGTAAAACTCACTATCAATGATCATATAAGACACCAGGCTAGAGATTTAATAACATGCTTAAGATAATACAGGGAGCAATGCAGCTCACAGGGCGACTATCCCCAAAGTTATCGGCAAATATTGCAATGTATCTGTCTTCACGACCCAGACGCTATGCTGACTCCGAGCGTGAGAGATCGCAGCTGGCCCAAGCCAAGAAGATTACCTACCGGGGTGCTTTAGGTACAGAAAACACCGCCTGGTCCTGGGGTGAGGGCCCTGTGGTGATTCTATGCCACGGCTGGGAGGCCAAAGCTGCAAAAATGGCAACCCTAGCAATGGCAATTGCCGATCAGGGTTTCCAAGCGGTAGCCATCGATGCTACCGCTCATGGCCACTCTGAGGGCAAGGTTTGTAATTTCGATATTATGGCGAAAGATATCTGCTCTCTAGCCAGACAGTTTTCGGAAATATTTGCCATCGTCGGTCACTCGATGGGCGGAATGATGACAATGCGTGCTCGAGAGTTTGGGCTTAAAGCCCAGTGCTACGCAATACTTGGCTCACCGAGTGCTCCCCTGCCCATTATAGAAATTATGAAAAATATGCTGAATGTGAGCCCTGGAACAGCAGAGCTATGCCAAGACAAGATAGCCAATCAAATAGGGTACTCTTGGCAGGAGTTGTTGCAGTGCAAAATGTATACACCGGAAGAGACCCCGCTTCTGATGATTTACGATACCGAAGACGATGAAGTGCCAATTTTTCATGGAGAGAGGATTCATAAAACCTGGTCCGCAGCGGAGATGATTAAAATCAACGATGTTGGTCATCGGAAAATGGTTTGGGATACTGAAGTGATAGAATTTGTGGTGGAGTTTCTGTTATCAAATGCTAGTAATGAAAAAATAGACGGCATTGATATAAATAAAATTGCTTGATTGCTGTAATAAGCTCTCAATCTTTATTTGTCTGGTAAATATATTAAATGTTAACTTTTTAATCTTTGTGATTTTAGGGGATACATTAGTAAATTAATTCGGGGAGGCTTTCGATTTTTAGATGTCTGTAAATATATAAGGGTTTCTAGCTTTAAATGTATATTTTGTGATTAAATTTGGAGGTGACCTTTAGGGGTGGCCTGCTAATTTTTAGATGGGTACATAATGCTTAATTGCGACTTTGTAAAAGCACTAGGTGTTTCTACTAAGTCGCACATTAATTAAAAACTGTTGAGAAGGTCAGTGGTTATAAAATTATTTTGGAGTATCCTGTAGTCATTAATTTATAACCCCCTTTTGATTTTATAAATCTAATATTCTTATCTTACTCAAGCGGATAGCTGCTCTATAAGATCTTCATCGCTTTCATACCAATATTCGTTACCTCGTCCAAAAGTACTGCTAGCGGTTGCTTGTACCGCTCGGACTTGGCTTGCCCACTTAGTTGCCTGAGTTTTACCAACCACAAAAGCGACACCAGTAGCGAATATGGCAGTCCCAACTCCGGCTGCAGTAGGGTTGCTCATGGCAGCTTCAAACACGTTCGATAACATGCTACCTTGTTTTTGAATACTAATGACACCTGTCTCTTTTAAGGCAACTGCTGTTCCGCCGGTAGTGAACGCTGCCGCGCCGATTCTTTTAATCTCACCCCAGGAGTTTTCTCTTCCTGCGGCGGTTTTAAGATTGCGGGGGTTAGTATTGCTATCTACATAGGTGAGGCCAACGACATTGCAGAGCTTTTCCAACTTGTCGGGACTTGCTCCTACTGGATTAGAGAAGAAAACTTTTTGTCCGGACATTTTATTGCGCAAATTGCGAACTATTTCCTCATCTTTTGCTTCAAAACGGCTCAAAGAAGGGGTGTTCTGCAAAATTTCCAGCGCGCGTTGGAAAGTCTTGGCACCCTCACCGTGTACCAACCAGTTGACGGATTCTTTGGCGCTTGCTGCCTGCTGAATCAAGGAGGTCAGGCCATCTACAGATGGAAGTGCACTATGTTCTTTATTGTTAATCCAATAAAGTGAGTAGAAGTTGTCCATCTGGGGAATGTCTCTGGGCAGTATTTCAGTCCCTCCATAGGATTTCTCAATATGCCTAACTAACAGTTTTCCAGCAGAGTCCTTTGAGCGAAACTTACCGCTTACTGCTGCATAATGAGCACCATTCCATTTATGCTTCAGATTCATTTGCTTGCCGGGAGAGTCACCTGTTCCCCAAGTGCTTCCATCATATTGAACTTTGTAAACTCCTGTTCCTTGACTTCCGGAATCTGTTTGCAGTGAGTTGTCGAAATGGAGTTTATGGATCAACACATCGCCATTGTCGATATAGTACTCAATGGCCATACCATTGCGTACCAGATAGCGAATAGTCCCGGCGCCATTGGCACTCTGACTGCTGCCAGTATCGGCATTCAGGCTTATGAGTGCGCGCAGTAAAGTGGCAGAGTAGTAATTAGTCTGTGCCTCTTGCTTCACTTTTTCATACATAGGGTAGTGAGTATTGTTAACATAGACATCGCGGCCCTGTTTTGTACCCATTGGGGCCATTTCAATAATCTTGGTCCAACCGGCTCTAAATGCTGGCATATTATTTCCTTATAATAAATACAGGTAAAAAATCTATTAAGGTGTAAAGCTAGGCGGCGGCGAGCCCTTTTCAACCACTTCAAGTAAGTCTTCCCCAATTCCGCAATTACCTTCACGCACTTTATGGTAAATCCAGGGTTCTGGGGTACGGGTTTCGCTAAAGTGTGAATTTGGAAATCGTTGGATAACTTTCTCTTTTCGCTGTTGCATGGCTGGGCTCAACTCTAATTGAAGAGTTGAGTAAGTTTCAGACATTAATTTATCCATGGCGGTAATACTATAAATGGCAGGTGCGTAGCCCATAGCATTAAAATAAACATTAATATAGTATTGGTCATCCAACGGGGCATAGAGCTGAGAGTGATAAACGGCTTCACTAAATGGATTTTTCCGTAATTCCTGTTCGCTACATTTTGGGTGCGCCTCACAGTACAGCCAGTCTGTACCGTTAATATCCTTTTTCTGCCATTTCACTGGGGCTGCTCTAGGATTCATATCCAGTTTGGGAGGGCCGTAGCGAAAATACAAATCTCTTAAAATGATTTGCTCTAAATGACTTGGATTAAAGCAGCTCATACTCTCCGGTAAATCATCTACACGGAAGACCCTAACTATCAGTGAAAGGAATCCATATTCCATGGAAATCCAGGGGGGCCATAAAAGCCCCAATGACGTTTTAAAATGGACTGCCCAGGCATTCTCCCCTCTTGGTACCATTTTCCACGACTTAGATCGTCATAGGCCTCCCGGTTATAGATATCAAGACGGGGACCATAATATTCCTCGTCAATATCGGGCACGCTGTTGGGCGGTATTGAGATGCTAAAGCGGCTACCGGACAAGTTGGCAGTCAGTGTTTCAAGTTTGTCCCGATTTGGTACAAATGGCTTTTTTCTGGAGGCAAAGAGGCGTTCAAACATAGACTTGGTGGTTCCTATCCACAACGCTAGCGCTTACAGGATTTTGGATGCCGCATTATAGTGCTGGCCACATAATGAAATGCAAACTATTTCACGTTTTTATTGTGAGGGGCGTCTTATTTGAGGTACGCTCGTGCAGTAAGCGGGTATGTTATCAGCCAAGTATTATTGTTGGGGAATCTTTTCTATGGAGTTAAGTAGATGGGAGCCATTTATACTTGTTTAAAATCATTATTGACTGATTGTTTCTATAGTGTAACAAATGTGTTAGAAGAGTTAACAAGCCAAATATTAGACCCTTTTGGTCACTAATAAAATAGGTATCTATAATTGATAGAAAAACAACATAAATTAGCATACCTAATTTTTGAGTTAATTTTGACAAGATGTTTTTTTCAACTTTGATATGAAAGGTTTGCTAGCCAGTAGACATCCTGCATGATAAAAAATAAACACTGAATAAGAATTACAAGAAACTGGTTTCGAAGTTGATGTTGGCGTTCATAATATATAAGTTGGGATGTCATCTTTGTTATACCGTTGGTAGATACATAAAATATAGTTATATAGCTAATGTTTAAGTAATATTTTCTAGGTTTTCTCTCTCTGGCTTTGAGGTGAAAAATTGGCTTATTATAGTTTTACAAATTTCTACTGCATTGATCTCATCAGCTTATTGATAGATTGATACATTAATTTTTTAAAATCCAGTAATAATGGCCTTAACGACGGATTACTCACTGCCAGTGGCTTGCCAATCCGAGGGGCGAAGGCCACCGGTTCGGTAGAAGCGGCGGATACTTTTGATATAGGTGAGGAAGTCTTCGTTCTTTTCCGTCAGGCGGTTGGAGATATCCCAATCGATGGCTGCGCGTTCGCGGGTGGGGATCGGGGCTTGGATTTCCGTCGAGTTTTTTGTATCCAGGAGAATTAAGCCAAGAGCGTCGACTGTGTGGAACAGGCGCAGTTCTTTTAGGGGGACGCCGCCTTCAATTTTGTCGACGACCAGATAGCCCAGGTTAGCCCTGGGGGAGTTGGGCTGGGCCGGGAAGAAACATTTGCGGCTGTTGGAGCCGCTGAGCAGGAGTTTGGCCTAAAAAGATCAGAACCTTGCCACTTTGAAACTAATCTTCTTCTGTAACAAGACTATTATTAGGGAGTATCTGAGAAATGCTTTTCACATTACGGGGACATTCATCTATTTTGGAAATTCCTAGTGCTAACCGGTTAGCCACTGGGCCTCTACGAATGTCTTTGTGTAAATGGCCCCCGCTTATAAATGGACAGACAAATAATCGGGAGTCTGTCGATACCAAACTCCCGATGTGGCTTTGATGAACTAGCTGCTATTCGAGCAACTTGTGTCTAGATAAAAACCTCTGATATTGATATGCCGCCCCCAGCATACATAATCCCACTAACATACAAACGACTATCTTCTGTATTAGTGAGAAGTCCTGCATATCCCAGAGCACAATCTTCAGTGCAGCTATGCCGTAGATAATTAGTGACAACTTAAGTAACTTCTGAGTTTCGGGCTTTAATGTCTGGAATAATAGTAGGGTTGCATGGACAACGAGAGCGAAAGAAACTGCCGGTAGCCACATGGCATCAAATAGCTGTGCTAATAGAGCTACGTAAACAATAATCGCGGTAACATGCACCAGCCACATATTTGCCATTCGATGACCAGACCAAACGGCTCTCGTAGGCAGGGTTTTGTGGTAAGCCAGCAGGACAGCGATGCCAAGAGAGACCAGGTTATAGGCTCCAATCCACTCTGCATTGTGCGATTTCACAATGACAGCTCCGACTTGAATCAGTGTTATTAATTCAAAAATACCCAGTGTCAGTATGTAGAAGGGCGTAAGCTGGTTGCGTACTGGTCCCAGCTTGGGTTGGCTGAAAAAGAGGCTTCCAAAATAGAGCTGGGTGAGTAGTAATGACAGGACAAAGTCATGAGTTAAAGTGTAACTGACAGCTATCAGTACTGCCGCAAAATAGTAGAAGGCCATCGGGAATACAGGCTTCAGCGCCCAGTGAATAGCATGCTGCCACTCCCTACCTGCGGGGTATCGCTTTAAGCCCTGGCCAAGCCATATGAGCCCTATGAAGCTGGCGACTCCCAGTAATAACCCCTCCATCGCCTTGCCCTGCCAGCCGACAAACTCTTGTAGGAGACAACCGCCGATAGTGATAAGGCTTGCAGCAGAAATCAAAATGCGAACTTCTTGTTTTAGATGTTCCATCCGCAGCCATGTGTAGAGGAATAAGGCAATACCACACGAGAACCATATAGCAACAGTGAAGTAGTCACTGGCTTTATACAGTATGGTGGGTAAGGCAATAATGGGTAGTAAAGCGTAAAAGAGTTTACGCAGTGCCAATGCCAGCTTCTGCCCTGGTGATTGTATTTTCAGCTGGTGATAAAGCTCCGCAAGCAACCAAAGTCCCAGGAAAGCTTCAATACTGGCGATTTTTCCGTAGGGGATTTGATCGTAGAAATGAAGGTTGCCTACAACCGATGCACTGGCTAACAGTGGGACAAACAACAGAAGGTAATGCCAGAGACCGAGCCACTCGCTAAATGCTGAATTCATGCGCTGGCTACGCCAGATCAGGAAAGTCATTGGCAGTGGTGCCAGCAACCACATCCCTTGCGGCCAGATAATACCCACCGATAGCAGGAAGCTCGCAGATAAAAGCAGTCCGAAGGCATTCTCTGCGATATAAGTGAAACGTTGTTCTGCGGGAGTGATTTTACCGACATTACGGCGTAATAACTGGGTGAGAGCAAAGGCCCCAGCAGTGAGGGTTAGCCAGTTAGTCCAGCCTGCACTCACCTCTAAGGATAATAGTAGTGGAGCAGGAACCAAGCTCTCAGCCACCCATACGAGAGCTTGCAAGAATAAGGTTGCGCCGGCGAGGGCTAGAGCGATATAGCCCTCACTTCGCACGCTGACAAAACCAAAATGTATTCCAAGGTAAATCAGCAGGAGGCCTTCCAGGCACCACACAATGCCCAAAAAGTCAGGGCTGCAAAGTGCCAGAATTGCCAGGCCTGTTAACAAGCCCCCATGGAGTAAAGCTATTGCGAGGATACTACGGGCCGAGGAACTATTAACACTGTATCCGAACAGGTGGCGTGAGTAGATGGCGAGCGCGGCCCAGGGTATTAGATTGAGTAACCAAACCACACCTAGTGCATTAGCAGTGGGTGCTAGAGACCAGCTAATATGAATAAATAGCACCAGGTTTGCTACCAGCAAACCGAGGCGCCTCCTATCGATTTCCTTGCCACTAAGCCCACCCAGTATGTAATGGGCAAACCCGTAGAAGAAACCATGCAGTATCAGTAACAGACCCCAGTTTGAGCTAGACTCGCCCAAGTTTGCGACTGAAAACTCGAACATCCCTGCGCTGAGCACCATGGTGACCACTGCCAGCTGAGGCCATTGAATCAACTTGGACAAACGCAGCATTGCGAGCGCGAGCACCAACAAGTAGCTGAGATAAATAACTGCGGATGGATCAAAATGATTGGCCACCAAGGGCATCGTGGCTCCACCCAGCAGAGTCACCATGGAAACAACCCGGGTCTCGAATAGTAGGGCGAGTAAATAAGCAACTCCGGTAGTTACTACAAGCAGCCCCACAGCGATAGGAATCGGAACCAGCTGATAGTAAGGCCCAGTAAAGTAACCACATAAGTAAAGCAGTATGACCCCGAGAGCGATCAGTCCTGAGCCGTAATCCGCCATGTTGGGCATGCGCCGCCTGAACATTACTCCACCAGTAGTAGTCGCCGCTGCTACCAGGAAGCCTAAAGTCACTTTACCTACAGGCCCCAAATAGGCATTGAAAGAAAACTGCAACAGGTAAGCAAAGCCAAACACCAGCGCCAGGATGCCGGCAGCGGTCATAAAGAAGACAGGAGCCTTCCCTTGGCTTTGGTAGTGCCGGTAGAAACTCATTAGGGAGCCCCATACTCGGCTCATGGGTTCGAGAGCAGGTTCCAATAGGCTCGGTAGCTCCTCAGATAGCCATTTAGCCTGTCTACCAGGCTTCTCGGTTCTGTTAGGAGCATTGGTAATAGTACTTGCTGGCTGGGTTGGGGTTTCAGGAAGAGAGGGATTAGGTTGCTTTGTCGACGGGGATCTGGAGGGATGAGTACCCATTAATTGGGATAGCTCATCTTCAGGCTCATCCACTGCCGGGAGCTGACTTGCTAACTGATCCCTAGTATCTTGCTGTATCTGCGCTTCTAGAGCCGATAACCGCTGTTCGAATATCTCAATGCGACGGCGATTGTCTCGCTCCAGCAGGGCTAGTTCCGCGCGAAGTGATTGCAGTTCACTTTCCATATATCTTTCACTATTGTTTTTAGTGAGATTATCTCTCGTTACGCTCGGCTACAAGTATATGTAATCAAGGTTTTTGAAAGACCTTTTGCCAGAGGTTAATCGCACAGCTATCTAGTTTCAGGGAGTTGTTCACGCAATATGCCCGAATAGCCAAATGAGAACCCTATAATGGGTAACGAAATCGATACCTCAAAGTGATATTGATTGTTAATGATTGATTTGCCTGCGACGATCCTGGGCCTTAAGACTGAGGGAATTGGGATATGAAGAATAGAAACTGACTGTGGGGCCCAAAACCAGTTTCCTTCCTCTATGGAAACGCCAAGTCGGATATTAATTATCCCTGTTTTTTCAATCCAATAACCAGCTTTTTCTCTTGTCCCTATAGGTACAAATTCTGAGGTCATCGAATGGCTATTTGAGAAAGTACGAGACCAGATTAATTTATGCTGTGTGTGCTGAATATTTACTGAAAAAGGAGATTCCCTTGTATTTTGTGGGACACCCAGCTTTCCAGCAATTCGTTTGCCTATAATTCCAGCTAATCCAGAGCCGAACTGAACTTTAACTTCCCCGGAGAGCTTTGCCCCTTTTGTATGTAGGCGTTGTAGTAGCGGGTTTAGCTTGTTGAAGTCGGGGCCAAACCAGTTGGTGACGGCATTTACCATACTATTTTGATTGCATTGCAAATTTCTCAATTAGTATTGGGTCTTAGTTGTGTCGTTTCACGGTAGCGTGCTAATTCGTTCAGAAGCCACCTCTGGGATTCTTCTTTAGGCTTATCGGCACACTGAATATGGTAGAGCTTGCCACTAAAGGTGCTTTTGGTTGCACTTAGCCTAATAAAATCCTCCGCGCTATCAATTTTGTTGGAGAAATACTTATATTTCTTCTCCATATGCTCCACTGCTTCCTGGCTGGTGTGCTCACTATCGTTGCGGATAAAGGTACACTCTGAAGCAGAGACAAACTCCATTAAGTGGTTTATTTCGTTGATAGGGGTATCTGCCTGAGCCAGGATGGAGGATATACTTAGCGAGATAATAGTAAGTAAAGTTGAGAGACTTTTAACCACTTTTCCACTCCTTGGCTATGGAGTATCAGGGGAGTTTATCTGCGGGCCAAGAACTGGCATAGGGTCAAGAGGGGCTCTATACCAGAACTATATATCAAAGTCAGCAGTCTGGTGCTTTAAGCGTTCTTAGTGACTACCACTTTTGCAGCGCACTGTACGCTCTTGCTAGCTTCCTCTCCAGTAATTTCAGAAGATTCAGTCAAAATTTGTGAGACGGTAAGTTCAGAGGCAGAAATCACCTCCATCATTTCCTTCTTGCAGTTGGTGATGTTGATTGCATTAGAGGCAGTCGGATCGTAGCTGATTTTGTGAGAAAAGTCTCTCTCTTCTTCACCATTACGGCTTCTCTTGATGCTTTGGAACGCCTCTTTACCCGCATCTACAGTGTCCCCGATAACGTTGCCGGGCTGAACCTCGAGTTTCATACAAGAAGTGGTAGCAAGGGCTAGTGTAATAATGCTCAAGAGATTCTTCATTTCTTTTTGGGCTCTGGAAATTGTAGTTTTCTTTAAAACAGTACAGTGTACTTGGTTAAGGTATTTTACATGAGGAATAACAACGAGTCCTACAAGTGGCCTTTATAACAATAAGAGTAAGTGGTTGCCTGCCTGTTTAATGGTCTTTTTGGTTGAAAAACAGTCTATCAATTGAATTATTGCCGCTGAAAATACCTCTCTGATTGAGGTTGATAGTTTTCAAAAGTGTTAACTGCAGGATATCAGCTACTTTTTCCATACGCTGGATTTTGAATAATAATACAGGTTAAGTTATATCGTGTTGATATATGGGCTAATATTTTGAACTATGTGTTTTTATTAGTATCTGATGATCTCTGAAATATAAATATACTAAAAATAAATGGCACCATTGTTATGTTTCGACTTTTATTCTTAGCTTTAGTAATTTCCGCTCTGTCTTGTTCTGTTCTTGCTGAGATGCCAGTTGTCAATGGAGTGAAAAATTGGCATTCGGTTAAATTTAAAAATGAGCTGTTACTAAATTTACACCTCTATTTATATGAATTAGCGAGAGATAAAGATTTACATAATGATTTAAAAGAGGGGGGAACTCTTTCTGTTGAGGAGCAAGAGATTTTTGACCTTGTAATTGGCGAGTATAGGAAATATGGCGCTGGCAAAAACATACATATCATCAGGTCTAATTCTGAGATTTCAGATTTAACTGCGCTCTTGTTATCACATCACGCCGTTAAGCAAGGTTCTGTGGAAAATATTCTATATACATATATAAATAACCTCACAACTATTTATAAAGCCAAGTTGTGGCCGGTTCATGAAGCGAGAAATCTTAATTGGTACCAGAATTTGAAAAGTAAACTTGATGTTTATGGAGATAGGGTTTCTAGTAGCTTGGAAAAGCTATTTGATGAAAAGCTGGTTCTTGATGAGCATACGGTAAATATTGTTTACAAACCTGGAATGCGCCAGGGCGCTACCACTTCTGGGAGAAGCTTTCAAACGATTATTAATAGTACCTATTCAGAATATACTGACTGGTATGCGTTTGAGATGTTTTTCCATGAAATTTCTCATGCTAATGGAGTAGGTCGAAATAGTAAGTTGCAGCGAGTCATTAATAAAGAATTTAGTCGGTTGGGGCTGGACAATCATAAAGGAATTTGGCATCCGATACAGTTCTATACCGTTGGAGAAATAGTTAAGAAAGTGATATTCGAGGATGACTCTGAGTATGTACCTTATGCCGAAATACGTGGCCTGTATAGCGGGCACTGGGACTACAAAGTACTTCTTGATAAGTATTGGAAGCCTTACTTGGATGGAAAAGTTTCTATGGAGGTTGCGATAAGTAATATTGCGGTAGCTTTATCAAAGAAGGCTGCTTGATCTTATACTAATATAAATAAGTAGTAATATTGATGGTTTCACGGTGCCTCAAGATACTTGTAAACTTGAGGCTTATTAAATTCTCGGGTTTTACCTTTTACCTAAGGGTAGTTCGGTCTACTCATCGTCCTGATGATATAAATCTATTTTTTTAGGGTGATGAGTGTTTGCATAAGATAAAGGTATAGCTTTAAAGCTTAAAAATATTACCCCTTATAAGTAGCCAGGAAAAAGAACCCCAGAGAATAGAGCTCTCTGAGGTTACCTATTCCTAATCAATAAGTTCATTAGCCTTGTGACTAGCGCCCATAGGGCTTTAGAAATACTACTTACAGCTAGCAATTCATAATGAACGAGCCCAACCTACACCAGATCACGGCTGGTAGAGAGGGTAGTCCGTATATCCTACTTCGGTACCGCCATACATAGTGCTTGGATCAACCTGATTGAGTGGCCATTCATTGCGAATACGCGTGGGAAGATCCGGGTTGGCAATAAAAGGTCGGCCAAAGCCAAAGATATCTCCATTACCTGCGTCAAGTACTCGCAAAGCTTTTTCGGGGGAATACTTTCCTGCATACATGATGCGTCCGCCAAAGATTTCACGTACTTCTCGATAGAAATTCTCAGGCAAATCCGGTGCGTTATCCCAATCCGCCTCGGCCAGTGACAGATAGGCAATACCAGCTTCGTTTAGCAGCTTGATAGCCTCGATATAAGTCTTGTGGGGATCACTCTCTACCAACCCAAGGTAGACTCTGTCCTCATCGGTACTTTCGAAAAGCGGTGCAAACCGAACACCGAGCCGTTCGCTGCCGACTTCTTCTGATACCGCTGCAACAATTTCTTTAAGGAAACGCAGACGATTTTTTAAACTACCACCATACTCATCATCGCGATGATTGGTATGTTCTGAAATAAACTGGTTCACAAGGTATCCGTTTGCACAGTGTAGCTCAACACCGTCGAAGCCGGCTTCCATGGCGTTGCGCGCGGCCTGGGCATAAAGTTGAACCAGTTCTTTAACTTCCTCTGTTGTCAGCGCACGAGGCTCACTGGGTTCAGCCAGGGCGCCTTGTCCTGGGCCTGTCTCGATAAAGACCTTAACAGCGTCTGCGCGGATAGCAGATGGCGCGATGGGTGCTGCATTGCCAGGCTGTAGTGAAGTGTGGGATACACGCCCAACATGCCAGAGCTGGGCAAAGATGATACCGCCTTGATCGTGCACGGCTTTGGTCACTTTTTTCCAGCCTTCGATCTGTTCCTTGGAATAGATTCCAGGTGTCCAAGCGTAGCCCTGGCCCCTGGGTTCGATTTGCGTGCCCTCTGTAACCATAAACCCAGCACCAGCACGCTGTGAGTAATAGTTAGCCATCAAGTCATTGGCAATATTTCCAGGCTGGCTACTGCGTGATCGGGTCAGGGGTGGCAGAACAATACGGTTTTTCAGGGTGTAAGGGCCCAGGTTGATCTCACTGAATAGTGACTCGTTTTTCATAATGACCTTCCTGTTAAAAACTGACTGCAGTGAGTGTTTGAAAAGACACAGGTAAAAAGCAGCGGTGATAAGGGCAACTGAATAGCCCCAGCCAGTTTTGGCTGTGCCTTGTGATGGTGGGAATACTAGAGGTGCAAGGATACAATTTGAAACAACTACTCTTTGTCTTGGTTACAAATATGAATGGTATAAGCCGCTTGGACCTAAAACAGCTACGTATACTGGAAGCACTGCTTCAAGAGAGAAACCTATCCCGGGTAGCTGAAAAGGTGGGGTTAACCCAGCAAGCGATAAGCGAACAGTTGCGTAAGCTGAGAGAAGTGTTTGATGACCGGCTGTTTATCCGGCAAGGCAACGGTATGGTGCCCACCCCTGTTGCTGAGCAGCTGGGAGGCAGGATCAGTATTATTTTGAAGGATGTAGAGTCACTGCTAACTCCAATAGCGTTTGATCCGGCAACTTATAAAGGGATTTTTAGTATTAGTGCCACGGATTACGCGATTCAATCGGTACTACCCCAGCTATTAGAGGTTGTCCGTAAATCTGCTCCGGAACTTAAAGTTATCGTCAGGGACTTTGAAACAGATAATCTCAATCAATTAATGGTGGCCGGTGAGATCGACTTAGCGCTCACCTTTCCTGATTTTATTCCGGATGATCTGCCATACAAACTGTTATTTGAGGAGCAGCATGTCTGTATAGCGGGAAAAAAGTCTCCGCTGAAGGGTAGGTCATTAACGTTGGCAGACGTGGCCGAGATTCCGCAATTGATTATTTCACCGTCACGGGCAAACCTCAAAGGATCACACGATGAGTGGTTTGCGATGCAGGGGCTAAAACGCAATATTGTTATGTCGATACCCAGCTTTTCCGCCGCCCCAGATATTATTGCCGCGACAGACACCATTGCATTCTACCCTTCAAGATTACTGCCCAACAAAAAAGTTGTCCCCCTTAAGTTGGACACGCAAACACCAAAATTTGAAGTTATTGCAGCATGGCATAGCCGATCTAACCATAGCCAGCTTCATATGTGGATGGTTGAACAGCTGATGAGATTATTTAAGAGTGAAACCTTTTAATAAGTGGTGATATTCTGGAATCTTCGACTCCAGAAAAAGGTGTCGATTTCTCGGCCCAGTGAGCAGCCCTACGGGGTGGAGAGCTGCTCACTGTGATAGTAGACAAAGCCCTGACTCTCAGTTGGCTCCAGCAGGTCTTCTACAGCTATGCGTAGGACTAGCTACTCTCAAACAGAATTATCTGATTCCTTAAGCTCTGTCTGACTCTTTTGGGTCTTCTTTTTTTGGCCAATCAAGCTGCGGCGTTTGAACCAGAAAATTATTGCACCTAATGGGAATCCTGCGGTAAGAGTTAGTGGAGCATGCTCACTTGCAGATACCGCTCCGCCACCAAAAAGCTGAAAGCTGAAGAGCTTTATATGGTAAGCCCCAGTAGTCCAGTTAAGCTTGATAGCTCCGACACTAAATAGAATGAATAGTATCCATAACCATTTTCGCTTCTGAACCGGTGTTCTAATGCAGGTAACCAGGGTTACAAGGATAAAAACTGGGAAAATGATAGCCATCGTTAGTACTAAATAATGACCAAGCGGTTTATTCGATAACGAGAAACGATTTAGTTCTTTTTGTGAGTCAGGTGTGTTGTAAACACTGAATCCGGCAATAGAAATTTTTCCTTCGGTGCGTATCATGTATGCACTGGCCAGAGCCCAACCATCTTCAAAGTGATATTCGAAGGTGAAGCTCCCCTCCCAATTATCATTGATAACCTTCACCTGTGAACCGATAAGTTCAGTGGAGAGTAGCTTGCCAGAGGGAAGATAACCGTGCATCTCCTCAAGTTTTTCTGGGGAAATAGTACCAGCAACTTCAGTATCTATAAGGCTCATTACATAGTCAAAATCTCTCTGCATAAACCGGTCCAGATAATTCTGGGCAAAATTTGCCTCTTTTTGAGGCGCCAGGCTATTTTCTGAAATGTCAGCGTTAGCTGCGGTGGTAAAAATTAGAGCTGTGAAAGCTAATAAGTTGAAAAGTAGTTTCAAATCTAAATCCAGTCTATTTTCTAGTATCTAGTGCATATTATTTTGTAAATAAAAGCAATGACTTTAAGGTTTTGTGTTGGGTTGTAATTGTACTGTCAGTGCCCTAATTTATCTATGTAGTAATGTTAGAAGCTTTATATCTGTATTTCAGTGTGCTCAAAATTAATAAAAGTTAAGGTTAAGAAGGCCCATTAAATTTACTGAATTGAAACGATTCAATCGGTAATAAATCACTTGAGTATGCTAAAAGAGGCTGCTTTTATCTATATATCAAGAGCGTATAAGTAATAGAGCTATTCTCTTAAAAAAAGCTCAGCAACTTCTTTTTTAGCGGCAACAACATAGGTAATCATTAGGTTTTCCTGATTAATATCAGTTATATAATCGATATCTCTATGCACTGCTCTCAAAATAGAAAAGTTACCGGTGTCGAGGTCGTAGGACCATAACTGATCATCTCGATTGATTGAGTAAATCACATTCCCTTTGATTACAAACCTTTTCTCACTGCCTTGATGAACCAGCTCTTCGATTAGCTGATCTTCTGCAGGGCCGGGCTGCCAGAAGCGGTTCATATGATCCATATAGATCAGCTGGCCATCTTCGCTTCGTTGGGCCCAGTTAACTTGGGTATCGTTGATAATGCTTACTTCAAGATTATCCAAGTTTACTTCCGCAAACTTTGTAACGCCTTTAACCGTTAAAGTTAACAGCGCGAGGTTACTCACACTATCCCACTGGAATAGTCGGTCAACTGGATGCGCTAGTGAGAAGTCTCCTCTGCTACCGCCCAGGGAGATTTTAGTAAGTATCTGATTGGCACTCGCTAGTATGCTTTGGCCGTCGGTAGACCAGCTAATGCCGTAGATATTGGTATCCATTGGAAACTGGCTGACTTGCCGTAAATCGCTGCCATCAGTTATCCACACCTGATCTTCACCAGAGCGCCTGGATGTAAATGCAATCAAGTTGCCATTGGGTTGGAAAATGCCATCATCTTCTCCCAAAATCGACCGTGTTGTGCTTGGGTAGAGTTCGCTGACATCTTCGTCCGAAGGTGTATCGATTGACTCAGGTTGGTTAAGCGGTATTGATGCAATGTCACTATCGTATCGGCCCTTAATCAGAAGTGCCCTCTGCCCATTTGGGTGGAATTCCGGCGAGCTGGCAGACTGATCCAGGGGTAAATCAAGCTTACTGACCTTTCCATCATAAGTGAGAGAGAAGAGTCGCCGCCCTGTGCTAAAGATTAACTCATCTGTAAGCGGTGAAAAGTTAGGGGATATGGTCCTGCGCTGGGGGATTTCATCCGGATAGTCTATCGGGTGGCTGGATAAAAGCGCCCCCTTGGAATCCAGTATATCTATATAAAGCTGGCCATCTTGATGATGGCTGGTTACGGCTATTAACCCTTCACTTATTGAGTAATCAAAATAGGCCAGGTTTCCATTCTCCAGGTCATAAAGAACCCGACTGGCATTATCCCTGACTGAATAGTTGATCAACCGCCAACGGTCAGTCTCTTTGTGCAAAATAGCGAGATCATTATTATTTAGCCATACCGGGTTCTTAATCGCGGAATTTCTACAGCGCATTAATACATTTGGCTGCTGTGGGCTGGCTAATGCCTTTTGAAAATCCAGGCTTACCAGGTTGTAACAAGTATTTTGGGTTAGCGGTATGGTGCAGTCTTCTTCAGAAATAAATACCAGTTTCTTGCCATCCGGTGATAGTGTATGGCGGCCATAAGTACCCCATTCTGGAGTTAATTCCGTCTCCTTCTGGGTATGTATATTCCTGGCCCAGATTTTATTAACGCAGAGCTTATCTAAGTAACGATTAAATATAATATATTCACCGTCAGGCGAATAAGAGGGGCTAAACTCTTTACGGTCAGTTGCAGTTACCGCCTGTAATCGATCAAATACAAGCTGAGAGCTTTGCTCGGGCGGAGAGTGTTTAAATATAACAAATACTAATAATACCAACCCGACAAGTGCAAAGATTGGAAATCGATTTGGTTTGATCGTCTGGGTTTGGTGGTTTGGATTAACCGGTGTTATATCTTTTTCATGCTCAGGGGGAGTAGGGGAGGGAGCTTCCTCTTCCGGTGCTGTCTTACCCTGTGGAATAGAATCACCATCTTGCCAAACAATATCGCATTCCAGGCTATAACCCTGTTTCGCATGGGTCCTAATATAAGACTGCTGCTTCCGATCTTCCCCAAAGGCTTTTCTAAGTTGCGCAATACTTCTTTGCAGCGTATTGGGTGTGACTATTGTATCCGGCCAGACCTCAGACAGTAGCTCATCCTGGCTCACGACTTTTCGCTGATGTCTTGCTAAGTGGGTTAAGACAGCAAGGGCTTTAGGGGGGACAGTTTGCGAGTGCTCATGTCGGGTGATCTGGTTTCTGGATAAATCAACAAAGAAGTCACCCACCCAATATTGTGAAGCCATTGATGTATCTACCTGAACAAAATATGAGCTAAATTTTGGCAATGGATACTAGCATAAACCCTGATTACAGCTAAAGCAGACTTTGTAAGCTTTTGATAAATAAGCACTTTATAGTAACAGAACAAAGTCATTCAAAAGTCAGGAGCACTTCAGGTGTTTCATAGGCTCCTTGTTTAGATTGAACGCTTCTTCGATCACATGTAACGGTATAAATACTGATATGAAAAAGCGTTTACTAGTCGCCTTTCTCCTGTTGCTACCTATCGCTGCCCTTGAAGCAGGTGAGCATAAAGCCCTGGAGTTATCCACAATCCAAGTGATACCCATTCAGGACTCCGGCAATAACAGGGAATACGAGCTGTATATCAAGCTGCCTGAGAAATATGAGGAGAGTGACACCAAAAAGCATCCGGTCATTTATTATACAGATGCTTTGTGGGCGGTTGAAATACTATCGGCCACCACAGAGTATGCACTGGAAGATGCAATTTTGGTGGGCATTGGCTGGCGGAAAGGTATGCCAGCTGATGAAAATGAATGGTCGAGTCGATATCGGGACTTTAAACCAGCACTACCCTTAGATGATAAAGCTAACGATAAAGAATCCTTTAAAGGAGAGGCCCATCAGCATCTCGCCTTTATCAGAAATGACGTTATAAAGTATATCGAAAGCAATTACCGCGCGAATCCAGATAATCGGACATATTTCGGTTACTCATTTGGTGGTCTCTTTGGAGTCTATGCCTTAATAAGTCAACCGGATACTTTTCAGAACTACATTATCGGCAGTCCATCAAGATTGATAGGCACTTATATGGATTCTCGTCTTGAATTAGAGCCTAACAAACCATTGATAGAACTACCAAAACAAACCAATGTATTTATTGCCTACGGCGCTTTAGAAGAGGAGCTGGGTGCGACGGTAGAAAGGTTTGTTAGTGAGTTAAAGAGCCAAAAGCTGGCTAACTTATCCATAGAACCAGTGGTTATTGAATCGGCTAATCACACAACGGCGTTTCCAAAGACTTCAGTACGCAGTATTTATTGGCTTGCGGATAAAGTGAAACACTAATCAATATTATATCGATCCATATTAATAATATCGTTAAAAATTAAATACAGGATATAAAATGCTAATCAAGAAGCTAATCACAATCGGGTTAACGTACGGGATATGTACTACTGTAAGCGCAGGAGACCTACAAGCACCAGAAGTCAATATGGCCGACTATAGTAGCGACCTCACAGGCCTGGAGAGATCAATTCCCAAGCTTAAAAAAGCATTTATTGATACAGCCCCAGCGGATAGAAAAGACGGTATTCCTGTTGGTGAAATCGATACCATCAAAGAGAGCTTGGAAAAACTGGCACAGGAAATAGCAGACAACCAACATACACCCTACGATAGCCTACTAATTGCTCAAAATAACAAACTGGTATTTGAATCCTACTACTCCCTTGGTCGTGTTAATTTTCCGCACCCACAAGCCTCTGCCAGCAAGGCCTATACAGCCCTGGCGATTGGGCGGGCGATACAGTTGGGCTATTTAACCATGGAAGACTTAGACAAGCCCGTCACTTCCCTCCTGAAAGGGCTGGATAGGACGAAGCTTGTTAAAGGCGCAGATCTTGTGACATTGAGCCATGCCATGAGTATGCAATCTGGAATTCGTATTGATGAAAAAAAACGGGATGCCTTACTGGAAAATCCAGAGCATTTGACAGGAAAAAAGCTGGCCCAAATCTATTTAAGCCATAGCAAACCGATAACCTCAGAATCGCAAACCTACTTATACCAAGGCTCAGACCCAATGATTGTAATGTTGGTGCTGGATGCTGTGGTTCCCGGTTCCGCGAGCGACTTTATTAAAGAAGAGCTGCTAGAGAAGATGGGGATCGACAACTATCACTGGAAGGAAGCCGTCAGTGGCGTGCCCCAGGCAGGGTCAAGGGCCATGATGACATCTCGCAGTATGGTTAAGTGGGGCACCTTGGTACTCAATAAAGGCAGATGGAATGGCGATCAGTTAATCCCTGAAGCGTTTATTGCTAAGGCCACTGGAAAAGTGGCTGTTCCCACAGATGATGAGTTTGACTATACCAATTTTTCGTTCGGCTACTTCTTCTGGCGAACGCCTCTGAAGGTTGGCAACAAGAAATATATCGCAAAGTTTGGCTGGGGCGGTGGTGGCCAGTATGTCATGGCTATTGAAGACCTTGATTTGGTAATTGCCGTCACCGGCCACAGAGATGATGACAAAACCCTGGGCTTGATAGAGCAACGTATTTTGCCGGCTTTTGCTTTATCAATTTAACCTCAAGCGGCTTAAGAAAATGATTTACCGAGGATAGTCGAAAAGCAGTTGTGGGCTCATTGCCTGGTTTTTATAGCCACTTCCTTGAGGTGGCTTTATTTCAGATCGATGATCCTGCCCAGCGACAACGGACACACCACTAAGCGACTGCTTGTTGGTATATAGGTACTTCTTAGATTGCCAAGATAAGTTTCTAGAATCCTCAACTACGGCCTTGTAATATTGCTAACCACTGCCTTTAAAGCCACATTCTAGTTTTACTGGGTTAACTTATGAAGTCACTGTCTCCAGCGTTACAGGCCGCTATTGAGAATGCCTACGATACCTTCGCTCGGTACCCGCGTTCCGCACATGTCAGTGGTTGTCCATGCTGTATCTCAGAGGAAGACCATAAAGCGCTAAATAGTGCACCTCTGGGCGAACTTACCAGCAGTGATCTTGAGAGATATACCAATAAAGCTATGACCACCTGGGGTGGGGTCGAAGATTTCAAGCATTTCCTACCCAGGATTCTTGAGCTTATTGCCACTGATACGCCATTAACGAGCTATAGCGAGATCATCGCCGGCAAACTTGTATATGCAGACTGGAATATGTGGCTAGAGCCTGAGCGAAGGGCCGTGACTCTATTTTTAAACGCATGGTGGCAGTCGGAACGCTGGGATGCCGGTAATGTAGAAACCTGCTTGGCCACACTTGCCTGTGCAGGATGCGATATTTCCAAGGAGCTTAGGGAGTGGTGGGAAGATGATTCTCCTGATTCCCGGCAATGCATCATCGAATTTTTAGCAAGCCAGGTAGATGTACTGACCCAGGGTGAGTCACCCTCACCCTTTTGGAGCGAAGAGGGCACCAAGACTTTGAAAACTTGGTTTCACAAAGTTGTACAGGTGCCCGTATTACTTTCGCTCGCCTTGGAGCATCCCACCGACTCTGAGTATGAATTATATGCAATAGCATCCATGCGTCTCGGGAGCAGCGTTGCTGATACTTGGTTTGAAGAGTACCAAGCCCGCTATCTTATTTAGAAATGATGAGAAGTATCCGTTGCTCAATCATTTCCATCGTCCACTTTCTGTTCCTTTCGGATACGCCTATAAACTTCCTCACGGTGAACCGGTAAGGATTTGGGAGCGATTATACCTACCCGCACCTGATTACCTTTAACTTCTAATATCGTGATTGAGACGTTTTCCCCAATCCTGAGGTTCTCGCCAGTACGGCGGTTTAAAATCAACATATTGGTTTCCTAATGAGACGCAAAGCATTGGCAAACCTCCCGCAACGGGAAGGCCAGGAAAGTAAGAACGGTTGCAGGTATTAGGAGGGGCGCGAGAACGGTAGGCGTAAAAGAAGAAAAGGCGGGCGCTAGACTCCCAGTGCTTGGGGAATCGCCTCAGGTTACTGAATTTGCAACCTTTTATTGAAGACGAGCGGGTTTCTAGCGTACCATTCATGGAGCCACTTTGATAACTATGGTATCAATTTGGTTAGCTGGCCCCGGGTGTTGCCGCACCCTGGGTCAGCGCCTTTTACTTACTCTTACGTCACGCTACCGTTCTCCTTTGAGAATGGGTCTTTTATATAACTCTTGATGTTCTTGTTTTATCTTGGGCTGCTGGCTTGTCGAAGCCGGTTTGATCACGGCCCAAAATATTGATAAATATCTTTCGATTCTACGCAGCTTTGACGCTGAAGAAAACTTAATAAAATCCAATAAGATTATTTGTGCGCCTATATTTTATTGGTTGTCTGGTTCTATATCTCACAGGTGATTGGTATATTGGTCTGTAGATTTTTTCTAGTTGATGTGATTTGTATTTTTAACTTGCTAGAATTTCTTGCCTCTTTGATGAGGTGGGGCGGTTTTATCAAAAGAGCTGAAAGGTGGATGATGAAGAGTGGAATTTTAATATTGCTGCTAGCCTCTTTTTCTATGATTGCGCAGGCAGGAGTTCCTGACGTATTAAAAGCGGATAAAGCAGATTTTATGTATTCTCTACCGGAAACATTTGGTGATACGAAACTGTCTTTCCATGTGTCCAGCAACCAGCTTGCAGGTTTGACTGTTGCTTACAAGGACCATAATGTGCGTGCCCAAAAAGAATTACTTAAGGGTATATCTTCGCCTTCATGGGACTCTCTTACTGTGGCTTATGAAGATGTAGACGGTGATGAGGTTATTCAACACTTTTCCTTCTGTTTTTATGAAGAGTCAAAGTTAGGCACTGGTAAGCAGCCGAGATTTATTGTCTATTATGTCTATGAAGAAAAAATAGATAGAAGAATTATTGATGATTTTAGTTCACTGATGGCGGGAAACTGTTGGCCAGTTTTATTGAGCCGCCGAGAATAATAGCGCTAGAGAAACGGATAGATGAAAGGCCGGTAATAGCTGGCATTGGACTCGATGGTGAAAACAACTTTAAGTGCTGTTAGTCTTATTGGATTCTTCAACCCATTGTTGGTTAAAGCCTGCTCTTTTGGTATAGCCGATGAAAATATTCATTAGCTTTTCCATGCAATCCTCAAGGTCGACATCAATATCTGGTTGTCCATCGTTTTGATAATCTTTAGCTGCCTGATCTGCCATTTGCCAGAAAAACTGAGTCAGTAGTTTAGTTTCTTCAGCTGAAGTGATATCTCTCTTGCCAAGTAGAATGTCTTCGGCCAGTTGGTTTTTTAGCTTGTGGGAGTAGTGAATTGCTATATCTTTGATGGCAAGTTCATGTTCGTTAAATTTCATCACTATGTGTAAGCCTCGATATATATTCTACTTTTTAAAGAGTTTTCGAGGTGTAGAGGAAGTTGAGAATTTTCGCTAGGCATTATGTCAGAAGGCTTAGGTAGGGTGATGTTAGTATTTTCAGAGACCATAAAAGTTTTAAAAGCAGCTTTTCATTATTATATGGTTCTAATGTTGAAGTTTAGGCATTATCAATTTCATCATCCCACTGCTGCTCATAACCCTTTTCGAAAAGGTATCCGCCAAAGCTGTTGTACAGCTTTTCTAGCCAAGATTCAGAGCTGGCCTCGCAAGGTAGCTCTGGCTCTTGTGCGGATTTCTCAACCATGGCCCAGAAGAACTTACTGAGATGAGTGGCTTCTTCTGAAGTGGTTACATATCCACGTTCTAAAATATCCATTGCCACTGAATCTTGCAGTAATTCAGCAAAAAACAGGGCAACGGTTTTCTCTTCTGGATAGCGATATTCGATCACGGTACTAGCCCGCCTGTCTTAATCCACCGGCCAGTAAATACGCACCAGAGGCATTAGTGCCCTGCCTTCCAAATCGAAGCTTTCATAATGGCTGACGATAAGATCGGCCAGGTCATCGAGATCCACTAGGGTGAGGGGGAAGGTGGAGCGGTCGGCTTCGTAGCGGGCTTCGCGGGTGAAGCCGCCGGTGCTGACGAACAGGCCAGAATCCCCTTCCCGCAGGGCGCCGATAAAGCCGCGTATGGCGGGGGCGCCCATGGAGCCATCGCGATGTTTCACTTCGGCTTTAATGCGAGGCTGGGTAAGGCCCAGGCCGTCCGGTGAGGCGATCACATCCACACCGCGATCAGGGCCCTTGGGGGATACCTTGGCCTTAAAGCCCATCGCGCGCAGTATCGCCGCAACCAGCTCTTCCATTTCTTCGGGCAGTAGTGCGGCGATCTTGTCTTTGATTAACTCATGGCTCTGGGCCACGGTTTCGTCTTTGAGCTGTGCGCTATCAGTTTCTGCGGCCTCGTCTTCCTGCGGCGCTAGCGTACGGCCTTCGAATATGGTTAGGAAGGCATCAATGGTTTCCTGGCTTAGGGAGAAGAGGGTGAGGGTTGAGCCGAGGGAGTTCTTGGCTTTTTGTGGCAGCTGGTCGCGGCTGACTTTACCGAGCCATTCCACCTTACGCAGGTTGGCGTAGTCGCCGATAATATCCGGTTGGTAGAGATACTCCCCTTTATCGACGCCCAACAGGTAGTTCCGTGTCTCCGGGTTGTAGCTCACAATATAATCGCCAGCGGCAATCTGATCGCGAAACTTCAGGATCATGGCTAGGGCGTTGGCGGTAGCCGAGGGTTTATCATTACCGTAAATCTTGATGTATTCATCCCGCAAGCGCTCGGTGCTTGAATACTGGCTTAGGTCTCCCAGCTGTGACCAACCCACTGCGGCAAAGCCTTTCTCGAAGTCTTCACTGTAAATACCACCGCGCCCGGCGCGGATCATCCATGCGTTGGTCATACTTCGATTTCCCTATTTTCCAGTTCATTTAATCAATTAGTCGATACATTGTAACCCTTACATGGTTTGCGCAAGGAGTGGTGGTCCTGAGTAGCATTCAATGAAACTTGGTGTAGGTGTGTCAAGACCGGAGATCAAAAATAAGTCGCCACAAACCAGGCAACTCTTAAGTTAATGAGTTACCGACCTTTAAATGGCTTATTACCAGAACCAACTCCAGGTAACTTGAAGGTCAATGCAATCTGCTACCTGAATTAAACTTTATTCAATATTCTCTTTTAGTTACTTTCATTCTAATGAGTGACACTAGCCTATAGGAAAGCTAAAGGTTTGAAAACTTGGCGCTAGACAGAAAGCTTGTAACTCTAACTATTTTATAACAATTGGCTTTAAGTAGTGGTTGAAACTCCCGTATACGATAAGTGGATCATCTTGCTGCTCCATCAATAACACATTTGATAACCTCCCCCTGGTTTGCTCTTGGCCTACTATACCGGCAGGGGGGCTTGTAGGTTATATTGATGTTGTGGCATTAGAGCCCCTTATAATAAAGGTGATTATTTTCTACGTGGGTCTTGCGGTTTTTATTTTGTGAACTCAGAAAATAGTGGCACGCATAATCGCTACGGGACAGACTAATTTGTGGTCTTAAGAAATATTGTATGAAAGGCTCGAATACTGGGTTACGAATTCTATCCATACTCATTTATGCCATACTCAAATCTGATCGAACTATTTCAGTACATCCTGATTACCTTTAGGAATCCATTTCTAGATTTTATAGTACCTTTGAAAAAGTACCATCGGTTTCAATATTTCCAAGTTATAGTGCCCTTGGTCAGTAGAATCACATGATAATTCTAAAACGTGTTATTATTAAAATCATAAAATGCTTGAAAAAGCTCTTCCTTTGTATTCATTACGAAAGGGCCGCCCCTAACTACCGGCTCATTTAGAGGTTTCCCCGCAACCAGTATGAAGCGGCTACCTTTACCACCGGCTTCGATTAAAACTTTACTTCCTTTTGTTAAAATGCCTAGTTGACGCTCAACCAGCTTTGACTTCTTTGATCCCGTATTTAGAGAACCTTCAATTACATAAATAAATGCATTATGTGTTTCTTCTAGATTCTGTACAAATTTATGGTCTTGCGCCAAGGTTACATCAATATAGGTGGGGTAAACGTATCTATTTTCCACAACACCTTTTGTGCCAAAATTAGTTGTCCCTGCAATGACTTTGATGTTTTGGCCTTTTGTAGTTGCTTCAGACGAAATTTGACTTTCTTCAAACTCCTGGTAGTCAGGATCAATCATTTTCTTATCTTTAGGCAAATTAACCCATAGTTGAAGGCCCCTTAACAATCCATCTTTTTGCTCAGGCATTTCCGAATGTATGACACCTTTACCTGCAGTCATCCATTGCACGCCATTTGGCTCTATAATGCCCTCATTTCCCATATTGTCTTTATGTCTAATTTTTCCATTTATCATGTAAGTTACAGTTTCAAAACCTCTATGCGGATGGTTGGGAAAGCCTCCAATATATTCATTGGGGTTGTCGCTTTCGAATGAATCCAATAGAAGAAAGGGGTCCAGCATTTCCAGGTTTTGTGTCCCAATCAAGCGAGTTAACTTTACTCCGGCTCCATCAGAACCCTGTTCACCAGATGTTGAGAACTTTAATTCTCTAATACCTTTTAACATAGTAAATTCCTTGAATTAATCGGTTTCGTTGTTGATGGGTAGGATCAAAGGCTTCATCAGATTGATTGTGTCTATTCATGCTCCACTTTTAAATTTCAAAGGGAGACTATTGACGAACATAGTTCAGATAAAGACCCATGTGGGGAAGTTTAAAGCCATATCGGCAGTAGTAAAATATGAATATATAGATGTATTCGTTCGATTTGTTAGAATTGTCAGAGGAAGCTGGCTGGGTTAAGTGGATTCCAGTCATTGTTAGATATGTTGATACAAAAATAATAGAGTGGAATATTATATTTTCAGGTGGTGTTAAAATGAGGTGCCGGGTTACAGTGTCGTATCTGTTTTATTGTTCCAATAAGTGGGCTTATATTAGTTTTTAGTTGTCTTTCTGGGAGGGCTAAATTAGATAACAGTTAGGAAACTAATATGTATTGGACTCAACTATTCTTGTGAAAAATACTATAGCGAGTTGCTTGTCTTTAGGTTTTTTTGCAGTTGTGTATTAGAGTTTAATGGTGTTTATAAGTGTTTTGTCTCGATCGGGATTAAAAGCTTATACCCCTTCCATGGGTGCTTTCTGTACCTTTGAGAATAGCTATTATGGGTTTACTTTTTTCAAGCTTAATGACAGTTGATTTTTCAAGGCTATAGTGGGAGCTCCTTATTGGTATCATAAGTTATTAAAATAAGAGTTTTAGGTCTACTCTGCTAGGGGATATTCAAGGCCTCCTGGTCTGCAGGGCCTACAAGCTGATTTCTTACAAATACTGTTGCGACGAGCAAAAAACATGAAGCAATTAGCAGCGTATTTGATATTCCTGCGTAGGAAGCTATTTTTCCCCAGAGCATACCTCCTATAGCCATAGCGCCCATATATGTTGCCATAAAAAATGACATTCCTCTTGCCCTTATCCAATTTGGTAGCATTTCCTGAGTAGCCAGAATAAGCGGAGATAAAAAGAGTAACCAGCAAAATCCCGCAGTGAACATTGCTACTAATACATGGATATAGCTGGTTAGAAATGACAGTAATAACATGGATGTAGCATAGCCAATAGATGCGATACATAGTAAATTATCTACTTTAAAGATTGTGCGGAGCTTATTGGTGAAAAACACAGCACTTACCGCACCGAGCCCTAAAAATGACATTAATAAACTGTATGCTTTTGGATCGTCTGTATATAATTGAGATGAAAAAGTGGGGAGTAACGCCCATAGAGTACTAGCAAAAATAAAAAACGACAACGCTCGAACCAGTGCGTGTTGAAGTTTTGATTCTCGCTTTATGTATTTCAGGCTATTTTTTATTGCTGATACGAAATTCTCACTATGTTGATTTGTTGCGCCGTTTCTATTCGGTGTCCAATAGCTAAGAGCCATTATTACAAATAAGAAAGAAATAGCGTTTAAAGCGAAAAGTACCTCCAGGTTAAAATAGATCAAAAGTACTCCGCCGAGTATTGGACCAATCACTCTTGCCAGATTAATTCCCATGCTATTTAGGGCTATGGATTGGGGTAAGTCTGCTTTGATTACTATTAGTGGTGTTATAGAAGACCAGACTGGGACCATTAATGCAGTTCCGATACCAATTAAAAAGGTTAACGTCAGTAACGATAAAATAGATGTCGATCCGGTTGCTGTAAGAAGGCATAATATGGAGGTAAGCAGGAACATCCATATTTGTAATATTATTAAATATCTTTTCTTGTCGACAATATCTGCGAAGGCACCAGCTGGAATCGCAAGAAATAGTGTGGGTAAGGATGCTGCAGATTGAACCATAGCGATCCAAAATGGTGATGAGGTTAGTGAAATCATTAGCCAATTTGCACCAATCTCATGAATCCATGTTCCTGTATTTGAGATTAATGTTGCAGTCCAAATGATCAAAAACAGTTTATTTTTGAATGGGGCAAGGGAAGTCAAGGCTTAACTCTCTTTATAAAGGCCACTACTTAAGGTGGCCTTTCTGTGGAAGCTATTTATGGCCAGTAGCTGCCATAGAATTTTACAGGTGACCAACTAGGCAGAAGGGGCTCTAGTTTTGGTGATAAAGACTGATAATCCCCATCTCCATATACAACCTCTCCATCTACAACAGTTAGTACAGATCTGATTGACTTGATTTCTTCCAGGGGGACTTCCATGTAATCTTTCGACAAAATTGCAAAATCTGCTAATTGACCTTTAGACAACCTTCCTTTGATATGCTCTTCTCCTGAGAACCAGGCACTGCCAACTGTATAAAGTCTGAGCGCTTCTTCTCGCGTTAAAAGATTTGATGACTCATAGAGCTTGCGGCCACTGACGGTTTCACCGGTGACTAAATAATGTAGGCCTAGCCAAGGGTTAAAGGTTGAGCCCCGTGTGGCATCAGTACCCATACCAATAGGGATACCTTTATCGACAAGCATTCTCAATGGAGGTGTAGCTTTTGCCTTTTCAGCTCCATACCGTTCAGAAAAGTCATCACCAAGGAATACCATACGACTTTGAATGGCAACGCCGCCACCAAGTGACTTTATACGCTCTATATTATTCAGGCCTATCGTTTCGGCATGTTCAATCGACCATCGAAGTCCGCGAAGCGGTTTATAGCTATTTACGTCTTCAATAACGTCTAAAATCCTGGTAATTGATTCATCATAGGTTGCATGAATCCTAAATGGCCATCTACGCTCTACCAGTAACTCAATAATTGGTGTTAGATCTTTTTCCATATCGGCATCCAACACTGGTCTGTCGGATCTAAAATTTTCAAAGTCTCCAGCTTTCCATAGTAGATACTCACCTCCTCCATCAATTTCAAAGCCGTGCTCTTTAGTACTGTCGGTGTTTGTCCCCGCTTTATTTCCCCTTGTCCAATTGTGGTAGTCTTCCAGCTCTTTCCCTGGATTCTGTGTAAATAAATAGAAGGATGTTCTCAGTGGTAGTTTTCCTTCTGTGGCCAGTTTTTCTGCGACACTATATCCATCGGGATAACCGAACCCGCCACCTCCAGCGTCAATAACAGACGTTAAACCAAATTTTGCCAGTTCGTGAAATAAGTGAATTGTTGAATTTACTTTTACTTCTTCTGAAGTGTCTGGCAGAGCTGCGATCTTGCCGTAAAAAATTCCAGGATGTGGCTGTGCTAGCATTAACCCTGTGGGTGTTCCATGTGAGTCACGTACGAATTTTCCGCCCTTTGGATCTTCCGTATTTCTGTTGATTCCAAGTTTATCCATGCCCACTTGGTTAAGCATTCCAACACTATAGAAATATTGAATATATACTGGGGTGTCGGGAGCTGCCTTATTAATTTCAACAATAGTTGGCAACCGTTTTTCCTTGAATTGCCATGGAGACCAGCCACCTATAATTCTTACCCATTCACCTTTTGGTGTTCTACTTGCTTGCTCAGACAACATGTTTAAAGCTGTCTTTAGATCGGGCACACCGTCCCAACGTAACTCCCTTGTATATGCTAATCCGCTACGCAAGAAGTGTGAATGAGAGTCGATCAAGCCCGGTATAACTCGTCTATTCTTCGCATCAATAACTTCAGTCGTTTCACCTCTGTACTGATGTATTATTTCATCGGTGTCTACATCCAGAATTTTTCCATCTCTAACCGCTATGGCCTGGGCAACTGGCTTATTCTTATCTTGGGTCGTTACCTTTGCATTAATAATGATCATATCCGCATAAACGGCGCTGTCGAAATTTTCTATCATCCCCTCATTTGCGATGGTTGCGTTTTTACATGCAGCCAAAACCGTGGCGGCACCCATTAAGATTAGGCGTTTTCGCCATACATATTTTGAATATGACATACTAGATTTCTTAGATTTGAAAGCGCTCACCTACCTACTCAGGAGGTATAGTAAGCGCTTATGGAGGAATGAGATCAGAGGGTTATTTAACTTTAGAAGAGGAAAGCTCTTTATATGCTGCGGGGACATTCAATCCAGAGTGAACCCACCCGTGAAGGGCATACCCTTGGTATTTTGGCAGTTGAACTTTCTCAACTGTCTCCTCAAGGGATAGTCCTCTTGCAATTGCCTTTTCCACTTTATTTTTAAGTGCAGTCAAGTAATCAATATGCCATTTTATTGCTGAACGGTTTGTAATTGGGCCATGACCAGGGATAACTAGTGTAGATTCATTTATTGCGCCATATACATATTTCATGGTCGCTAATGTTTCTAATAGATGGCCATCAAGCAGCCAAGGTAAGGCAGGTTTGGTAGAGACTACGGGATTACCTGTCCAAAGTATGTTCTCTCCTTTAACGGAGACGAATAGATCGCCGCCAGTTTGAGCAAAACCAAAATCATCTATGTCTACAGTTTTGCCTCCTAAATCAATAGAAATACTTCCGTTTTTGGGGACTAAGATATCGCCGGTTTTGGGTATTACATCCTCAATTCCCCTGCCTTCACCGAAGTTACTAATCATGAACGCAGTATCTTGCTCGAAGTAGTTATCTACATAATCCTTTGCACTTTCATGCTGGATAATAGATACACTGCTTGGAAAAACATAGTTTCCATATGAGTGATCACCGTGATAACTTGTATTAACTAAATACTTGATGGGTTTATCTGTTTCAGCCTTGACCAACGATATCATTTGTTCGGCAAGGCGCTCATTTATCATTGACTCTATCACCAGAACAGAGTTTTCGCCGATAACAAATCCGCCACTTGTTGCAATAGGATAGCCACTGCCAGCTTTTTCAGAGGCATCTGAAGGTATTACAGCATATATGCCATCTGAAACCTTTTGAGATTCAAGGATGATTGTATTGCCATCCCACACGGGCTCTTGGGCAATCGCATTCACAGTAAAAGCTACACCAGCCAGCAGTGTAGTAATGGATTTAAGCATTGTAGACATTTCCGGTAATTATTAAAACGCGAGAAATCCTACATCATGTTTGCTTAGTAGTTACGGCAAAGATAATATGGATCGAATCTATCGATATATGGTGTACTTCCGTGAAAACCACGCTCGAACAGTTAGAAGCTTTGGATGCTTTAAGGAAGGAAGGCTCAGTATCAAAAGCTGCTGATCAACTTGGCAAGAGTCAATCCACAATTAGTTATACGCTACAAGAACTTCAAGATACCCTAGGTTTAACTCTGGTTGAAAAAGATGGAAGGAAAACCAAATTAAATCATGCCGGTTTGCTTTTGAGTGAGCAAGTTGAGGTGTTACTGAGACAACATTATGACATTGAGAATCTAGCTGGCCAGCTAAAACAGGGGGCGGCAGCTACGTTGAGTATTGCAGTAGATACTTCATTTCCAAAGAGTATTCTCGATGCTACTTTAAAATTATTTCACAGCCAGCAAAAAAATGTCCGCTTGTCTATAAAGGAGCAAGCGATGTCTGGAACTAATGCGTTACTTCTTAATAATGCGGTGGATTTATGTATCGGTATGACCCCACCCCCGGTTTCTTAAGCGATAAATTGCTAGATGTTGAATTTATCTTAGTGTGTAGCCCAGAACATAGCTTATCTAACCAAAAAAATGTTTCTTATTATGAACTGAAGAGAGAGACTCAAGTTCTAGTAGCAGACTCCGGGTCGATGGATGTTTCTTTCGGTTGGCTTTCACCAAATGTGAAATGCTCCGTTTCCAACTTGAACGAGGCCTATCGCCTTGTAAAGGGGGGCTTGGTTATGGCAGGTTGCCGGTGCACATGGTTGCCGAGGATGTTCAGTCAAATAAGCTATGTAAAATTGATATGATTCATGGATTTTCCTATACAGTGTCTCTTTATTTAACTGTAGGTAATAAAGCACAGAATAATTCAGTCAAGCTATTTTCAAAAATTTTGTTCGACATCGTAAAAAAGTATCAAATTAAAAGTTGCTGATTTTAATTCGATCTTATAGTCGACCAGAAGACCTTTAGTTGTTCGCATTTAAATGTAAAAGCATTATCAATTATTTACCATCCTTAAATTTAGAATGATTAATAAAGAAGCTATAGATAAATGTGGATTGCTTCCGCAATGTCACTGAGGATAGCGATGATCAAAAACTTTATTATGCGGGGGAGCCTAATCAGTTATCCGGTAGAAAGTGGTAAATTATTGTGTAAATTTAGGCTGATACTCCAACCTGAATAGATAGCTGCTACTGATACGAGTAAACCTTCCTCTTGAGAATGTCTAGGGAGCCTCTGAATAACTCTGCAAGCTCCGAAGGGCTGGCCTTGAAGACTCGCAGAGGCATTACGGAGTTATTCAGAGGCTCCCTAGCAGTCGAGTGCTACCAAATACCAGCCTAGCGGTCGCCAGGTATCGCATGGGTTGCCCGGGCGTGCAATGGCCACCCGAGCAACCGCGCGATTTACTCCGGTACTGCGATAATTAGAAACGACACGTGTGATTCGCTGTTTTCTTGAGTGTGCTTGCTGTTCCCCGAGTCGCCGTCGCCGATCAGTGCGTGTGGATTGTGCAGTATGACCTGCGAGCCTGACGTGGAGTAGGTTTCCGAACCTCCGCCGACTTGCCGGATGTCGTGGTCACTGCTGTCGTAGTGGACGCGATAGCCAGACAGGAACACTGCTGCGTCGCTTATAGGCTGGCCCATCTCAACATACGCGTCATCACTCGTTTTTTGGAGGTTTGTCACGTACTTTGCGATCAGAGGGGGGCTCTTGCTCAGCTCAATGAGATTGCCATCAATCGATGCGATGGCATTGTTGCCCGAGTCATCGTGCATCTGTGCAGTCGATTGGATACCCACTTCGTAGTTATTAGGAACCGCGGTGGTTGCATCGAGCTCAATGGTGCGAACATGGTGTGACTTTGGGGGGTCGCTCGGGTCGTTGTCCTTGTGGTACTCGCACGCCCAGCCTCCAAGGGCAGCATAAGCCTCTGGCTCATCGAGGGGGATGTATGGGCTGGTTGATTCATCGGGGATACCGGTGATGGTTCTCGGTAAGATCACACCGTCTTTGGGGCCGTCGACCACTGCGATGCAGGACAATGTCAATTGGGAGGCTGAGGGGCTTAAACCTTTCTTCTGGCCGTACAAAGTGGCGTCAGGAGTGACGGTGAGGACGGCATTCTTGTTGTGAACCTGGGTGAGTGACAGGCCCAGCGTTTGCGTCTGGTGGTCCGTGCTTCCTTCGTACTTGAAGAACCAGTAGGTGGCGGCAACGATAAAGCTCGTCACTTCTGAGCCGTATCTACTGAAGTCAAACCGGAACCTTCCGCCGTTTTCATCCAGCTGCTGATTGATCTGCATCATCTGAATATTCGGAGGCGCGATTGGGGTGGAATGAAGCTTGATTGGCATATAGGCCCAATCACCACCAACCTGGAGATAAGCGGGCGAATTCGTCTTCTTGACCTGGAAGCCGGGAATCGCGATGTCGACACTCCCTTTCTTCGAACTCAGAATCGAGATGATCAATTGAAGGACCCAGCCAAGCGGTACGAACGCCCACCAGAAGGGGAGCTTCGCTTTTGTTTTCACCTGAATGTTGAGCACATCGTCGTAGGCGTTGAAGCTTATCGTCGCAGAGAGCTTTAGGGTCTGGTAGACCCACAGGGTCATGGCCCCACGCTTCACTCTGATGTCGGCACTGATAACAAGATCGCCGTCGTTGTTGAACGCCGTTTGGAGGTTATTTTCCTTGATTTTGATATGCGCACCCTCAATCACATCCTCGACGTCGGTGTTGAGGTACATTTTTTCGGGGTAGGTATCGGTCACCGTCAGCTGCGAAGAGGTCAGTGGCGTTGCTTCAGCAATCGCCGCGGCCACCGAAGTCAAAATGATGTCGTTGGATACGATGAGTGCCGATGTACAGTTGCTAGGGATAGTCTGTGGTAGAAGCGCGTCTATTGGCTGGCGATTCCCACGGCATATCCCAAGTCCGAACAAGTTTGGGTCGGAGCCGCCATCAAAGGCTGTATACATCACTCCGATGTCCAGGTTCCCGGCGGGTAGGGGAGTGTGTTGAGCAACCGTGTATGTGATGGGCCAATCAAAACTTGAGATGAGTTGGTCGACTGCTCCTTTCACCGCGTCGGTAATGTCGAGGCCCTTGATCGACTTTGAGAGTTGAATATCGCTGAGGTCAAGTTCCATCATGTCCCAGTTGGGCTTTTGGATGGTCGCAGTGACTTGCCCATAGTGGTTGATGCTGGCGCTGGCTTGCATTTTGTTGAGGTCAAGAATGAGCCGGGCGTGACCGGGGCTTTGGCCCTGCGCATCTTCGATGTTGCTTGTGATACCTGGGAACTTGATGAACCCTGTGATGGGCAGGTCGAGCGTCGCCTTTTGGTCTTCGGGATCAATGAAGGCGGGAAAATCAAATGCGAATTCGTAGCGAACCTTGGCGGGGCCCTTGCCGACACTTCCGCTGAAGGACCATTGGCCTGAGTCGCCTTCGAAGAGCTCGCCAATCCAATTGTTGACCGCTCCTTGGGTCGAGGCACTGATCAAGTCCCAGCCTTGCGAAAGGTCTGGGTCTGGCGAGGATTCAACTTCTTGCAGACCTTGCTGCTGTTCAATTTCTTCTTCAATTAAGTCGCTTGGCTCTTCTCGGTCAAACAGGCCGCGCAGCTCCTCGACCAGCTCGGGGTTCGGGTCGCATACCCGCTGAAAGGTCGAAATTGGGTCGAGCGCAAATTGGCGTGCATTGCCTTCAGATTCACCGAGCCACTTGAGCATGCGAGCTTCATGTTGCAATAGGTTGCTCAGGACGGGGTCACGTCGCAGTGGGTCTGTTTGAGATGTTGGCGTGAATTCGAAAGAGAGAGAGGTCGAACTATCTAATTGTGAGGCTTGCTTGCCTAGCAGGCGCTGCAGGTCGTCAGGAGAGAGTGTGAGGGACGCGGTTTGCTTTTTGAGGCGGCGCTGCAGGCTGTCGGGAGAGAGTGTGAGAGTCTCTTCCATGATGATGCTCCGTAATCTTCATTAGTTTGATTTTTTTGAAAAGGCGAGTGGCCGGGTAACACCACGAGCCCTCTTTGATGCGGCAATCGAACATCAGGCCTACTAGAAAATTGCCACCCGCCCTAAGTTACTCTTTAAAAAGGCACCAGCCAACAAAGTCGAAGGCATTATCAGGGAAAATGTTGAAGTCTTTTTTTGATAACATTTTTTGCGCCGTTATTGGGATGTTCTAAATGGAGCCTTTCGGTGAAAAGTTACGGGACTATTGCAGCAGCAAAGGTTTTATCCATTGCTCTTGAGGTTATTGCTACTGGATGAGTATTGTGTGACAGATCAAAAACGTTCCCTTGGATATGAAAAGCGGAGGAAGGAGAGGGCTAAATAACGTGCCAAAAGCTGTTATCAGATTTTGAAGAGCCGGATAAGACTGGGCTTTTTGGTGGGGATGAAAATGCGATGTGGCACGATATTCATGACGGGAAACCCGCACGACTCTGGTCTAAATGATAAAAGAAAAAAGCTAACCCCTATCTGGTAGAAGTTCGCCAATAAACTGAGCTAATGCATGCCGGCTCTGTGTTAGCTGGGTTATCTTTTAATCACGTATTTCTAGCTCGCTCTGTAGCGAGGCTTTGGATAGTGGGGTACTCATAAAATCGAGGGGTTGAATGCTCACTCTCTATGTACAGAAATAATTCTTTTATTGTTTTTGATTTAATTCCACTTTCATTCAATATTTTAATATTTTTTACTCGCCAATATCTTCATGCCAGATATCAGGGTGCTGCTGGATAAATTCATTCATAAGATTAATACAGTCAGAATTATTTAGGATGGTTAGGCTTATGCCTTCAGATCTGAGTAATAGTTCATCTCCCTGAAAGGTTTTGTTTTCACCGATAACAATATTCCTAATGCCGTATAGACGTATGGCTCCGCTGCACATAGGGCAGGGCGAAAGGGTCGTATAAAGCGTGCACTTTTGATACTCGACCGCTCGTAACCTTCCAGTCTTTTCCAATGCGTCCATTTCAGCATGCTTGATAACACTATCCTGTTGGATACGCTGATTGTGGCCTCTGCCGATAATTTCTCCATCACGCACTACTACACAGCCGGTGGGAACACCTCCTGCGGCCAAGCCCTTGCGCGCTTCCTCAATGGCTGCTTGCATAAACGCTTCGTGCTCAGACTTGCTCATGGCAGTCCTTTATTTAAGTTTTTAAGGGTGCTTGAAGTATAGAGTGTAGAGCTTTATTGATATATCACTGACAGCCAAGGTGATGGCAAAGTCTATTATTAATAGATTTGGGTTTTTCACTAGTGCGGCTCTTACCCTAGGTAGTAAATTTAATTCTGGAATTTATCGCTAAGTAGTACCTAAAACGTGAAAGAATTACCCGAAAAGATTTTGCGTGAGGACGTGGGGGGCTTGGAGTCGAGCACTGGCAAGTGATAGAAAAGGCTAACCTAGCGGCTGGCCTTTTTCGCTTTAGAGGAGATGTTAACGGTTGAAAATATTTTTTTATTTTTTGGTAAATATTAATTAAAAATTTCGTGCATTTGATAGCCCGTTAATGAGTCTACCCAATAGAGCAAACTACGGGAGTTGGGGACTATTTTTGTGCAGGTGCGAGTTGTATAGGGTGCTGATTGGCTGATGCTCCTGAGAGCTGGCCTGGCCCAGTAGTTGGGGTATCCAAGCCCCTTCTTTGATAAGGTTTCTACTCAGGTTAACGAAATAATAAGCCTTTGATTGTGGTGTACTAACTACCTGTGGTGAGAAGGCTAAGAAACTCTAAACAGCTAAAGATATCTTTGAGCAAAGTATAAGGGTGGCTTATAGAGTGACTATTGTTGGATTCTGTCGCAAAGTTTGCGACAGAATCCAAAGTGGAATGCTACAGCTGGCGTTTGCTCATAGGTGTCAAAAAGGGTTTTCAGCCCCCTATACCCAAAAGCAATTCATTCGCTTAGCGTAATTTCTGCACCTTCACCAGGTAATTCAGATACTGGCAGCGAATCACCGCTATCTTTTCGGCTAATATTCACGGCGGTAATGCTGCTAGAGAAGGTTTTGGATTCGGAACCACCGGAACCACCGGAACCACCGGAACTGCCGCTGCTGTTGGAACTACTGGAACTGCCCCCGCCCCCGCCGCCACAAGCACTCAGGGCTAATAGCAGCAGAGCGGAGACCGCAGATTTGAGTATGAAGCTTTTCCCGTTCATTAGTTTGCGCTCCTTCATTGCACAAAATCATAAGTGACGATGAAATGGCTCACGCCAGACTCCAGCGCCAGCGGTCCCGGCAGGTCGACTTGGAAAGTCAGCTCGCTGTCATCTGCTTCAAACTTGCTGCTGGCAAGCATGGTGTCACTCTCATTCAGGACTCCGTCGCTGTTTTTATCCAGGTAGAGTTTTGCTTGGGCGATCTCCAGTCCGTCATCTCCGCTGCCGGATGCTTGTAAGGTCAGGCTGTTGAGTTCCGATTGCACGTCCGTCTCCAGGCTAAATGCCTGTACCACCACATCCTTCTCGCCGGGACTTGCCTCGAGATCGCTCGCAGTTCCCGAATTAAACTTCACACCGGAACTCGATCCCTGCTGGAAGCGGGGGTTAAAGGGTTGGGCATCTTCGCTGTCTACAGCGCCGTCATTATCGGTATCCACTACCGTTGCCGCATCTAAGCCCAGTACAAAGGCGCCGCGAATCGTGTTCTGAACACTGTTGCCGGCATTGTCTGTGGCGGCAATGCGCAGGTCGACGACGGAGGATTCCGACACTTCGGGCAGCAGGGTAAGGTAGCGACCGTCTTCTGGTGCGGTTTCCAGCGGTAACCAATCACCCCCGTTCAGCGCCATCTCGGTGGTCACAGAGTCGAGCGGCAATTGGCTTTCGAAGGACAAATACAGCTTGGCGTTATGGCGCGCATAGTGCGAAATTACGCCGTCGTCCAGCAGTTCCAGCATGGCGATGCGCGGCGCGGTGGCATTGTCTAGGTTGTTGAGTTGTATCCGGGCGCTGGAAGTGTATTCATCTTCACCGAGAGACGTGGTGTATTCGACATCCATCTGCACCGAGGTGCATTGGCTGTCGGCGAAGAAAAGGTACTCTGGAATAAAGTCGTCGCTACTCAATTCACTTTCACCGGGCAGGCAAAGGGCGCGGTATTTGGACTCTGGTCTATAGCCGTTTCCCCAGCTGTCCATTATCCAGCTTGAAAAAAGGTTGCCATTGTTGCTGGGGAGCAAGCGGTGATTGCCGCCGTTATTGCGCAGACCGCCGGAAAAATACATGGGCCCCTGGCCCATAAGCATGATTCCACTGGACCGCTCCAGTATTACTTCGGGGATAGTGAAGTCTTCATCGCTACGCCGCAGCTTGCGGTAGACCGTGCGGCCAATGGAAATATCGTAGCTGTGGGTCTCCGTAGTCCAATTTTCCCCTAAAGGTACATGCAAATTCAAAAATGTGGGCCAAGCGGTAATATCCTCCTCGCGTCCATGCAAAGTAAGCAGTGATGATTTATGGGTCAGCTCGCTCGGTGTCGTCCACCAGTTTATAAATGCTTTGTACATAGGGAGCCCGTAACCTATGGCATAGCCCTCCTGATTCCAGAGTGGGTTGCCAATTAGCAACTGCACACTACCGGGATTACTGAGATCGAAGTGCAGATCTTCGGACATGCCCTGTTGTCCGTGCTTAACCGTATACAGCTTGCGGTCCTGGGGGGCGCTCCCTTCTTCCGCCAGGCCCATATAGTTAACATGGAAGTTGTCGGATAGGTTGCGTAGGGTTGCCATCGGCACATCCCCACTGTAATTCAGGTGTAAAGCGAATTCGGGAATTTCGGGGTAGGTGAGTTCAAGTGCCTGATCCATAAACAGGAGCGTCTCACCGTTTTCTGTTTGCAGAGGGGGAATACCTGCCCCTTTAACTCTTGCAGGCACTACCAATTCACCATCCGAAGGGGGTCGATTCTCAAATGCGTGCCAGACGTCATACTGCTCTTCATCAGCAAAAACGTACGTACGGAATAGAATATTGATAGGCTCGTCACGCACCGCCATATATAGGACTGGTTCAGCACTTTCGAAATCGGAGAGCTGTCCCCAAGCAGACCAGCTCTCATTGAACAAATGTGCAGAATAGTACCAGAGGTCCCCTGGCGCTTCAGATTCACGCATGGCTAGCACCCCTGCGCGATGAAAGGCCACAGGCAGACGCACTTGCTCATCGCCAGATAAATATTCAAGCGTTGAATCGTAGGCGGCTTCCAGCGGTTCATGGTAGGGCACCTGACCGTGATCGACAATTAGGTCGACGAGCTCGGCTCTGCTCGAACCCACTTCCAAATCGAACTGGTCGGTGGAAAGATCCAAGTCGGCGCCCTCGGGAAAAGTATCCCCGTCGGCAACTGTGAATTCTACAGGAGCGCTTAGGTTTTTAATTGTCACCTGCAGGGATCTCTGGCTGTGAGCGCCCTGTCCAAAGTGCCCTGCATAGAGAGTTGGCGGGCTGACTAGAAAACGAGCGCTTGCAGCCGCGAAGGCATCTAGCTGCCCGTTGCCCACCTCGGCCATTTTGCCGGCCACTTGCGAGGCGCGGTTGACCAGTAGCGCCTTGATCTCGGCGCTGGTTAGTTCAGGATGCAGCTGGCGCAGTAGTGCTGCGGCTCCTGCCACATGGGGCGCGGCAAAAGAAGTACCTGATTCGGTGCGGAGGCCACCGCCCAGGTTGGCACTGGTGATGTCTACACCCGGTGCGAGCATCTCCGGCTTGATGCTATTGCTGCTCAGGTCCAGGCTGGTACCGAACATGCCTCGAGAACTGAAGTCCGCCAAGTTGCCCGCCCCATCCACCGCGCCCACGGTAATTATTTCCTCTGCGGAACCGGGACTGCCAATGGAGTTGAGACGAGGCCCGTCGTTGCCGGCGGCGGCGACCACTACAACACCGGCGCGCATGGCATTGTTGGCAGCGACGGACGCAGCCGAGTTGTTTCCACCGGCGCCGCCCAGGCTCAGATTTATCACGTCCACTGCGTCGTCCGTTTGCGGATCTCCGTCTGGGTCCAGCGCAGCCTCAATGGCGGCGATAATGTCGCTCTCGCTACCAAAGCCATTGCTATTCAGCGCTTTGTAGGCGTAGAGCTTGGCTTCGGGTGCCACCGCCGCAGCCACGCCGGCCACCATGGTGCCATGGAAGTCGTCATCCATCGGATCACTATCACCGTTCACGAAATCGTAGCCACCAGCCACGCGGCAACCGCTGCCGAAACAGCCTCCCAGATCTTCGTGGGTGTAATCGATACCGGTATCGATAATAGCAATGCTGGTTCCATGTCCTTTGATGGCCCTGTCCTGCGCGTCGCGCATAGCCCATACCTCGGGGGCGCGTACCTGCTGTGGACTTTCGGTCTGAAAAGCGCGTACCTGCCGGTCTCGCGTTACGGCGCGCACCTCAGGCATGGCGGCAATAGCGGGCAGCAGATCCACCCTGGCGGTTGCGCTGATAGCGTTGACTGCACGAGTGAAGCGGTGGCGGTGGCTTGAAATCAGTTTGTGTTGTTGAAGTTTGGCGACCATTTGTTGCTGGTGCAGACCTAGCTCCTGTTGCCGGGCGGCGAAAGCGTGCATATCCCGCTGTGTGCCGACAGCGTCCGATGCTTGCAAGCCAGCTTGCTCCGCAGCGGAAGGTCCGTGCAGTTCGATGATAATGCGCACCTCTTCATCTGAACGATATCTGATAACCTCCGGCCTGGTTTGCCTGTTGCTCTCTGCCCTAGGCAGGCCTTCGGGGGAAACGCTCAATTGCAGAGAGTGAGGCTCTGAAGCTTTTTCCCCCGGGTCGGCTGCCGCGGGCTGCAGTAATGCAACCAAAGTGGTCACTGTAAGATACTGCAGAATCGGTTTTACATGCATAGTTAACCTCCTTTTTAAGTAGTCGACCCTAAAGAAACAAACACTCATCTCTATTACGGGGGAGCATGGATTTTCAGCTTTCAAGGCGTATGCAAAAGAGCCATATTGTCAGCGAGCGTGAGTTTAAGGCTTAAAAAACTGTGAAAGTACCTTAATCATTCATTTTCTTAAATGTCAGGTGCATGAGGCCATGAAAAGATTGAACACATCACCGAGGGCGCCTTTAAGGAAGTTTCTTGGTCGCAGAAAGTCAGATTTTAAGAGCCCAATTAACGGATCAGTTGCTTCTCAATACCAACATTTTTCGCCTCTTTTCTCACTGGTAGTGATTATTTTTTCAGTAAAAGTCTGGCCAAAACTATTGCCGCACCTGGGCCATCGCCTTTTTCGATAGTCCTGATCACATATGGCCTATTCAACCTAGGACTCTCTGACGTTGCTAATCACTTAATTTAAGTTCTTGCTGCCTTGAATGTTTTCGTGGTGATTCACAGTAATTAGAGTAATGCTATTTTTCAAGGTAGAGAAAGTAGAAGCTTGCTGTCATATTTATATGCTTTAAGACCCTTGCCCTAGGTGATACAGTACACCTGTGATGTGTGTAAACTATAGGTTTTTTTATAATTTTTCTGCTTTTTCAAGACACGTTTAGATGGTGAAAACCACCCTGACAGGTATATAAAAGACTCCAGAAATTTTCTTCTCAATATCCGCAAAAGAATGCCTACTATAGTATGCTGGCATTTTATAATTTTTCTGGTTTCAGCGCTTCTTGATGTGAGGAGATAAATTTAGTTTAAGTTATTTTTCCTATGCATAGGTTCGGCGCTGTTGAAAATCATTATTTTTAACTTTTTATAAAAGGTATTTAATAATATTGATCGCGAGTTTATCATCAGATGGGTAAGTCTTAAATAAAATTATCTAGTACTGTGGTATCGCTATTTGCGATTTCAATTTCAATAGGGTTGGTTTGGGTTTACACCGGTATCTTGAAAGTTTTTTTCAATACTGAAACTACCAGTGCGGCTGCGAAAATGTACCAATTCTATGGAGTGGTAGGGGGCTTTACTCTGGAAAAACTATAAATCACAGAAGGCTTGGTAGTGGGGCGTTTCCATTGAAGCATAAAATGCTCGTAACTCACACTTTCCACTTGTTTATGAATAAGTAAACTGATAAGAAGGCGATTGGGGTGCTGACGTATCATTTTTTGTCAGAATAATAGTCTCAGAAAGTGAGATTAAGGCCTATCCGGGGCCGCTTTTGAGCGTAGTAGTGGGTCTGATGGGACAAGTTGATCAAGAGGCTCAGCACCAAAAAGTTAGTTTTCCAGTACCGGTTAATTTCCGTGAGCATGATTATTCCTGAGTGCTTTGACCAGAAATAGCAAAAATTAGTCGAAATGGCTATATCCTATTTTTATCTAGTCTTGGTGCCATGATACCTGGCGGCATTTTTGAGAGCGATTAGTTAGCTTTGTTGTAATGGCAAGTCAGGAAAGGAACTTTTTGCATTCACGAGTCCCTTTTCTAATCATTTGGAGCCCCTATAGAAATTAGGGGCGTTCTTAGTCAAGATTGCCACGACGTTTTCCTCTGTGTTGAAAAGTATATTAAGGTCTGATGGAGCATTTCCTTTTGCGCTCGAACGCCTCTCAGTATTTTTTCTCTCCTATTCCCTACTAGAGGTTGCTTGATGGGGTGCTCCTTTCTATAACCGGTAAGAAACTGTTTGATGTTCTCGATAAGCTGATCATCACCGATGTTTAGGGCAAATTTGATCAAGAAGTCATGTTTAACGGCTCTGGGTAACTCATAAATGCTGGAGTTCCATACTGATTTTCTTATTTTTCTAGTCCCTCTGAATGAATAGGGCTGTCTGAGACAACAATTTGGTGGAGATGACGGGAGTTGAATAGTTGGTTGTAGCTAACGTATTTGCTCGGTTTTTATTTGGATTAATCAAAGTAGCTCAGATAACCTAATCACTAGAGCAAAGTAGCTCCAATTTGGCGCATGATTTATCCAGCTCAACTGTGTCCTAGGCTCTCTCTATGCGTCATGACTCAGTAGGCATTCCGGGGGCTCTTACTGATGTGGAAAAAACCTTTATCGATGTCAACAGGCGAGCGGCCTGCTTGATTGTTGATAAACCTTTCTCTCGTGTATAGGTGCAGCTCGTGAGTATTGTAAGGAGTGCATCACATGATCGATGGGTGAGGCTTTGTTCTTTATGAGGTGAGTGGCTAAGTGGTTTTTTTAAGGTATTGTTTTAACCAGGTTAATGGGTAGAAATATGGGTATTCCTAACACAATCTTGATTTGCCCCGCTTATTTAGAAGGCTCCGACAAGCATTGAGCCTGTCGGATTAAAAATGTCCAGCGCCTAGCGAACTGCGAAAAGAGAAATCGAGATTATCTATTGCTATTCACTCTTATAGAGCCGACGTACATTGCAAATAAACGAAGGCCGATGGAAATTAAGACAAGCATACTTGGCGCTGTATGAGCGGGTATTGCCTTTAATTGCGTGATTTCTCTTTGAAGGGTCATCGTTTGGTGTGGATTGGTCTGGTGCTTTGGAACCTGAATGACGTTTTTCTTAAGTAATTTATCGAACGACTCGATTTCTCCCGCAAGCATATCCAGGAGTTCCAATTCGGTCTTGCCTTCCCATGGTAGCTGTGTCCTATATGCGTCAACTGCTTTACCAAGCTTTTTCCACTCTTCTGCGAGGAAGTCTTCAAGTGATGAAAGGGTTCCAAGCTTCGAGTTCATGGATTGATTGACTCGGTAGGCGTTTTGTCCATGAGCGCCGGCCGTCATCACTCCACCAAAGTGCTGTACGTTATGTTTGGCGGTATTCAGGTTCCGGCTGATTAAGTTGAGTTGATCCAGAGTGCGAACCAGAGTCTGATCAAACCTTGGATCTTTATCCTTAATCGCTGTCAGAGCGGTGTTAACCAGTCGACTCACCTGTATCTTGGTTGCATGTTCGTTGATGGACATATCCTTTTATCCTCGTAAATCCATTGAAGAATGTGTTCCACCTCTCTGACTTGAGATGAATGTGCCACATTCAGGTTTTTGCTTGATGAAAACGCGAATTCTAAATTAAATCTGCCGGGTATCGCGGTCTAATAGAGTACGGGCCATTGCACGGGAGCCGGGACGGTCATGGTTTCATTGTCATAGCCCAGTGACCAGGGCTAGAGCCTGTTCAGCAAGAGGGTTAATGTGTGGCTGGCCCATTTTCATTTTTCGCTGGGCAGTTTTATGTGCTTGGCATCCCAATTGATTTCCGTCCACTCAAGTTTCGCAATTCTCTAGCGGGCAGAGTAAGAGAGGGGGTAGTTTTAGGGCTGCTCTTACTATTGGGGTCGTCTATGGCAGTTAGTAGGCGCCCGATTTCAGTAGGGTCTGCAATGGCTGGATTTGGGTTAGATTAATTGGGATGGCCCAGATAAGCAAAAACCCCGGAAACACTAGGTTTGCGGGGCTTTCGTGGGCTGTCTGAGACAGCAATTTGGTGGAGATGGCGGGAGTCGAACCCGCGTCCGTCAGCACTCTGCCAGAGGCTCTACATGCTTAGCTCCGTCTATTGATTTAACCCATTACAGCCCGGCGGTCAGGACGTATAGGGCGATCCCGTAAGTTGTTTAACCGCTTACCCACGAGTATGGCTTGCGGCGATCCAGTTCTGTATAACAGTCTACAGCGCGATACTGGAACCTTGCTGAAGACTGCTAAGGGACGAACCCTTAGTTAGCGCTTCACAAGCTGCTTACGCAGCGAGTTGGGCACCGTAGTTGTCGTCGTTGGCAACTAATAAAATACAGCTTTGGATTAACGAGATTCGCTGCCATCTCGGCATGCACCCAAGGTTTCGTCACCGGCGTCGAATCCAAGTCATCCCCGATAAGAAACACTTTCGTGTGTCATCTAAGTATACCTCAAAATTCACGTTAGCAATAAATTTTATGTATTCGCCATTTGTGCGATCAGAGTCGCTTTAGTCAGGCGCTTTGAGGGAGTGCTTGGGAAGGCGGGGAGTTCCCGGCGGTGGGGTACCGCCGGGAGAGAGATCAGTTTAGCGAATGGACTGTACGAAAGCGGTCAGGATTAGCAGTGGGCAGACGATGCGCACATACCAGGGCCAGATCTTCCAGAACAGGGTGTTTTCGATATCTTCATGGCCTTTCTTGAGTTCGCTCAGCAGCTGGTCGCGGCGCCAAATCCAGCCGGCAAAGATACACAAGGCAATGCCGAGCAGGGGCTGGCCGTATTCAGTGCTGATGCTGACTGCCAGTCCGAAGAGGGCGTCGAAGTTGTAGATGATGCCGCAGCTCACGCCGAAGATGATCAGGCCAACGATCGGGGTGGCGATGCGGCGGGGGATATTCAGGTTCTCGATAGAGAATGCCACTGGCACTTCCAGCATGGAAATGGAGGAGGTGAGGGAGGCGATAACCATCAGTGCAAAAAAGGCGATGGCGACGAATATCCCGGCTTCACCCATGGTGTCGAATAGCGCGGGCAGCACTTGCAGGATCAGGCTCGGGCCGGCGATCAGGGAACCGTCGGCAGAGAAGATCTGGGTACCGGCTTCCTGGGCTACGTACATGGCGGGCAGGATCAACAGGCCTGCAGTAAATGCGATGCCCACATCAATCAGGGTTACCAGGGCACCAAGGCGCGGCAGGCTCTCCTGCTGGCTCAGGTAGGAGCCGTAGATCAGCATGGTGCCTACACCCAGGGATAGGGAGAAAAAGGCCTGACCCATGGCGGAGATCAGCAGATCCGGGGTGAAGTGGTCGAAGTTGGGCATCAGGTACACTTCCAGGCCGGTCAGGGCGCCGGGCTGGGTGAGTACGTAGCAGATCAATAGCAATAACAGGATGATCAGCGATGGCATCAACAGGGTGGACCAGCGCTCGATCCCCTTCTCAACACCACTGGCGATAATCAGCATGGTGAGACCACTGAAGATAGCGGTCATGATCATATTGCGATCGGTGCTGTTGCCGGCCAACCACTGGGCTGCCTCTTGGGCGCCGAACAGGCCGGCGAAAGGTTCGGCCAGGTGCGCGACCATCCAGCCCGCCACAATGGCGTAGAAGCTCAGGATAAGTGAGGCCACCAGGATACCGCCGAAGCCGGTCAGGCCTCCGAAAAAGCGGCTGATGGGCCCGTTGGAAATGGAGCGCAGCGCTTGCACCATATTGCGGCGCGCGTGGCGGCCGATGGTGAGTTCCGCCATCAGGGCTGGGTAGGCGAGCGCAAAGGCTAGAAATAAGTAGGCGACTACAAAGGCGGCGCCGCCGTTACTGGCGGCCTTGGTTGGAAAGCCCCAAATATTGCCGAGACCAACGGCGGAACCCGCCGCGGCCATCAAAAAGCCAATATTCGAGCTGAACTGTCCTCGCGGTGCACTCATGGTAAATCCCGTAATTATTCTTCTAATGGTTCACTGTGCACTATTTGTGCGTCGAGCGCATTAGGCGCTGCTTTTCGCGGTTCCAATCGCGTTTCTTCTCAGTTTCGCGCTTGTCATGGCTCGCCTTACCCTTGGCCAGGCAGACTTCGCACTTCACCAAATGCCCTTTCCAGTACATAGCGGTGGCAACCACTGTGTGACCTTTCTGCTCAACGGCGACGATCAGCTTGGCTAATTCGCGCTTGGTGAGCAGTAGGCGACGGGTGCGGTCGGGCTCGGTGACAAAGTGGGTGGAGGCGCTGGGCAGGGGCTGGATGTTGGCACCCAGCAACCAGGCTTCCCCGTTTTTAAAAATGACATAGCTGTCGGTCAGTTGGGCTTTGCCCTCCCGACAGCTTTTGACTTCCCAGCCTTTCATCTCAACGCCCGCTTCAAACTTTTCTTCAATGAAATAGTCGTGGCGGGCCTTCTTGTTGAGGGCGATGGTATTGGATGTTTGTGCTTTCTTTTTCTTGGCCATGAAAACTACGAGTGACTATATAAAACTGTGTCCAAAAAACTTCAGGGCCACGGTATTGATAAAGATAAGCAGCAGTATCAATGGGATAAAAGTGCCCAGGGAGAAGTTAACGTATTTTTGCGAAAACGAGCCTGCAAAGTCGCTGTCACCTTCTTGCAGCTCTTTATCAAAATTGGATTTCTTCCATTTGTAGATCACGAACAGACATACCAGCAGGCCGTTTAAAGGCAGGATGGTGTCGTAGAAGATGATCTCCACCAAATCGAAGAACGACTTGTTTGCGCCGGCCAGTTGTACAAACTCTGTAAACCAAGTGGCCATACCGAATGATACGGCGCAAGCGATGGCCAGCACAAATTGAACTGCCGCAACGATGTAGATGGCCTTCTTACGTTCCATGTTGCGCTCGTCGCGGAGGGTGGCAATGGGCACCTCGATAATGGAAACCAGCGAGGTGATTGCGGCAACCAGTACCAGGAAGAAGAAGGTGGCCGCTACTGCGCTAGCGCCTATGTAGCCGATTCCGTCCTGTAAAGCGAGGAATATCTTCGGCAGGAACAGGAAGATCATACCGGCGGAGGAGTCGCTCAGTTCTGCCGGATCGATTTGTGGATTGAAGTGGAAAATACTCGGCAAAATCAGCAGACCGGCTGTAAAGGCTACCAAGGTGTCAGTAATCGCTACGGCACGGGAAGAACCGGGGATGGAGTCCTTCTTCTTCATATAGGAGCCGTAGGTAATCATGATGCCCATTCCCAGAGACAGGGAGAAGAAGGCCTGGGCCATGGCTTTGCTGATTACGTTGCCGTCAATTTTGCTGAAGTCGGGTACCAGGTAGTACTGCAAGCCCAGGGCGGCGTTATCCAGGGTCAGTACAAAGAACACCAGCCCTAATAACATTACAAACAGCATGGGCATCAGGGTTTTTGCGGCCCGTTCGATACCGTCTTTAACGCCCATAGCGAGAATGGCATTGATGATTAACATCAGCACTACCAGGTAAATAAATACCGTGGGTGTATTGATAAAGTGGATAAAGAAATCTGGGGTGGCGAGCTTATCCAGGTTGCCGGAGAAGATTTCTACCAGGTATCCCATTACCCAAACGGTGACTACCAGATAAAAAACCGCGATCATAAATGGGGTGATCAGGGCCAGCCAGCCGGGAATACTCCACAGCTTGGAACCTTTGGAAATTTCTCGGTAAGCGCCGACAGGGTCTTTATCCGAGCGGCGTCCCATAGCGAGTTCCGCCATCATCACCGGCAGGCAGATCACGAATACGAAGAGAGCATAGACCAGTAAGAAGGCACCGCCTCCGCTCTTGGTGGCTGCTACAGGGAATGCAACCAGGTTGCCAATACCGACGGCGGAACCTGCGGCGGCCAGGATAAAGCCCAGCCTTGACCCAAAATGCTCTCTCTCTGCGGTCATAAGTACTCTCGCTATTATTTTTTATGAATGCTTGTTGTTTTTTGTTACTGCGGTTGGGGCTAAATGTGGCCCACCGGTAAAAAATGCGATTGTTACAGGAATTGTCTTGCTTGAGTAGCGTCGGCTGGCAAAATTAGCCGTTCAACGGTAATCCCAGGTGATTTTGCCTGATGGACTGGATTAGACAGTAGGAATGACTGAAATAGAACGCAGTGCGCTGGTCATGTACAGCGCGGAACAAATGTTTGATCTGGTCAATGATGTGGCCAGTTACCCACAGTTTTTACCCGGCTGTCGCGCTGCGGAGATTATCCACAGCGATGACACCACTTTAGAGGCGCGCCTGGATTTGTCGCGCGCGGGTATAAAGCAGAGCTTTGTGACCCGCAATCAGCTGGTGCGTCCCAAGTCGATGACGCTCAAGCTGGTGGATGGTCCTTTCGAGCAGTTCGAGGGACTGTGGGAATTTACTCCACTGGCTGAAAATGCCTGTAAAGTGAGTTTTACCCTTTCGTTTTCGATGAAAAATCGATTGATCGCGGCGGCTGCAGGAAAAATTTTCAGTGACCTGGCCAACCAGATGGTCGCGGTTATGTGTGAGCGCGCGGAAGAAGTTTACGGGAAACCCCAATGACAGAAGAGAAAACAATCTCGGTGGAGGTGGTGTACGCACTGCCCCACGAACAGCGATTAATGCGTTTGTTGGTGTCTGAGGGTACCACTGCGCGGGAGGCGCTAATTCGCTCGGGAATTCCCAAGGAGTATCCCGAAGTTGATCCGGATACGGCAAAGATGGGTATTTTTGCCCAGGTGCTGGGGAGTAAGGGGCTACCGCCGGCGGAGAGTTATGTCCTGCAACCCGGGGACCGGGTTGAGGTATATCGTCCCTTGATCGCCGATCCCAAAGAGGCGCGCAAGCAGCGCGCCGAGAAAGCCAAGCGTATGGCTGAGAAGAAGAAAGGCGCCGAGGGGACTTCCGCTTAGGGCCAGCCTGTGGGCTGCCAGTCGCCGCTGGTGGCTACCAGGGAGTCTTCATCAAAGTAAACGCTAAAGGTCTTTTGGGTGATATTGCCTTTCTTGTCGCGAAGGCGATTGACGTAATCCCAGCGGTTGGGGTTGTACGTATCTTCCAGCAGCGGAGTGCCCAGAACAAACTGTACCTGGCGTCGCGTCATCCCTGGCTTTAGCTGATCCACCATCTCCTGGGTAATGATATTGCCCTGCTGCACCTCAATACGGTGTACACCGGGGAATTTTACGAGTGTGCAAGCTCCCAGCAAGCTGCACAGGAAGGCGATAGTGAGAAATCTCAGACTAGGCGGCATTCATTGCTCCATTATTCGGTTTCAAACGGCAGCGCTCACGCTGATTTCTTACAAACAGTCAGTTTAGTCTCAAGTGGAGAAAAAAGTTCCTCCACTTACCAGTTCTGCCCTAAGTGAGCAGTACGGGGTTTCTCTGACTCCGTAGGGCATGGGATAATACCTGAAGAGTTGGCTCGCTGACAGACGGGACTCCAGGGTCGGAATCCTTTATAAATGGCCGCTGTGGGTTTGGGCAACTTCGGATAACTTTTAAAATCCTGCCGGGAAATATTGATACATGTCGAACGAAAACCAGGAATTGCGCAAGGCTGGCCTCAAGGTCACTCTGCCGCGGGTGAAGATTCTGCAATTGCTCGAAAGCACTAGTGAGCAGCATTTGAGTGCTGAGGATGTCTATAAGCTGTTGCTGGAGGCGGGAGAGGATGTCGGCCTAGCTACTGTGTACCGGGTATTGACCCAGTTTGAGAGCGCGGGCCTGGTAGTGCGCCACAACTTCGATGGCGGCCACTCCGTATTCGAGCTGGACCGTGGCGATCACCACGATCACATGGTGTGCACTGATACCGGTAAGGTTATCGAGTTCCACAATGAAGAGATTGAGGAGCTACAGCGCCAGATCGCTGAAGAGCACGGCTATGAGCTGACTGGCCACAGCCTGGTTCTGTATGTGACAGAAAAAGAGAAGTGATTCTTCCGGGTGCGGTATTCACCGCACCCTTCAAATGCTTACGCTGAGTGTTACGACTGGCAGGGTGGGGTGTAAAGCTCTGGGAACTTGCCAATTTTATCCGCGTAAAATTCCTTGAGCTTCAACAGCTCGGCTTCCAGGTTTTCACTGAATTGCGCTATCGGGCCTATGCCCACTTCTTTTTTGGGGAAGCTGATATAGCCGAGTACTACCGGAACCCTGGCGTTGCGGGCGATATGGTAAAAGCCGGTCTTCCAGCGTTCCGCCAAACCGCGAGTGCCCTCGGGGGGAATAGCGATAACCAGTTCTTTGCGCAGTTTGAACTGCCTGGCGGTGGCATCCACCAGGTTGTTGGCTTTGCTGCGGTCTACGGCGATACCGCCGAACCAGCGCATGGGGCCACCCAGGGGGAAGGTAAACAGCTTGTCTTTGCCCATCCACTGCGGGGTCATCTTCAGTTTGAGTGCGGCGAGAATAAAGTAATAGCCGTCCCAGTTAGTGGTATGGGGGGCGCCGATCAATACGTACTGCTTTAGTTTGAGAGACTGCTCGTCAGCTTTGACACGCCAGCCGTGCAACTTCAGTAGCACCCGTGCAACCAAGCGGAGGATTGGGGTGACAATAGGGGTGTTGAAAATCGTTCTCTGCATAACCTCGGCCGGGACTACTCATACATCGAAAAATAAGCCGCCAAGTATATGGTGACTTTAGCCGCCGCTCCCAGTCATATTTGTGCGTTTGTCCTAAATCGGCATATATATCCGACGAAAGGGGTGGTATACCGGATTGTGTGGCGGTCATTTATTGATCTACGGTATAAGATTGCTTACCAAAATGCATCATTTTTGCCCTTTGGTGACATTTGGCGCCGGAATCGTATGGAGGAGGTAGGGCTGACTCCATAGCCAGCCTGATAGAAGGGTTGGAAAGTTAAATTCTCTCCAGCATTTCCTCGGCATGAGCCAGGGATTGGGCGGTGGGGGCGCCGCCGAGCATGCGCGCCACTTCTTCGCGGCGCTCGCCGTTGGTGAGTTCGCGCAGTGCCACAAAAACACTTTCGCCATCGCTGTGCTTCTCCACCAGGTATTGGCGGTGGGCTCGCGCCGCTACCTGGGCCAGGTGGGTCACACAGATCACCTGGCCGCTGCGGCCATTGCGGGTTTCCCCCAGTTGGCGCAGCAGGCGGCCCACCACATCACCGGTGGCACCGCCGATACCCACATCCACCTCGTCGAATACCAGGGTGGGGGTGCGGGAGGTTTGCGCAGTTACCACCTGGATTGCGAGGCTGACCCTGGAGAGTTCACCGCCGGAGGCAATCTTGCCCAGGGGGCGAGGCGGTTGGCCCGGGTTGGTGGAAATTAAAATTTCTGCTTCTTCCAGTCCCTGGCTATTGGGCGTATCCAGCTCTTGTAGTGATAGCTCTACTCGAGCGTGAGGCATGGCCAGATCGGCCAGCTGGCCGTTCACGGCCTCCGCCAGCGAAGCTGCCGCTTTACTGCGCAGTTTGCTGAGCTTGCCGGCCACTTTTCTGTACTGTTTTTCCAGTTGTTCACAATCTGCGGCAAGGCGCTCCAGGGCATCTGGGCTGCCGATATCGTCCAGCTCTGCCTGTAACTGTTGCTGTAGTGCCGGCAGCTCCTGCGGTTGGACTCGGTGTTTGCGCGCCGCCTGGTAGATGGCGCTGAGCCTGTCTTCAACTTCGGAGAGCCGTTCAGGGTCCATCTCGAAGCGATCGATGTGTCGGGAGAGGGTGGCTGCGGCCTCATCCACCTGGATGCGCGCGCTGTCGAGCATCTGCGCCACCTCTACTAAGGCCGGAGCCTGTCCGGGCATGGAGGACAGCAGTTGCAGGGCGCGGTGCAGCTGTTCGGCGATATCGCCTTCACCGCCGGAAAGGAAAGCGGCCAACTGGTAGCTGCCACTGAGGATTTCCCCGGCATTGGCCAGCTGTTGCTGTTCGCTCTCGAGGGACTCTATTTCCCCTTCGCTCAAGCCAAGTTGATCCAGTTCCTTAAGCTGGTATTCCAGCAAGTGGCGGCGGGCTTCGGCTTCCTCGGCGCTGTCGGCCAGGGTGCGATAACGGCGATAGTGATCCCGCCAGGTTTTGAAGCGGCTGCGGGTCTCTGCGGCGAGATCCTGGGCCTGGGCGTATTCATCCAGCAGGCGCAGGTGCGTTTCTTTCTTCAGCAGGGATTGGTGTTCGTGCTGGCTGTGGATATCGATTAGCTGCTCGCCTAGGGCGCGTAGCTGCAACAGCGTGACTGGTTGGCCGTTGATATAGGCGCGTGAGCGGCCATCGGCGCCAATAGTGCGGCGCAGAATGACCTCCTGCCCGGCGTCCAGCTCCTGGGACTCGAGCCAGCTGGCGGCGCTGGAGTGCTCGGCGATATCAAAGGTGGCGCTGATATCGGCGCGATTGGCGCCGGTGCGCACAAGTTCAGCGCTGCCGCGACCGCCCAGCGCCAGGCCGAGGGCATCCAGGGTGATTGACTTACCCGCGCCGGTCTCGCCGGTCAGGGTGCTGGTACCAGGACCAAACTCCAACTCCAGTTGGTCCACCAGGGTGAATTGGCTGATAGACAGATGCAGCAGCATAGAGATCGCTTGTGTCCTTGCTAATCGGCGGGCGCCCGGCCCAATTAGTGGTTATTTATACAGTATTCGTTCCCGGTTAGCTATAGGGGCGGGGCCACATTACTCTGAGGATGTGCGCTAGCGCGAAAAACCACTTGAACTGTGCGGGGATGTCCCCATATAGGCTCCAGTGCCCGAGAGACGGGCTCAACTCACATTACTGACAGAGTCGACGCGACGGAGAAAGCAGTGGCCAGAGAGCGCAGCGAAGAAGATCAGATTAAAGAGGGGGCGGAGCACGCACCAGCTACAGACGAGGGCGTTTCAGCAGAGATTGAAGACCCTTCCTCTATAGAAAGCGAACTTGCCGAGGAAGCCCTGCGGGAAGAGGCCGAAGGTGCCGATGCCCTGCACGAGGAAATTATCAAGTTGCAGGAGCAGCTGGCAGCGCACAAGGATATGGCCCTGCGCGCCCAGGCGGAAGAGCAGAACGCCCGCCGCCGCGCGCAACAGGATATCGAGCGCGCGCGCAAATTTGCGGTAGAGAAGTTGCTGCAGGATTTGCTACCTGTAGTGGACAACCTCGAGCGTGCACTGGCGACGATCGATACGGCCGACGAAGCCAACAAGGCCTTGGTAGAAGGTATCGAGCTGACCCACAAATCTTTCGTTGAAACCCTGACGAAAAATGCTGTGGAAGTTGTCGATCCGGCCGGTGAGCCCTTCGACCCAGAACTGCACCAGGCTATGACCCAGGTGCCCAACGGCGAGGTGGAGCCGAACACGGTTCTGGATGTGTTTCAAAAAGGTTATCGCCTCAATGGCCGCCTGGTTCGCCCGGCCATGGTGGTGGTCAGCAAAGCGCCGTAACGGCAGAAGTGTAAAGCGGCCTTGAAATTTAGCGGCCGGCACCAATATAGCTGACATCAAGAATTATTCGCGCGGTGTAAACAGAACATAGCTGGCAGCGCGCATCAAAAGAGGATTTTACAGATGGGAAAAATTATCGGCATCGACCTGGGTACCACTAACAGCTGTGTAGCGGTACTGGATGGTGACAAAGCGCGTGTAATCGAAAACGCCGAAGGCGATCGCACTACACCTTCTATTGTTGCCTTCACTGACGACAACGAAATTCTGGTAGGTCAGTCTGCCAAGCGTCAGGCGGTGACCAATCCCCAAAATACTCTGTTTGCGGTTAAGCGTTTGATCGGCCGTAAATTCAAAGACGACGTTGTCCAGAAAGATATCAAGATGGTTCCTTACACCATCACTGAAGCTGACAACGGCGACGCTTGGGTAGAAGTGAAAGGCGATAAAAAAGCTCCGCCGCAGATCTCTGCCGAAGTCCTGAAGAAAATGAAAAAGACTGCGGAAGACTTCCTCGGCGAGAAAGTAGAAGCTGCAGTAATTACCGTACCGGCTTACTTCAACGACTCCCAGCGTCAGGCTACTAAAGACGCCGGCCGCATTGCGGGCCTGGACGTTAAGCGTATTATCAACGAGCCGACTGCCGCTGCACTGGCATACGGCCTGGACAAGCAGGGCGGTGACCGCACTGTAGCGGTATACGACCTGGGTGGTGGTACCTTCGATATCTCCATCATCGAAATTGCCGACGTAGACGGCGAGAAGCAGTTCGAAGTACTGTCCACCAACGGTGACACTTTCCTCGGTGGTGAAGACTTCGACCTGCGCCTGATCGAATACCTCGCAGACGAGTTCAAGAAAGACCAGGGCATCGACCTGAAAGGTGACCCCCTGGCAATGCAGCGCCTGAAAGAAGCTGCAGAAAAAGCCAAGATCGAGCTGTCCTCCAGCCAGCAGACCGAAGTCAACCTGCCGTACATCACTGCAGACGCTACTGGTCCCAAGCACTTGGTGGTTAAACTGACCCGCGCCAAGCTGGAAAGCCTGGTAGAAGAGCTGGTTACCCGTTCCCTGGAGCCGGTAAAAATCGCTCTGCAAGACGCCGACCTGTCCGCTTCCGGTGTAGACGAAGTGATCCTGGTAGGCGGTCAGACCCGTATGCCAATGGTTCAGCAGAAAGTAACCGAGTTCTTCGGCAAAGAGCCGCGCAAAGACGTTAACCCCGACGAAGCCGTTGCCATGGGTGCTGCTATCCAGGGTGCCGTACTGTCCGGTGACGTTAAAGACGTACTGCTGCTGGACGTAACCCCGCTGACCCTGGGTATCGAAACCATGGGTGGCGTTGCGACTCCGCTGATCGACAAGAACACCACTATCCCCACCAAGAAGTCCCAGGTTTTCTCCACTGCGGATGACAACCAGACTGCGGTAACCATTCACGTGGTTCAGGGTGAGCGCAAGCAGGCTGCACAGAACAAATCCCTGGGGCGTTTCGACCTGGCCGATATCCCACCGGCACCGCGCGGCATGCCGCAGATCGAAGTAACCTTCGACATCGATGCCAACGGTATCCTGCACGTACACGCGAAGGACAAGGCCACTGGTAAAGAGCAGTCCATCGTGATCCAGGCTTCCTCCGGTCTGTCCGAGGACGAGATCGATAAGATGGTTCAGGACGCTGAGGCCAATGCCGAAGCGGACAAGCAGTTCGAAGAGCTGGTGCAGACTCGCAACACTCTCGATGGCCTGATTTCTGCGACCAAGAAGACTCTGGAAGAAGCTGGCGACAAAGCCACCGCTGAAGAGAAAGCAGCTATTGAAGCGGCTGTTACCGAAGCGGAAGAAGCCGTTAAAGGCAATGACAAGGCCGCTATGGAAGCTGCAACTACCAAGCTGACTGAAGCTTCCGGTCCGGTTGCCCAGAAGATGTACGCCGAGCAGGCTCAAGCCGCTGGTGCTGAAGGTGCCGCTGGCGCTGGTGCCCAGGGCGAGCAGCAGTCCTCCGCTGGCGACGACGCGGTAGACGCAGAGTTCGAAGAAGTTAAGGACGACAAAAAAGAAGGTAAGTAAGCGTTCGCTTGCAATTCCGGTGGCAGCTTTTAAAGTGGCCGCCGGAGAACTTCAGGGGCGCGGCGCCTTACTTTCAGAGGCCCGCGCCCTGTGTTGTTTCAGGTATCTGCCAATATTTGCCGAGTTTTCGCAGTTTTGGTGGTGCTCCGTTCGCGGAGCTTAGTTAGAAACCGAGAAGTAGAAAGAGAGTTTGGCCGTTCTTGATGCCGGACCAGAGAACATAGTTTTATGTCGAAACGCGATTATTACGAAGTCCTCGGCGTCGAGCGCGGCGCTTCGGATGCAGAGCTGAAAAAAGCCTACCGCCGGGTGGCAATGAAGTTTCACCCGGACCGTAACCCCGATGACAAGGAATCTGAGAACAAATTCAAGGAGGCCAATGAGGCCTACGAGGTTTTGTCGGATTCCGAGAAGCGCGCAGCTTATGACCAGTTTGGCCACGCCGGTGTGGAAGGCCAGATGGGCGGTGGCGGCGCTGGTGGATTCGGTGGCTTCTCCGATATTTTTGGCGATGTGTTCGGCGATATCTTCGGTGGTGGCGGCGGTGGCCGTCGCGGCGGCCCTGCTCGCGGTTCCGATCTGCGCTATGACCTGGAATTGGACCTGGAAGACGCGGTGCGTGGCACCACGGTCAAGATTCGCGTTCCAACTCTGGCAGCCTGTGGTACCTGTAGCGGTTCCGGGGCCAAGCCCGGTTCCTCTCCGCAAACCTGTGGTACCTGTGGTGGTGCTGGCCAGGTGCGTATGCAGCAGGGTTTCTTCTCTGTTCAGCAAACCTGCCCCAACTGTCGCGGTCGCGGTACCACTATCTCCGATCCCTGTGGCAGCTGTCACGGTCGCGGTCGCGTAGAGGAAACCAAAACCCTGTCTGTTAAGGTACCGCCCGGTGTGGATACTGGCGATCGCATTCGCCTGTCCGGTGAAGGTGAAGCCGGGCCCGATGGCGGCCCCGCTGGTGATCTCTATGTACAGGTAGTGGTGAAAGAGCACGATCTGTTCCAGCGCGATGGCAAGAACCTCTACTGCGAAGTGCCGATTAGCTTTGTTTCCGCTGCCCTCGGTGGCGAGCTGGAAGTGCCGACTCTCGACGGTAAAGTGAAGCTGAAGATTCCTGCGGAAAGCCAGACCGGCAAACTGTTCCGCCTGCGCGGTAAAGGTGTTTCCCCGGTTCGCGGTGGTGCAACCGGCGACCTGCTGTGTCGCGTTGTGGTAGAAACTCCAGTGAACCTGTCCGGCAAGCAAAAAGACTTGCTGCAAGAGTTCTCTAATACCCTCAGCGAAAAGAAAAATTCACCGCGTCAGACCGGTTGGTTTGAAGGGGTGAAAAACTTCTTTGGTGATATGAAGCTTTAATCGCTGTTAGCACCGGCAAAACCTTAAATTGTTTTTCGGGTTGCCTATTTAAAAAGGCTCGAGAGCATTAGCTTTCGGGCCTTTTTTATTTCCGGGTGAGTTTTATCCCCCCAATGGAATGCCTTCTATTGGGAAGTTTTGGTTCTCAAACGGGCTGCGAATTCACTCAGGAATTCCTGTTGGATTTTTTGCGCTTTGCGCAGTTGCTCCTTATTTAAAATACCTTCCAATTCTTTGTGTGTTTCCAGGCTGATAGCTGCGAATTGAGCGCCAATTTCGCCGCGTTGCTTGGGGGTTAGGGCGACCTTTTTACCACTGAGTAAACCGTATTTTTCCAGCACCGCTTTTTTCTCTGCGAAGCTCTTTTGCATAATGGGTAATACGGTTTTTTCCTGTCCCGGGGTGAGCTGCAAACGCAGCGTCACCCAATCGGTAATATCATCATACTTCTCCCAAAAGTCTGGATTGGCATTTTGCTGCTGGGCAGATGCCGGCGTGCTGCCAAAAGCCAGGCTCAGAGAGATCACTACCACCATGATGTGTGGTAGATGGTTGGACAGGATCATCAGTCGCATATTGGCGCTCCATTTACCCCTCACAGTAAAGCGTAGCAGTGGCCGCTGATATCGCGTTTTGCGCAAGTATCCTCTTGGCAATTTTAAAATATGTGGATATTTCTTTTTGTTTTACTTTTGCGGAGTGACTAGCCATTTTTAGACTCGCTAATACTGGCTTACTGGTATCTATGCGCTCTACCGGGTGCGTTGTAGAATCCAGAACCTTATAGATTTGGACTGGAGTACTGTGATGGCGGTAAAAGTGGCGGTGACGGGATTTGGTGGTCGAATGGGGCGAGCGTTGGCGGAGGCTTTGTCCCTGTCTGATAAGGCCGAACTGTCAGCGGCTATAGTGCGGCCTGGCTCCAGCTTGGTCGGCGCTGATGCCGGTGAAGTTGCCGGTCTGGGCCGCAGCGGCCTCGCTATTGTGGACAGCCTTGATAAGGCAGACTTTGACGTACTTATTGATTTCACTGCCCCTAAAGCGACCGTGGAAAATACTGCCTATTGTGCGGAGAAGAATCTCCCCATTGTAATCGGCACCACGGGCTTTGATAGCGAGCAAAAAAATAAAGTATTGGCTTATGCGGATCAGGTGCCGCTGTGCCTTGCCAGTAATTTTTCCACCGGGGTAAACCTGTGCTTTAAATTGTTGGAAACTGCTGCGCGGGTAATGGCGGAAGAGGCCGATATCGAGATTGTCGAAGCCCATCATCGCCATAAAGTGGATGCACCTTCCGGCACGGCACTGAGTATGGGAGAAGTGATTGCGGAAACTCTGGGGCGCGACCTGGATAAAGTGGCAGTTTACGGCCGCGAAGGTCAAACCGGAGCCCGCGATAGGGACACTATCGGTTTTGCCACAGTGCGCGGTGGTGATGTGGTAGGTGAGCATTCGGTGATGTTTCTGGCGGAAGGTGAGCGGGTCGAAATTAGCCACCGCGCCAGCAGCAGGCTCTCTTTTGCTCGCGGTGCTGTGCGCGCGGCACTGTGGATGATGGGAGAGGAAGGGAGTGCGCGGGCGCCTGGGCATTACGATATGCGCGATGTGCTCGGCCTTAACTAATCTTACAAAGAGTAAATAAATTCAGCGCCTGCAGGGGCGCTGTGAAAGAAATTTTCGATTTTCATTTGCCCGCCATTTTTGCGGGTAAAACTAAAAGGCCGGCGACATTCGTTCGACCGGTCACCCTGTAACCTTCCTTTGAGGAACCTCGATTGGAAAGAAAGCTGATTGTCGGCAGCGAAGAGTGGTGCGGGCTTCCCGCACTCGGCGTCCCGGCGATTAAGGTGCGTGTGGACTCCGGGGCTAAAACTTCCTGTTTGCACGCTTACAACATCCATACCTTCAAGCGCGATGGCGAACCCTGGGTGAGTTTTGAGGCGCATCCACTGCAGCACCAGCGCCGCCCTTCAGTGCGCTGTGAGGCGAGGCTTTTGGATAAAAGGCTGGTGCGCAGCTCCTCCGGTGAAAGTGAAAAGCGCCCGGTAATTCGTACCTCTATTTCCATTGGTGGCAGTGTCTGGGATATCGAACTGACCCTGACCAATCGGGACAGCATGGGCTATCGCATGTTGTTGGGGCGCGAAGCCATGATTGGGCGAATGCTGGTAGATCCGGCTGAGAGCTTCTGTATTGGCGATATCCCGAAAAGCCAGCTGGATGAATATTATCGGGATGAGCACCATATTGCCGGTACCGGCCTGCGCATCGGGCTGCTGGCATCGAACCCGGATCTCTACAGTAACCGGCGCATTATGGAAGCGGGAGCCGAACGCGGACATCGCATGAGTTTTCTCGATATCCGCCAGTGCTACATGAAGCTCGACCCTGATGAGCCGGAAGTGCACTACCGGGATGGCCGCATACTCAATAGCCTGGATGCAGTTATTCCCCGCATTCGCCCCAGCCAGACCTTTTACGGTTGTGCGCTGACGCGGCACTTTGAGAGCCTGGATATTTTTGCCCTGAATGGCTCTGCCGCTATCAGTCAGTCCCGGGATAAATTATTTTCCCTGCAGTTGCTGCAACAAAGTGGATTAAATATCCCCACCTCCGGGTTTGCCAATTCCCCAGTGGATACCAACGAGCTGATCGAAATGGTGGGCGGTGCGCCACTGGTGGTGAAGTTGCTAGAGGGAACCCAGGGGCGCGGTGTGGTCCTGGCAGAAACCCGCAAGGCCGGGGAATCGGTGATTAATGCGTTTAAGTCCCTCAAGGCCAATCTCCTGGTGCAGGAGTTTATTCGCGAAGCGGAGGGAAAGGATCTTCGTTTGTTTGTTATCGATGGTCGTGTGGTGGCCTCGATTCAGCGCGAGGCGGCACCGGGGGAGTTTCGTGCCAATATTCACCAGGGCGGTACGGCTTCGGTAGTTAAGGTCACCGCAGAGGAGAAGCGCCTGGCGGTCAAGGCTGCCAAGGTGTTGGGGCTGAAGGTGGCGGGTGTGGATATTATTCGCTCCCGCAAGGGGCCGCTGCTATTGGAGGTCAATTCCTCACCGGGACTTGAGGGCATCGAGAGCGCTACGCGCAAGGATGTTGCTGGGGCCATGATCATATCTATCGAAAAGGCGTTGAAGTGGCGCCCGATTTTGCCGGGGGAGGATCTTTAGGCGCTGTAACTCTGGTCCCGGCGGGGGCCTTTGCGTTGGGCTAACCTGAGTAGGTGGCCGGGCTTTTCGCTGGCGCGCAAATAGAGCCGCAGCGAGCTTTGGCCGCTGCGGGTAACAGCCCACCGCAGCTTCCTTTCGGGAGATGCAAACCACAGGGTTTGAGCTTCTATGACGATATCCAGCCCAGGTTCACTCCGCACTATTCCCGCCCTGATACTTTTCCTGACAGTACTTTTCACCGGTGTGGGTGCCCAGGCTGCGGTGCAGCTCTCCGATACGCCTTTGGGGCGGCGGGTAATGGTGGATTACATAGTGCACTTCGCCTACCACCTACAGTGGCCGGTCAATGCCTTTGCCAACAGTAGTGCCCCGTTCAAGGTGTGCCTAATGGGTGGGGATTCTCTCGGTGAGCCACTGGCGGCCCGATTCAAGAATCAGCGTATTGATGGGCGGGATGTGGAGCTTGAGAAAATTGAGGTCAAGGAGATGCTGCGGGCGCGCAAGTGCCAGATTGTGGTGCTGAGTACCCTGGATCGCCCCACACTGCTCAAGGCGTTGGTGGCACTGGAGTTTTTCCCGGTACTGACGGTTAGCGATGCCGAGCGCTTTGCCGCCACTGGCGGTATGATCGAGTTTGCCGACAGCGGCCGGGAGGTGGCCCTGCGTATGAATAAGACCATGCTGGAGAAGGCGGAGCTGAAAATGGGCAGCAGTCTTTTCCGGTTGGGACGCAAGCCGGAGTGAGATTTTCAGGGAAAGTAGCCTGGCGTATTTTTGCACTAGCGTCCAGAGGTGAATTCGCGTAGAATCTGCGCCCGATTTGGGCCGGTGCCGCGAAGCTGAATCGCGCAGCGTGAGCCTACTAAAAAGCTGGCGGCAACCGTCGGCCACTTTGTGAGAATCACGCGTGAACAGATTTTTAAAGCGAGATGAAGCTGCGATGTTTCATCTCGCTTTTTTATGCGCGCACCAGTCAGGAGCCCGCGTGCTCCGAAGCCCGCAAACCCCGCCCGGAAGCAGTTCTGAAGATTGGAGTTCAATTTGACTAAAGCTGTCCCTACGTCGGAGGCTTTCATGCCCCACAACTTTATGCAGAGTACAACTCCCGCGCTGCTGGTGCTCGCAGATGGTAGTGTCTTTGAAGGACGCGCAATCGGTGCCCATGGCAGTTCTGTTGGCGAGGTCGTGTTCAACACATCCATGACCGGCTACCAGGAGATCCTCACCGATCCCTCCTACGCCCGCCAGATTGTGACTCTGACCTACCCGCACATCGGCAATACTGGCACCAACCAGGAAGACGAAGAGTGCGCTGATATCTGGGCCGCCGGCCTGGTAATCCGCGACCTGCCGCTGCTGGCCAGCAGCTTCCGCAACGAGCAGTCCCTGGAGGACTACCTGCGCGAGCGCAATATCGTTGGTATCGCCGATATCGACACCCGTCGCCTGACGCGCCTGCTGCGCGACAAAGGTGCGCAGAGCGGTTGCATCGTTGCCGGTGATAATATCGACCGCGAAGAAGCCCTGGCCAAGGCCAAGGAATTTGCCGGTCTGAAAGGGATGGACCTGGCCAAGGTAGTGAGCACCAAGGAAGCCTACCCCTTTAGCGAAGGTACCTGGGAACTGGGCGAAGGCCACAAGGCCGCGCCGGAACAGCCCTTCAAAGTGGTGGCTTACGACTTCGGTGTGAAGCGCAATATCCTGCGTATGCTGGTGGATCGCGGCTGTGACATCACCGTAGTACCGGCGGAGACTCCGGCTTCCGAAGTACTGGCGATGAATCCCAACGGTGTATTCCTGTCCAATGGCCCCGGCGACCCCGAGCCCTGTGAATACGCGATCACCGCTATTCGCGAAATCCTGGACGCTGGCATCCCCACCTACGGCATCTGCCTGGGCCACCAGTTGTTGGGCCTGGCGGTGGGCGGTAAAACTGCCAAGATGAAGTTCGGTCACCACGGTGGTAACCACCCGGTACAAGACCTGAACAGCACCAAGGTGATGATCACCGCGCAGAACCACGGTTTCGAAGTGGACGCCGATAGCCTGCCGGACAATGTGGAAGTTACCCACAAGTCCCTGTTCGACGGTACCTTGCAGGGTATTCACCTGAAGGACAAGCCGGCCTTCAGCTTTCAGGGACACCCGGAAGCGAGCCCGGGCCCACACGATGTGGCGCCGTTGTTCGACCACTTTATCAATTTGATGAAAGAGCGCGCCTAAGGGCGTAGCCGCCCAGGGTAGGGCAATTAACCGCCGCTTTTGCGGCGGTTTTAACAAGAAACGAATGAAATTTAGCGCAGCCGGCCTTTGCCGGTAGTAGAACGGAAGAAAGATGCCAAAACGCACAGATATCCAAAGCATTCTGATTATCGGCGCAGGCCCCATCGTGATCGGCCAGGCGTGCGAATTTGACTACTCCGGCGCCCAGGCCTGTAAGGCGCTGCGCGAAGAGGGTTACCGGGTGATCCTGGTGAACTCCAACCCGGCCACCATCATGACCGACCCGGCCATGGCCGATGCCACCTACATCGAGCCGGTGGAGTGGCGCACCGTTGCCAAGATTATTGAGCAGGAGCGCCCCGACGCCATCCTGCCCACCATGGGCGGCCAGACGGCACTGAACTGCGCCCTTGACCTGGACAAGCACGGTGTCCTGAAGGAGTTCAATGTCGAGCTGATCGGTGCGGACAAAGACGCTATCGAGAAAGCGGAAGACCGCGACCTGTTCGACAAGGCGATGAAGGCCATCGGCCTGGAAACTCCGCGCGCCAAGATCGTCCACTCCATGGAAGAGGCGAAGAAAGTACCGGAAGAGTTCGGTTTCCCGGTAATTATCCGTCCGTCCTTCACCATGGGTGGTTCCGGTGGCGGTGTGGCCTACAACTGGCCGGAGTTTGAAGAGATCTGTAAGCGTGGTCTCGACCTCTCCCCCACCAACGAACTGTTGATCGACGAATCCCTGCTCGGCTGGAAAGAGTACGAGATGGAAGTGGTTCGCGATAAGAACGACAACTGCATCATCGTATGTTCCATCGAGAACTTCGACCCGATGGGCGTACACACCGGTGACTCCATCACCGTTGCCCCGGCGCAGACGCTGACCGACAAGGAATACCAGCTGATGCGCAACGCCTCTATCGCGGTACTGCGCGAGATCGGCGTTGAGACTGGCGGCTCCAACGTACAGTTCGGCGTCTGCCCGAAGACTGGTCGCGTGGTTGTGATCGAGATGAACCCCCGCGTATCCCGCTCCTCCGCACTGGCCTCCAAGGCCACCGGCTTCCCGATCGCCAAGGTCGCGGCCAAGCTGGCAGTGGGTTACACCCTGGACGAGTTGCAGAACGATATCACCGGTGGTGCTACTCCGGCGTCCTTCGAGCCGTCTATCGATTATGTTGTCACCAAGATCCCGCGCTTCACCTTTGAGAAATTCGGTGAAGCTGATGCACGCCTGACCACCCAGATGAAGTCTGTGGGTGAAGTGATGGCAATCGGCCGTACCTTCCAGGAGTCCATGCAGAAAGCTCTGCGCGGCCTGGAAGTGGGCAGCTTCGGCCTGGAAAGCAAGATTGACCCGAGCAAAGACGGCGCCGAGAACCGCCTGCGCAGCGAACTCTCCGTTCCGGGTGCCGAGCGCATCTGGTACGTGGGCGACGCCTTCCGTATGGGCATGAGCGTCGGCGAAGTTTACGACTTGTCGGGTATCGATCCCTGGTTCCTGGTTCAGATCGAAGAGCTGATCAAAATCGAAGAGCCGCTCAAGTCACTGCCTACCTCGGCGCTGACTACTGAGCAAATGCGCTTCCTCAAGCGCAAAGGCTTCTCCGATCGCCGCTTGGCGGACCTGCTGGGGGTGAGCCAGAAGACTGTGCGCGAGTTCCGCCACAAGCTGGGTGTATTCCCTTCTTACAAGCGCGTGGACACCTGTGCTGCTGAGTTCAGCACCTCTACTGCGTACATGTACTCCACCTACGATGAGGAGTGCGAAGCGCAGCCGTCCGACAAGAAGAAAATCATGGTACTCGGCGGTGGCCCCAACCGTATCGGCCAGGGCATCGAGTTCGACTACTGCTGTGTACACGCCGCTCTGGCGATGCGCGAAGACGGTTACGAGACCATCATGGTCAACTGTAACCCGGAGACTGTTTCCACCGACTACGACACTTCTGACCGCCTCTACTTCGAGCCGGTAACCCTGGAAGACGTGCTGGAAATTGTTGCCAAAGAGAAGCCGGAAGGCGTGATCGTACAGTTCGGCGGCCAGACTCCGCTGAACCTGGCGCGCTACCTGGCCAACGAAGGTGTGCCGATTATCGGTACCACACCAGAGCAGATCGACCGCGCCGAAGACCGCGAGCGCTTCCAGCAGATGATCATGCGTCTCGGCCTCAAGCAGCCGAAGAACGCTATCGTGCGCTCTGTCTCCGAAGCCATTCAGGCGGCGAAAGACGTGGGCTACCCGCTGGTTGTGCGCCCATCTTACGTACTGGGCGGCCGCGCCATGGAGATCGTCTACAAAGAAGACGAGCTGCTCACTTATATGAAAGAAGCGGTACAGGTTTCCGACGAAGCGCCGGTACTGCTGGACCACTTCCTCAACGCCGCTATTGAGGTGGATATCGATGCGGTATCCGATGGCAAGGACGTTGTGATCGGCGCCATCATGCAGCATATCGAACAGTGTGGTGTTCACTCCGGTGACTCCGCTTGCTCCCTGCCGCCTTATAGCCTGCCGGCGGATGTGCAGGACCGTATGCGCGAAGAAGTGAAAGCCATGGCTCGCGAGCTGGGCGTAGTTGGCTTGATGAATACCCAGCTGGCCTACCAGGACGGCGAGATCTACGTGATCGAGGTGAACCCGCGCGCTTCCCGTACTGTACCTTTCGTCTCCAAGTGCATCGGCACTTCACTGGCGAAAGTGGCTGCGCGCTGTCAGGCGGGTATCAGCCTGCAGGAGCAGGGCTTTACCGAAGAAATCGTGCCGGACTACTACTCCGTTAAAGAGTCTGTATTCCCGTTCAACAAGTTCCCGAAAGTGGACCCGATTCTCGGCCCCGAGATGAAATCCACCGGCGAAGTAATGGGCGTAGGCGCTACCTTCGCAGAGGCCTTCGACAAGGGCCTGGTTGCCGCTGGCGACCGCCTGCCGGAGTCCGGACGCGCATTTATCTCTGTGCGTGACTTCGACAAGGCCGACGCAGTGGGCGTAGCTCGCGATCTGGTGGAGCTTGGCTTCGAAGTAATTGCCAGCCGTGGCACCGCCAAGGTCTTGCAAGAAAACAATATTCCCGTTACAACCGTCAACAAGATGAGTGAAGGTCGCCCGCATATCGTCGATATGATTAAGAACGACGAGATTGCATTGGTAGTGAACACTACCGAAGGGCGCCAGGCGATTCGCGACTCTGCGGATATCCGTCGCAGTGCCGAGAACCACCAGGTGTGTTACACCACCACCCTGGCAGCGGCCCAGGCCATGGCGATGGCCATGCGTCAGGAGCAGCCGCTGCAGGTTCGCCGCCTGCAAGACCTTCACCAGCGTGTCGTAAAGCTGTCCTAATAGCTTTAAAACCAACTTGTGAAATCCAACCGGGCCCTGTGATCTCACTGGGCCCGGTTTCGTCGTAACAATAATGGAGGTCCCACATTGAACCGGGTACCAATGACCGTTGAAGGCGCAGAGGCGCTGCGCTCAGAGCTGGACAATCTGAAGAAAGTTGAACGCCCTACTGTTGTACAGGCGATTGCTGAAGCGCGCGAACACGGTGATTTGAAGGAAAATGCCGAATACCACGCAGCGCGGGAAAAGCAGGGCTTTATCGAAGGCCGTATCCAGGAAATCGAGAGCAAGCTATCCCACTCGCTGGTCATTGATGTGAAAAGCATCGAGCCCAGTGACAAGGTAATTTTCGGTACTACGGTAACGATTATTCACCTGGATGACGATAAGGAAGTCACATACAAAATTGTGGGTGACGACGAGGCCGATGTTAAAAAGCACAAGATTTCGGTGAACTCTCCGATTGCCCGTGCGCTGATTGGCAAGGAAGTGGGTGATGTGGTGGTAGTCCAAACACCTTCCGGTGCGGTGGAGTACGAAATCGATGCGGTTGAGCACCTGTAAATTACAGGTGATAAAAAAGGGCGGCCATGGGCCGCCCTTTTTTGTTGTTGCCAGTTCTACTGGAATACGAGGCTTTGGTTAGCGTGGCCAGACTGCATTACCGTCGCAGTTTCGTAGAGGCCAAACTGTCCCACCAGGCTATTGTTGTTGTGCCCTGATTGGCGTGCTGTAGCGGTGTGTCCGGAACCGATTTGTCCCAGGTACACGTCATTGTGGTGGCCTCTCTGGCGGGCGCTCGCACTGTGGTCATATCCAGCCTGGGAAATATCGGCTTCATGATTGTGGCCGCGCTGACGCATACGGGCGTAGTGATCACCACCCACCTGGCGGATATCACCATCGTTGGATTCACCGGACTGGCGCATGCCTGCATCGTGACCGAATCCGCTCTGGAAGGTATCTGCGTTGTGCAATTCCCCTCTCTGACGGATAACGGTCTCAGAACCAACGCTCACAACCTGGGTGGCGGTTGCCGTGTTGTGGCTGTCCATTTGGCTAATCATCACCATGTTGCCAGCACCAGCAAACTGATAGGTGAGGGCGTAGTGGTTGTCACCAGATTGCTGATGGGCGGAGTAACTGCCCAGCTGTCCAATCTGGTAGGTCTCAGATACGTTGGTGTTGCCGGACTGGAAGCTGAACGACTCATTGCCGGCACCGCCGCTTTGCAGCAACTCCGCCGAATGATGATCACCTTCCTGATACTGGTAGCCATAGCTGCCGAGTTCAATGCTGTGAGTGATCTCCGCATCATTGCTGTGGCCGTGTTGCTCCTGCATAGCGTTGTTATCCCAGGTCAGCGGCCCGGTCTGAGTGATGGTGGCATTGTTGTGGCCGCCATTCTGGTCCTGAGTGGCTGTGTTACCGCCCGCATAAGCGGTTCCACTGATGGCCAGGGTTAGGGCTACAGCGATAGGGGTTAAAGTCTTCATGAGTGTCTCCATTACTACAAACTTCAATGAATATCACACGGTGAATTACCAGCCTAAATGGCTGAAAAGGGGGTGGCACGTCATCCTGCGCCAAGGGTTTTACAGCAGGTGCACCTAGCCGGAGGGGCAGGTATCACTGTAAAGAGGGGGAGCAGCGTTGCCGCAAAGGCATTGCCGCCAGTCAAACAGGTTAGCGGAAGGGTAGGACTGATACATTTTGATGGCTTCCCTGATACTGCTTAGGAGTCCAAAATTTCGTTCCGTCCCCAATATTCTTGCTGGGAATTGAGGCAGTCGCTATAGGAGAGAAGTTGTAAATCCTTGAGAAGAAAGTGCTATTGCACAGTACCGAATTTACTTTTTCCCCCTCTATAGCTTTTGCCTGTTGCTATGAACAGCGTAGGAATTTAGGTGGACTTATTCTATTGGGAAACATGACTGCTGTTGGAAGTGCCGATCTGTAGGGTACTACTCGATACTCCCGCTCTCATCTGGCTGGCTTGGACCTGGTTAGAGAGGCCAATCTGGGTACTGCTGGCCATTTGATTCAGGCCTAGTTGAGAAAATGAAACGGTATTTTCCAGCCCAATTTGGTTTGATTGGTTGCTATTGCCAACACCAGCTTGCAGAGAATTTGCTGAATTTAATAAACCCTCCTGTGAAGCTGACGATAAATTTCCTGCGCCCAATTGCTCCATTTCGGAAAAGTTAAGTGCACCTGTCTGGGTAATTGAAGATTCGTGAGCGATGCCAGTTTGCTCGCTGACACCTAAATTAAGCAAGCCCGCCTGTGAGATTGAAGCATTACCCGTAAAACTGAATACTTGTGCCACGGCGGCGACATTGGCTCTATCTGTCTGCTCAATATTGACGCTGTTATTGGCCCCAGAAATTTGTACCGTGGTGGCAACCTGTCCCTGGCCATCCTGAGTGTGCAGGGAGAAACCGTTTATTTGGTTAACCTGTCGGGTGAGCGATCTGCTATTAGAGCCAATTTGTACGCTCTGTCCCGCATTGTCGCTCCCAGTAGATTGAGAGACTCTGGAAAAATGATTGCGGCCAGTTTGGAATTGGGAAATCGTGCTGTTAATTTCTATGGATTGAATGCCAGTGGCGTCATTGAAAAAGCCAATTTGCTCTTGCAGGATCAAGTTGCTCTCATTAAGCGGAAACCTTTGGTTGGCAACGGCATTATTGCCAATACCAATTTGTATCTGCTCTATGGTTTGGTCATTTCCAAAGGCGGAATTGACGGACAGAAAAGCGATAAATGTGACTACCGGTGAGTAAATAAATTTTTTCACGAATACCTCCACGACTACATAACAAGGAGCATGAAAATTACGGCTTTGAAGTGCGGTGTCGGTAAGTAAACATAGGAAAATTACTGCCGGATATTAAATTCCGGACAGTAATTATTAAGAGCGCCAAAAGCGAACTGAACCAACTACCGCTATTTTCATTGTTGATGGCGGTATAGTAAGTCTCTATAGGGCTTTAGTCTCAATTTAATGAGAAATAAGTATCAAGAAATGAATGCTTTTACCTCAGGAATCCAGTCGGAATAAGTTGACCTTACTCCGACTGGTAATAACTTCGTTACTGTAAAACCACTGCCGTATTACCGGTACCGGTTTGGGTAATATTGGCAGATTGGGAGAAACCATTTTGAATCACAGTTGCATCATTCATACTGCCAGACTGATTGACGATCACCATATGGCCACCGCCTAATCCACCATTGCCGGCCTGCATAATATTGGCGGAATTCAAGAAGCCGTCCTGAGTGACATAGGCACTGTTATACCAGGACACTTGCACGATGGTGGCCATGTTGCCCTCGCCGTCCTGATAGAGGTCCAGTTCGTTGTACATATCGGACTGGGCGACATCTGCGCTGTTGGCGGCGCCGATCTGTTGGATACTGGCGTAGTGCCCGGTGCCTTCCTGGCTGATTATGGCTTCATGACTTGAGCCTTGCTGGAAAATCATCGCATCGGAATTAAAGCTTGCATATTGTCCAATTAATGCGCCGTGGAGTTCGCCCATTTGCTCAATAACAGAGACATTATCGCTACCGAGGTGTTGTTGGATCTCTGCCTCATTACCGGACCCCACCTGGCGTATTGTCGATTGCCCATGCTGTGTGGCTAATTGATAGCTACTGGCACGATTATTAGAGCCCGACTGGAATATTTCTACGCTATTTGCGATCCCATCCATTTGCAGGCTATAGGCGTCGTTAAGACTGCCTTCTTGTATTTGGATAATTGAGCTTTCAATTTCGTTTTGCTGTACGGCCTCTGCAATATGAGCAGAGCCGTCCTGACTGATCTCCAGGTGATTATCGATAGCGCTTGGGTCAGTTTGATCCGCTACAGCTGAGTTACTGGAGCCACTTTGGGTGATTAATGTAGTATTTTCTGCAGCATAACCCAAGCTGGTGGCAGATATCGCCAGTACCAGTGGAATTACGGTAATCTTCTGCACGGCTAACTCCTGTGTATTACCGTCTAGTGGTAAATCCGGTCGTTAAAACTTTTGCCTGTGTTACCTGTGAAGTGAGTAACGTCAAAATGTGAGAAATCGTTTACATGGAAAACTGTAGACGAAGAATTTTGAAACCACTGCTACGTAAGAAAATATTGATGCAGTATTTTTATCAGGTAAGGAAAGAATGCCATTCTTTGGGTAGCTTTGTAAGTGACTCATAAATTAAAGCTGGCATTAAAAAATGCATTCTTTCCTCTATGTATATTGAAAATATAATAACTTTCAGCCGGAACGAATATGCCGCTACTGCATGATAAATCCTTGGTTTAACATACCATTCTGAATGCCAATAGCCGTTTGATTGTCGACGCTTTGGGTAATAGTATGAAGGTTAGTTGTTCCTATCTGGGTACTGCTTGCAGTTTGCATTGCTCCAGCTTGATCCACGATGGACATATTGCCAGTACCATCTTGTAGCGTAGAAACCAACAAAATATCTCCCGTCTGGGTCTGGGTACTAATGTTACCATCTCCTATCTGGGTACTTGTTGCTACCAGGATGTCACCCGTTTGTATAGAAAAGTAAGTATTCAGATTGCCCGTTTGCGAGGAGGTCAACAGATTATCAAACCCTGTTTGTTCGGCATCTGCGCTATTTTGATCACCCGTTTGAGACACATTTAGGCTGTTAAACGTGGTGGTAGTTTGAGTCACTAACATCTGGTTATCAAAGCCAGACTGATAGAGGTTGACTGTATCGAAACTACTATCTGTTTGGGAGAAAATGATGTCATTTGCAGAATTGAACTGAGAAATGTCAACAAAGCTAGAAGATGTACTGTCCTGTAAAGTAGAGGCGAAATTTCCAGCGCCCTCCTGATAGATATTTACCTCTGCATCATCTGAAAAATTAGTTTGAGTCGAGTCAGCTTCATTCCCCAGCGTTACCTGTTCATGCCTGATGATACTCAAGTTGGTTGAAGTGTCTTGCCGGCTTTTGCTAACCTGTGCTTCATCTGCCTGAATAACCTCAATAAGGTTGTTAGTTGTTGTTGGGTCTACTTGGTTTGCAGTCACCTGGTGATTGTTACCCGTTTGTTCCACGGTAGTTGTATTTCCATCCGCATAAGTAATTGACCCGACAAGGCATAGACTGATGCCCACGGAAATTGGTGTATGGATTCGCATCGATATCTCCGATTGAAGGTAAGGTGGATTTTTCTTATCCCCATGATTTCAGTTGCGGTGAAGCATCAAGCCTAGGAAGGACAAAAGACTCCATAGATAGGGTATGGCATTTATTGCGCAAGGAGTTTGGCACACCTTGTTTTATTGCTATCCCTAATAGGTATTATCTCTGGAGTACCTGACAATACCCTGATGCTGGTATGAGTTTTATCGTAAGCCTCAAATATTGCTATGGGAAGTTAGTGCCTAAAAAATAGGAATATTTTCTTTGTTGTTGTTTTTTACGCTAGAGCACTAAGGTTGCTGGATAAGTGGACTTAAATGAAATTCAGTTAGGGGCTCGATAGGGCGACCCTTGTTTAAAGCCCTAATCAGGGTTGCTTAAAAATAAATCCCATATTATTACTGTTTTGGGTAGTATTAAATGTGTAGGGGTCTCCAATTTTAATTTTGGCAGCTGGATTTTTCGCAGCAATGAGATCGCCCTGGTCTACTGTAGCGTGCCATTTTTGGTAAGCTGAGTCGGGAGAGGTTTGGATTTTGTGGGGCTGATTCTACGTGTATATAGGGGTTAATACTTGTTTAGCACAATATAAACCGATAAATTTTTTCAGATAAAAAGGCCGGCTTTAAAAGTCGGCCTTAATTTTGGCTACTGAATAATAATTGCCATGTTGAAATCACCTACTTGAGCAGGCGCTGCTGCATTAAGATCCGTAGACTGAGTAACGGTAATTGTATTGAAGTTGCCAAGTTGTGATGCCGTAGTGGTGTTAAAGTCACCAGGCTGCGTCACAGTTAAGTTATTGAACGTGCCGTCCTGGGCTGCTGATGAAAAGTTATCGAAACCTACCTGCGTAACAACAGCTACGTTAGACGTCCCTACCTGTGCGGTGACAGCCCAGTGATCACCACCACTTTGATTGTGTACCAAAGTCTGGCCAGTACCGCTCTGGAAACCTTCACTATAATTGCCGTCGTCAGATTGGCTGAAGAAGATGGTGTTGAAAGAGCCATCCTGGAAGGAGAGTGTTGTACTGTTACTGGCCAAGACTTGCTGATGGGCGACTACATTGGTGTCTCCCGCTTGAATCATCGTCATGCTACTTGATGTGGTGCCACTTTGTGTCGCTGAAGCAGTGCCATTAGTACCTGTTTGACTAATAACCGCTGAGTTTAATGATGTAGCGGTTTGTATGCCTGCAGCAACATTACCATCACCGGACTGATTAATGACTAGAGTATCATTTGCACTAGTGGTCTGAGCGGTAGTTGCAAGTTGTGATCCACCACTTTGGGTAATAGTTGCAACACTGGTGTCTACAAAACTCTGGACCGTTGTAGCAATCTGTCCATCATCTATTTGCGTGATAGTAGCGACAGGAACATTAGAATCATTTTGAAAAGACTCCGCAAAGTTCAAGTCTCCTACTTGAGTTTGAGTAATTACTCCTAAGTTATTACTACTGGTTTGCTCTGCGTAAACCTCATTGTTGTCACCAGTTTGAGTCTGGGTGATCAGGTTATTAGTTACCGTCGGATCACTCTGATCAGCGGTTGCCATGTTACCAGTACCGTTCTGATTGAGAATGGCGGTATTGTTCGATGCGAAGGCTCCGGTGCTGGCGATCGCCAGAAGAACACTGGCGGCAATAGGTGTGTACTTGGTCATCTGTAACTCCATATAGATGTCAAATATCGCTGTACAGCTTTTACAAACAAAAAGAAAACAGCATCATTTGATATTGGAAGAGTCTCATCCTCAGGCATATTACAACCGTGCCAGAAGTATGTGAGGAAACTGGGATGAACCCGACTGCTTAATAACCTTCACATTCCTTGTGAAACCTAGCAATACCATTTAAACAGCAGCTTGATGCTGATTAGAGTTTTGTCGTCTTCTGGAGTTACAGCCATAGGACGGAAGTGCCGAAACCTTAGGAATAAAGTTCTTTTTTGAACTAGCTATGGCAAATAATGCCAGCTGATTTGGGGGGTGGCATTAAATGCATGAAATGGTTGTTTCATGGGAATTTAGGGCTAGTAATAATAATTGAAGCTTGCACTTAGCCCACCAAGTTGAAAATAGGCCGGCCAATTAAGCCGGCCTACCCCCTTTACTATTGAATGATAATTGCCATGTTGAAATCACCTACCTGTGTAGGTGTAGCCATGTTGGTATCGGTTGCCTGAGTTACGGCAATAACGTTGTTATTACCGGTCTGCGAGGCGACAGTGGTATTGAAATCTCCTGGCTGGGTAACGGTCAAGCTATTGAACGTTCCATCCTGGTAGCCTTCAGAATAGTTATCAAAGCCTGTCTGGGAGATCACGCCAATATTGGTGGTGCCCACTTGCTCAGTATAAGCCCAGTGATCATCTCCAACTTGAATGTGAGTCAAGCCCTGAGTAGTACCATTTTGGAAGCCCTCGCTGTAGTTCCCATCACCTGCTGTCTGTGATGTAGTGAATGTGTTGGAAGTGCCATCCTGGAAGGAAACAGAGGTACTGTTGGTGGCCAAAGTTTGAATGTGTATTACAGAGTTTGTGGTACCTGCCTGGGTAGCGTTAACAGTGCTCGAGGTACTGGAAGTTTGAGTAGAAGTTGCAGTATTGGTGGTTCCTGTTTGGGTTAAGAGTGCGGTGTTAAATGAACCGTTAGTTTGGATAACATTACCTACATTGCCGTCGCCAGACTGAGTCACTACAGCATTATCATTTGTACTGGAAACTTGAGTTACTGCTGCTACTTGCGGACTACCACTTTGGGTGACAGTAGCAACGCTGGTATCTACAAAATTTTGTGTAGTTGTTGCAAAGTGACCGTCGTTGATTTGGGTGATAGTAACAATCGCAGTGCTGGAATCATTCTGGAAGGACTCTGCGTCATTCATATCTCCGACTTGAGTTTGGGTAATTACACCGGAATCATTAAAGCTGGTTTGCTCTGCATAAACTACGTTGTTGTCACCAGTTTGGTTTTGTGTGATCAGGTTGTTGGATACAGTGGCATCACTCTGATCAGCCGTGGCCATATTGCCAGTGCCATTTTGGTTGAGAATGGCGGTATTGTTGGTAGCTAAGGCTCCGGTACTGGCGATCGCCAGAAGAACACTGGCGGCAATAGGTGTGTACTTAGTCATCAGTAACTCCATAGGGATGTCAAATATAGCTGTACAGCTTTTTACAAATAAAAGAATTCAGCACCATTAGATATTGGGAGTGTTTTGTCTCAGGACACGATACGGCTGTGTCAGGCGTATGTGAGTTATCTGGAGTGAAACCGACTGCTTCTAACCTTCACATTCCTTGTGAAACATCTAGCAATATCATTTTTAACAGCAGCTTGATGCTGAATAGAGTTTTGTCGTCTTTGGAGGTTGTGGCTATAGGGCAGAAGTCTTGAAACTTTAGGAAGAAAGTTCTTTTTTTAAGGTGGGGTGATAAAGCTTGTCAGAAAATTCTTTTATACGGCGCGAGGTTCAAATAATCACATTTCTGATAAATTTTCTAAGTTGCTGTAATCATTATTGTCACTTAATAAGCTTACATGAATTGAAGTAAAGAAGTCCAATCAGATGAAGGGAAACCAGAGAAGTATTATTAGTTATTAGTCATATTGGCTAATATACGTTGTTGTAGCGGTTCCGGTAACAGTGACCGAGGTGTGAAGGCCATTCCCACTTTGGTAAATATTGACGTTATGAAAGCTGCCAATCTCTTCCACATGGGCACTATTTTGTATTCCAAATTGGGATATGCCCGCAGTATTGCCAACTCCATACTGGTCGATATCTATAAAATTCTCAAAACCTATTTGTATCAACATTGAATAGTTGTAATTCCCGACCTGACTCGATGTGACAATATTATCCTCACCAGATTGGGTGACCGATAAACTATTTCTATTGCCGTCCTGGTGAGCAGAAGTGTAGTTGTTACTACCTGATTGGCGGGTATGTATGTTGTTGTTTCCACCTTCCTGGTTGATAACGGTTAAATTTGTGACGGAGTAAAGGTTGGCTGCGCTTAATTCGCTCGCAACAGCCAATTCACTACTGGAATCCAAGTCTGAGCAATGGCCTAAACCCGGAAGGTTAACAACAGCCATTGCTAGGGTGGCAGAAAAAATAATTCTGAATTTATGGTACATCTTTCCAAGTATCCCAATTTTAAGCCGGGCTTAAAAATCTAATTTGTCAGTCATTGATTCTACATAATGACAGTGCTGTCATTGAGGTAGTACTGCAATATCGGATTTTCAATCTCATCCGGATTGGCAAGTGCCCAAGAGTTGTGCACGATGCCTTCACTGATCAAATGAATCACAGCAGATTCCATCGCTGAAAGCATAGCAAGCTGTGCGGGTTCGTTATAAGTAGTACCAGCTTCTAATTCCAACAGGCGCCGATATTTTACATAGCGAAAAACATCGGCACTGATTGCCTTGGAGTAGACCGTTTTTGAAGTTAAAACGGAGTGCAATACCCGCCCAGAGCGAATATCTATGGCCCGCAAGTTTACTGTTACCTGATCCACGCGATACTGCTCGTCTGCGCCAATACCAAAATAGCGAGCACCTGCGCCACCGGTTTGAATATTTTGATCGTAGGCAACGATACCGCCTTCTAATAAGACATTTGCAGCCACAAGTGTGGGAAGTGGCACACTGTTATTGACGGGAATATCCGGCTTGGTTAATCCTGCACGGATAATCTTCCGCTCTGTCAGCAGATTTTGCAGCCCTTCACGTTCCAACGGGATAAACCAGCCGGACTCATTGAGTACGTCCATCAGCATGGCCGCGCCACCTTGGGTGACTGCGGTAGAGAAACTGCTGTTTGGTGCGGGTTTGTACTGGCCAGTCTGATCGCGGAAACCGTATACCGCCACCAATATTTTACCCTTCGGTTGCGGAAGGTTGATCAGGTCCCGATAGGTGTTTTTCCTCGGGGTGAGCATTGCATCTGTGATGCCCGGACCAAAAAGTGCATCGCCCACATCTTTGACCGCGGAACAACTACTTAGCGTCATTAATGTCGCTACGATGGGCAAAGCTATCACTTTTTTTATTGCATTACGCATTGCCAAAGAATCCTTTGAAATTTAAACGTTCGTTAGTTTGTCGGGTTTAGCCCGCTTACAACGATTTCGCTTTTATCTCCGGTACTGCGGTCGGTGATAAGTACTGTCAGGACACCATCGTTATCAACGATTTGTACGATAAAGTCGTCTGTAATCAGTTCTCCACTATTACCATCACCAACATCGGTTAGAAGTTGGTTTAGCAGGCGGGTTTCCAGCGAGTCGCTGAACCTATCCAGAGCACTGGGTTGTTCATAGAGGCTGTCTGGTTTATCCGGATCTTCGTGAGTATCTTGTGACTGCGCATTTTGCAGAAGGTAAGTACCATTGAGTGGGTTGCCACCAAAATTGGGGTTTACCGGTTCATAGATTAATTCGGTGGCCGAGACGTGATGATATGAGAACGCCGCCAGAGAAAAAAAGCGGTACCCAGTAATGATTTGATCTTCATTAGAATTCATCCTTACCCAAATCAAAGGTGTCTGTGAGTGAGCTGCGAACACGCGCTTGCAGTACTTCCTGGTGAATATATTGCGCGGCCTCATCGGCCAAGCGATGAATATTATTGGTGCTTGGACTGATAAAACGCCTGAAAACAATTTTGTCGTTATAGGTAACCCAGATGAGATTTCCCCAACGTGCTGAGGGTCTTTCGTAAATAGTTAAGTTGTAAGTGGCATCTGGATAATTAAGGTTTCTGTATTCGCTCATATAGCGGGCAAAATCGTGCCCGGTACGGGTTATTGTTCGATCAATATTGAATCCACTGATTTCGTCTTCGAGTTTTCCAGAATCGGTATCTGCTGGAGGGACCTCTGTGTCATCCTGGCCAAAGGCCAAGGATGCACACAGTGTCAACATCAACAGGGTTAGTCTCATATCCTCTCTTCCTGGAGATTGAGCTTGGCCCAATTACTGGCCTGCAGCCGGTTTTTAACTCCAATTTTTCGGAAAATGTTATACATGTGATTTTTCACAGTGTGTTCGCTAAGGTGCAATTTTGTTGCGATCACACTGTTGGGTTCACCGGTAGTGAGTTGTCCGAGTATTTCCTGTTCCCTGCGGGTAAGAGGGAGGGAGTTTTGTGGGCTGATATGTTGTCGCCCCTCGGCACTGTGAATCGCGGTATCCAATTTGTGAATAAGGTTTTCCTGACTGGTATTGCTATCACAAAGTAGGTGAAAACCTTTCTGGCGTAACTTTTCCGATATATGAATGGGTAGGTTGGCTGGGAGATTAATCAGTAAAGCTTTTGCATGACTAATCTTCTTTAGGTCTGAAAGAAACTGCTTTGAGTCAGAACTCACACCAATTTGCCAACAATCTATCACGATAGCCTGATAATGCTGCAGGCAGTTTTTTTGTTTTCCAATGCTAGATTTTTCCCAGGGTATGGGAATAGCTTGCGAAAACAGTGAAAATAATAGATCGCCTTGAAGGCCGGAGTTGCTAAAAAAAAGAACCGGCATATACCTCGTACCTCTCCTTGATACAGATAGATCTCTCTTAAAATAAGAGTTTGACCTTCCATCGACTCCTGTCGTTTAGGTTCCCAAAATTACCCCACGTTATCTGCCATGACGACGTGGGAGTCAGCGTAAAATTGTTTCTGCCGTGTTAGGGAAAAACACTCACTCAATGAGAATTTAGTTTGGAGTGTAGACGTAGGAGGGGTAAGGCTTAGGAAAAAATGTGCCTTATTTATGGAGGTTGAATATTTTTGGTTTGGTTTGGATGTGGTTTTTAAGTTTGGAAATGTATTGTTTTTCTCAGTCAAAGTTTTGAAAGGTATGCGTGCAATTTATTTTTTTGGCATTTTGTGTCTCGCATATGGTGCTGTTTTTTTCTTTGGCAACTATTGTGCTTTATTGTTGATTTTCTCTACTAGATGTAGACGTTTATTTTTTTAATTTCTAACGGGATAAACTTAAATTGATGTAAAAGAACAACTGTTTTCAGGTAACTTAATGATGTCACCTGTATGGTTCCGTATTGTTGGGTCGCCTTAACGGCCCTGCGTCTATATCAGCTTTCCCAGTGTTTCCAATATTAGGGCCTGATCCTAGTGGCAAAGCTGTCGTCATACTCCTGTACAAATTGTGAACTTTTGGGCGAATGTGCTGTCCGCAGCTGTTAGGATAGAGGCCAATTGGGCTGATAATGAAGGGGGGAGAGATGAGTCAACTAATGCAAAGTTTACCACTTTGGCTTTGGGGCATCCTGGGATTGATTGTTTTGTTCCTGGCCCGTGAGCCTGTGCATCGCGCCGTATATGCAATAGCGCGTCTGGGCCATCGGGCGTTGCGCTTTATCGCGGGTAATATTGATTCCGCAGAACAAAGACTGGTAGAGCGCAATCGAGAAGTACTTTTTGCCGAAGGCAGGGACACGGCAGAGCGCCAGATTGAAAGAGAATTTGAACGTATTGAGCAAACCGTACATCGGGATTTGGCACTGTATCCAACCTTACATAGAAAGCTCTGTGAACAACTCAGCAGCTTGGATGAAGACTATGTACGCAGTGCTGAAATAGCACCGGAACCGTCAAACTGGGCCAGGGCTATTCGAGCTGTTTCGGAAATTCCTGGCAAAGAGGACCCTGTGGTAGCAGATGTTCTCGATACTATTAATCAGTCTATGCGCAAGGCCGAGTCCAAAGCTCTGGAGTCCTATCGTGAGTCCACCCGAGAGAGGCATCAATTACTAAAACGTATGCTGCCCAGTTGGCGTGCAATGCTTTCGACATTGGGACGTATTAACAAAAATGTAGAATCGGTTATTCGGCGGGCCAAAGCGCTGGATGGCCATATGGAGCGCTACGAAGAGATTTTACAGGAAACGGATAAAAGCCTTCACTTGCTGTCTTCATCCTCTTTCAGCCGCTTTCTGACAGCTTCTCTGGTATTAGTGGTTGCTTTAGCTGGCGCTATGGTGAATTTTCAGTTACTGGCACAGCCTATGGCGGCAGTACTGGGCGCTGAAGCTTCACTTGGCAGTTATAGTCTCGCCAGTATTTCAGCCGCAGTGGTTATCTTTTTGCAGATCACTGTCGGATTGTTGATTATGGAATGCTTGCAGGTTACTCGAATGTTTCCTGCGGTAGGTTCCCTCGGTGAGAGTACGCGCAGGTTATTGCTGGGAGTGGCTTTGGCACTCTTATTGGTTTTGGCTGTAGTCGGTGGAAACCTGGCTTTCTCACGTGAGTTGATTCTGCAACAGCAGTTATTAGGTTCTGAGCAGCTTTGGCCAATTCCTCTGGCACAGATGGGACTTGGGTTTGTGCTTCCCTTGATTCTGGCTTTTCTGGCAATTCCTTTGGAGCAGTTTATCCGTTCAGCGCGAACGGTAATTGGTATTGGTGTGGGCTTATCCCTGCGGGGAATGACCATAATACTGCGGTTTTTGGCGATGGCTTCACTGCACTTAGGTGTTTTGGTTAATCGTTTTTACGACATCGTTATTTTTGTTCCCCTCTGGTTACAGGCTTTATATGTCCGTCAGAAACAGGGAACTGGCAGTGAGGCTAAAGAACCGGCGGAGAAAGAAGAGTCCAAAAAGAATACCGTGTTTGCTGACACTGATTCTGTTGCCAAATTAGTGGAAGAGGCGTAATCGAAGCTAACACTATCCAGCTTGAAAACTGACAAAATAATAAGTGTGGTGAGCATGTTTTGGTTGTCGTTCTTTTTAATTGCCCTAGTCGTCCTTTTTCTTTATGCCCTGTCTGCACCGGGCAAACCTTGCCCCCTGTGGTTTCCTCAGGGGGAGGGGCCGATGGTGATCGCACATGGTAATGACTGCGGCAACGGCCTCTACCCAGGAAACACGGCGATTTACCTTGAAAAAATGGTGCAACTGGGCGTGGATGCTATTGAAGTGGATCTGTGGCTCACTGCCGACGGTCATTTAGTGTTGGTTCACGACAGGGAGCTGGAAATGTTTTCTGATGGTGCGGGGTTTGTAGAAGATAAGACTCTAGAGCAGTTGCGACAGTTAAATGTTGCCTATCTCTGGACCCGAGATGGAGAGCATTACCCCTATAGAGAAAATCCCCTGCGAGTGCAGACTCTGCAAGAGGCGCTGGCAATGGTGGGGGATATGCCAATGATACTGGAGATTAAAAGCCGCCAGTATCGCACGGCAAAAGTGTTGAAGGATGTGCTGGCAAAGTGTGGAAAAGGCGAGCAGGTCGTTGTTTCCTCATTTCACCAAGGGGTGATTAATGAGTTTCGTCGACTCTGTCCGCAAGTGGCAACAGGCACGCCTACCGTAGAGGCAGTGGTATTTTATATTGCACAGTTACTCCGAGCAGAAAAACTGCTGCGCCCAAGCTATAGCGCGATGCAGCTACCGATGGAGCAAAAAGGTATTCCCGTAGTTACTGAAAGTATGGTGCGAGCCGCTGATAAGAAGAGCGTCCACTTGGCGGTATGGACAGTGAATGGTATGGAGAATTACCGGCGCTATATTGATCTGGGCGTACACGGCATTGTGACTGACCGACCGGATCTGCTGTTGGAGATGTTGGCGCAGCAGCGAGAAACTTTATTGAAGCAGGCAGCCTGAGCTAAATAATCAGTTGCCAAAGATATTGGAAAGAAATAATAACAACTGGGAGTTCTTATGAAGAACGTAGTAGGTTTCGTCGCCCTGGCGGTTTCTGTATTGGCTGCATCTTTTACCTCTGCGCAGGATCGGTTTGCCAATGTGGAAATTAGTAGTGAAGCCGTGTCTGGCAATGTTTATATGCTCAAAGGGGCTGGGGGCAATATTGCAGTACTGGTGGGAGAGGACGGCACCTTTATGGTGGATGACCAATACGCGCCTTTGACCGCAAAAATTCAACAGGCAGTAGCTGAGTTAGCCAAGCAACCTTTGCGTTTTGTCATTAATACCCACTGGCATGGAGATCATACCGGCGGCAATGAAAACCTGGGTAAAAGCGGCGCCCTGATTGTGGCTCACGAGAATGTGCGCAAACGGGTAAGTACCGAGCAGTTTATTGAGGCGTTCAAGCGGAAGGTTGAGCCGTCTCCCCCAGAAGCATTACCGGTGATAACCTTTACCGATGCCACTACCTTTTACTGGAATGGCGATAGGGTAAAGGTCCAACATGTGGGGCCGGCGCACACGGATGGTGACTCCATCGTGCATTTTGCCGAAGCCGATGTGATTCATATGGGGGATATTTATTTTAACGGCAACTATCCCTTTATAGACCTCTCTTCCGGCGGCTCGGTGGATGGCATGATCGCAGCTATGGACACCGCTCTGGCAATGGCGGGGGAAGATACAAAAATTATTCCCGGTCACGGTCCTCTCAGTAATCGGGCAGAACTGCAACAGCAGCGCAATATACTGGCAGGGCTTAGGGACAAAGTGAAAGCGATGGTGGATGAGGGTAAAACCCGGCAGGAAGTGATTTCTGCAAAGCCCACAGCGGAATTTGATGCGCAGTATGGCCAGGGTTTTATGACACCGGATATTTGGACCGGGATTGTTTACGACTCCCTGACACAATCTTAGGAAATAAAAAAGGCGGCGCAGTGAAAGCCTGCGCCGCCTTTTTTGTTGGATTACCCGGTGATTTTAATCTGTAGTGGCATTTGGGGTCATGGGCCCGCCAAATTCAGGGCTATTTTCCACCGCCTCTTCATTGTGTTCTTCCCGCACTCGGAACCAAGCGGCATAGAGTGCTGGCAGGAACAGTAGGGTGAGTCCGGTTGCGACAATCAATCCGCCCATAATGGCGACCGCCATAGGGCCAAAGAAGTCACTGCGGGACAGTGGAATCATCGCCAATACCGCAGTCAGCGCTGTCAAAACAATCGGCCTGAAGCGTCTTACCGTCGACTCGACAATTGCATCCCAGGGGCTGAGGCCCTGGCTGATATCCTGCTGTATCTGGTCCACCAAAATCACCGAGTTACGCATAATCATTCCCGCCAGGGCGATGGTGCCCAGCATGGCGACAAAACCAAAGGGCTTGCCAAACAACAGCAGGAACAGGGTAACGCCGATCAGGCCCAGGGGAGCCGTGAGGAATACCATGGTGGATAGGGACATACTGCGCAATTGCAGCATTAGTAGGGTAAAGACCACCAGCACAAATAGCGGCATACCGGCATTGACCGATTTTTGCCCCCGTGCAGATTCTTCCACGGTACCACCCACTTCCAGCAAGTAGCCCGGCGGTAATTTATCGCGAATGGATTGAAGCTGAGGCCACACGGCATTGACGACGGTCGCCGGTAACTCTTCCCCATAAATATCAGCGCGCACGGTAACGGTGGGCAGGCGGTCCCGGTGCCAGATAATACCTTCCTCAAAACCGTATTCCAGGGTGGCAATCTGGTTCAACGGTACACTGCGGCCGCTGTCGGTTTGTACCGCGAGGTTACCCAACTGGCGCAGGGCATAGCGATCGTCTTCATTACCGCGCACACGCACGTCGATCAGCTCGTTATCCTCCCGGTATTGGCTCACAGTGATACCCGTTAAGGAGCTTTGCAGAGCCTGGGACAAGGTTGCACTGTTGACGCCCATGGCGCGAGCGCGGTCCTGGTCGATATTGAGGTTGATAGATTTACTGGGTTCTTCCCAATCCAGGTGCACGTTGGTCACTTGTGGATTGTCCCGCAGGCGCTCGGCCACTTCCCGGGCCAATCCGCGCACTTCGCGAATATGTTCGCCGGACAAGCGGAATTGCACCGGGTAACCCACGGGCGGGCCGTTCTCGAGGCGGGACACACGGCTGCGCAGGGTGGGGAACTCCTCATTCATCGTATTGATCAACCAGCTGCGCACTTGCTCGCGTTCTTCGACACTGCGGGTCATCACAACAAACTGGGCGAAACTGGCAGCGGGCAGCTGCTGGTCCAAAGGCAGGTAGAAGCGCGGGGAGCCGGTGCCCACATAGGCCACGTAATTTTCTACCTGATCGTTTTGCGCCAGCAGGGTTTCCAACCTTTTGGCCTGGTGCTCGGTGGATTTCAGCGAGGCACCTTCGGCCAGCTTCAGGTCCACCATCAATTCGAGGCGTCCGGAAGAGGGGAAGAACTGTTGCGGAACCAGTTTGAACAGAGCGAGCGAGCCGACAAAAATTGCCAGGGTGGCTGCGATCACTGTTTTGCGATTGCGCAGGCACCAGGTAATAAAGCGGCGGAAGCGCTGGTAAAAGGGTTTCTGGTAGGGGTCTGCCACTTCACCGCCGTGGCCGTGTCGCGCCAGGTTTGGCAGCAGGTAGTGGCCCAGATAGGGTACAAAGACCACGGCGGCAATCCAGGAAACGATTAGCGACAGGGTGACCACCTGGAAAATAGATCGGGTGTATTCACCGGTGCCGGATTGGGCGGTGGCAATCGGTAAAAAACCGGCGGCGGTAATCAGTGTACCGGTGAGCATGGGAAAAGCGGTACTGGTCCAGGCGAAGCCGGCGGCTTTTAGCCGGCTGAGCCCCTGCTCCATTTTTATCGCCATCATCTCCACCGCGATAATGGCATCGTCCACCATCAAGCCCAGGGCGAGTACCAGTGCCCCCAGCGAGATCTTGTGCAGTCCGATATTGAAGTAGTGCATCAGCGCGAAGGTCATCGCCAATACCAATGGGATCGACAGCGCCACAATTAATCCCGGGCGGCTGCCGAGGGAGAAAAAACTCACCAGCAGTACGATACCCAGGGCTTCGGCCAGCACTTGCAGGAATTCGCCGACGCCGCGTTTTACTGCCGCCGGTTGGTCGGAGACCTTGCGCAGTTCCATACCTATGGGCAGATCTTCCTGTAGTCGGGCAAAGGTTTCGTCGAGGGCTTTACCCAACTTTAAAATATCTCCCCCTTCCTTCATGGACACGGCGAGGCCGATGGCATCCTCTCCCATAAAGCGCATGCGGGGCTGGGCCGGATCGCTAAAGCCGCGGTGGACCTGGGCGATATCTCCCAGGCGCTGGGTGCGGCCATCTGCGGTAATAGGAAACTGGCGTATTTCATTGACGGAGGTGAATTGTCCGCTCACACGGATGCGCACCCGGTCGCTGACGGTATCCACAAAGCCGCCATCGGTGACCTGGTTTTGCGCTTGCAGGGCGTTTTGAACCGCAGACAGTGGAATGCCCATGGAAGCTAATTTGGTATTGGATATCTCCACCCAAATTTTTTCGTCCTGCAATCCCAGTAACTCGACCTTGCCTACATCCTTAACTCGCTGAAGGGCCAGTTGCAGTCGCTCAGCGTAGTCCTTCATCAGTGCGTAATCGAAGCCACTGCCGGTGAGGGCATAAATATTGCCGAAGGTGGTGCCAAACTCGTCGTTAAAAAATGGGCCCTGGATATCCGGCGGCAGGGTGTGGCGAATATCCCCCACCTTTTTGCGCACTTCATACCAGAGATCGGGAATGTCACGGGAGTGCATATCGTCCCGGGCAACAAACAATACCTGGGATTGCCCCGGACGCGAAAAAGAGGAGATACGCTGGTAATCGCCGGTCTCCAGTAATTTCTTTTCTACCCGTTCGGTAATCTGGCGGGACACATCTTCGGCACTGGCGCCGGGCCAGACGGTGTTGATCACCATCACCTTAAAGGTAAAGGGTGGATCTTCACTTTGCCCCAATTGGGTATAGGAAAAGGTTCCCAGCAGTCCCAGGACGATCATTGCGTAAAGCACCAGCGGGCGGTTTTTTAAGGCCCACTCGGAGAGGTTAAAACCCATGGCAGTTTCTCTGTTTCAAGGGCGGCTCTGCTTTTCGCGGCCGCACTTTGGAAATTGTTATCGAGGCTTTATTGGGAATTAATTTTCGCGGGCAGGCGTTATTGTTCCCGCGTCTTTAATTTATTCCTGATGGGCGAGAGACGGCCCCTGTTCGATGGGGCGGTTCATACGGTCCACAGGGCGCACCACCATACCTTCCTGCAACAAATGGGTACCTGCGGCCACGACCCAGTCATTGCGTTCCAACCCGGAAAATACCGAGACAAATTCCTCACCGTAGGGGCCCAGGCTGACCGGGGTTTTATGCAGCGTTTTTGTCTCTGGATTTAATACCCATACAAATGCGGCGCCATCGTCAGCACTGACTGCTGACATCGGAACTTGCAGTACATCAGTTTTTTCCGCCCTGGGGACAAATGCCCGTGCACTCTGGCCGATTTCTACACCGCTCACTTTATTTTCGAAAGCGACCCTGGCTTCAAAGGTGCGGGATATGGGATCGGCTGCCGGCGATAGTTCGCGGATGCGTGCGGGGAAAGATTGGCCCGGTTGGGACCAGAGTTCGACAGTTAGCGGTTGGCCCACTTTAAAGCGGCTGATGGATTGTTCCGGCAGGTCGATACGCACTTCCCGTTCACCATCGGCTGCCAGCTCAAAAATGCCTTGTCCTGCGGCAACGACCTGGCCGGCCTCGGCCATGCGGCGGGCGATCACGCCACTTTCCGGCGCCTTGAGTACGGCGTAGGCAGCCTGGTTGCGGGCAACATCCAGCTGTGCCTTGGCCTGCTGTAGTCGCGCTTCGCTGGCTTCGAATTGGGTTTCTACGGTATCGAACTGGGATAGGCTCACCAGCTGCTTTTCCAATAGCTTGCGGTGGCGCGAGAGTTCACTGCTAGCCAGGCGCTGGTCTGCCTCGGCGGAAGTATGGCTGGCGCGGGCTGAATCCAGTTGTAGCAGCAGGTCTTCAGTATCCAGTTCTGCCAGGGGCTGGCCCTGCTCCACACGGTCGCCGACATTTACCAGGCGCCGCTGGATTTTCCCGCCGATACGGAAGGCCAGTGCCGGCTCGAAGCGGGCTCTTACCTCACCGGGATAGACATCGGTTTGGGCGCTGGCCAGGGTGGGGCGCACCATAACAGCGGGCCGCGGTTTGGTTTCTTGTTCCTGAGATTCAGAGGGGGCACAAGCGCTCAGCAAAAGGCTGAGTGAGAGCGCAGCGAGGATTAGCATTCGGTACATATTGGCTTCCTTCCCCGGCGCTGGCGCGTCGAGGCAGATCCGTGACTGGGTCAAGCATGGCCGGGCGGCCATCAATGTTATACTGGCGAGTATAGTATATTTAATGAACTAACGAGTCTAGTATATGGAGAGCTATGTCTGAGCAGACCCAGACGGCCGCCCAGCGCGGTCGCCCCAAGGATCCGGTGAAACGCCAAGCCATTCTGGATGCCGCCCGGGACCTGTTTTTATCCCACGGTTTTGCCGCTACCAGCGTGGATGCGGTGGCCTCGGCTGCGGGAGTATCCAAACTTACGGTCTACAGCCACTTCTCCGATAAGGAGACGCTCTTTAGCGCCGCGATTGCCTCTCGCTGCGAAATGATGATGCCCCTGCCCATCTTTGCTTTAGAAGAGGGGGAATCGGTAGAGCAGGTCCTGGAGCGTATTGGCGACGCTTTTATGGGGATGGTGGAGAGCGAGGATAGCGTACGTCTGTTACGCCTTTTGTGTGCCCTGGCATCCCAGGAGTCGGAAATGGCCCAGCTATTTTTTGACGCAGGTCCCCAGCGGATTTTGGGGGAGATAGAGCAGCTACTGCGCAGAGCCAATCAGTTACAGATGTTGAAGGTGGATAATCCCGCCGTAGCGGCGGAAGATTTTATCGGCTTGTTGCTGGGTTGCCACCATATGCAGGTCTTGATCGGTTGCCGACAAATGTCGACACAGGAAGAGCGCCGTGAACGCGTACAAAAGGCGGTGAGAACCTTTATGTGTGCCCACCACTAGCGCCGGGATTATTGCCTGTATTCTTGGGCTGCTCCGCCATCGCGGGGCACAGGACAATATCAGTGGCTACCTGGAGCCACTCAGGTTTGTTGCGGCTGTAAACATAGCGCTCGGGATAAATAAACTCCGGTGCATCAAAGGCGCCGCCGCCGAAGCCCCGATATTCGGGTAGGAATTCCAGTGTCCAGGTGAGCGTGCTGCCGCAATCGGGGCAGAACTGGCTCTTTATCCAGCGACAGGCATCGGAGTAAAGAATGTGGGTTTGCAAATGGCCCTGAAGAAAGGCTATTGAAGTAGACCGATAAGCCGATGGGGCTACCGCTGCGCTTTCTGCACCACTGACAAGAGCACAGGCTGACCCGGCGAGGGGAGCCGTGGGCGCGAAAGCGCAGTTGCCCGCAAACGCAGCCCCCTTCGTGATATTCCTCCATCATGCCAAGTCCACCGCTGTACCGCCTTTACTAAGGTTGGCACAGCGGCGTGGGGGAGGAATCAGGTTTTGATGCGGTATCCGGTGCGGAAAATCCACCAGACGGTGGTGAGGCACAGCACCAGAAAGAGCAAAGTCATGCCGATACTCAGCCCCAGGTTAACATCGGCTACGCCGTAAAAAGCCCAGCGGAAGCCGCTGATCAAATAAACTACTGGGTTGAACAAGGTAATTTTTTGCCACATTTCCGGCAGCATACTGATCGAATAAAATGCACCGCCGAGAAAAGTGAGCGGCGTAATAATCATCAGCGGAATAACTTGCAGCTTCTGAAAGTCATCGGCCCAAACTCCGATAATAAATCCGAACAGGCTAAAAGTGACGGCAGTCAGCGCCAGGAATGTCAGCATCCACCAGGGGTGGACAATTTCGTAATCCACAAAAAAGCGAGCGGTCAGCAATATCAACAGCCCCAATAAAATGGACTTTGTCGCTGCGGCACCCACATATCCGGTGACGATTTCGAAGGAGGATATGGGAGCGGACAGTACTTCATAAATGGTGCCGGAAAACTTAGGGAAAAATATTCCGAAAGAGGCGTTGGAAATACTCTCGCTGAGCAGCGCCAGCATTACCAATCCTGGAATAATAAAGGCCCCATAACTGACTCCGTCGATATCCCCCATACGCGATCCAATCGCCGCACCAAACACAATAAAATAGAGAGATGTGGAGAGCACCGGTGAGGCGATGCTCTGCATCAGGGTACGCCAGGTGCGGGCCATCTCAAACTTATAGATGGCGCCAATTCCATACCAATTCATGCCTGTGCCTCCTTGCTGAGCTGCTCTTCCCGTTCAAGGCGGGCACCGTGAACCAAGTTGACGAAAATTTCCTCCAGGGAGCTTTCCCGGGTGTGTAAATCGCGGAATTCAATATTGGCGGCATTTAAACGGCGCAGAAATTCCGCAAGACCAGTGTCTTCGCTTTTGATATCAAAGCGATAAACCAGCTGGCTGCCATCGCTGCTGAGACTGAGTGGCAGGTCAGCGAGACTCTCTGGAATTTGTTGCAGTGGTGTGGGCAGTTGCAGGCTGAGTTCTTTCTCCCCCATTTTCTTCATCAGTGCATTTTTCTCCTCAACCAGAACCAGTTGGCCGTGATTGATAACACCGACACGATCGGCCATTTCCTCGGCCTCTTCGATATAGTGGGTGGTGAGGATAACGGTTACTCCCGACTCTTTCAGTTCGCGCACCATTTGCCACATATCCTGGCGTAGCTCCACATCGACCCCGGCGGTGGGTTCGTCGAGGAAGAGCACATTGGGCTCGTGGGATAGCGCTTTGGCGATCATCAGTCGGCGCTTCATTCCTCCTGAAAGTGTAATAATTTTGTTATCTTTTTTCTCCCATAGGGATAGCTGCCGTAGAATTTTCTCCAGATAGGCGGGATTGGGAGCCTTGCCGAATAGACCGCGGCTGAATTTCACTGCCGCCCAAACGGTTTCAAAGGCATCGGTGGATATCTCCTGGGGCACCAGACCAATCTCATTGCGGGCATTGCGATAGTCCCGCTGAATATTGTAACCATTGACAGTGACCTCACCGCAGCTTGGATTTACGATGCCGCAGATAATACTGATCATGGTTGTCTTGCCCGCGCCATTGGGGCCGAGCAAGGCAAAGAGTTCTCCCCGCTGAATTTCCAGGTCGATATTCTTCAGGGCGGTAAACCCCTCGGCATAGGTTTTTCCCAAGCCTTTGATGGAAATAATCGATTCCACTTTTTCTCCTTGCCAAAATTACCGTACGGCTTTGGCTGTGTGTTGTCAGGTGGATTTATCGGGCAGAAAGGAGGAATACCTTTCCTGTCGGATCAGTTTCCCGATCCCAGCCCGGAAGTATATGCCAATGAGAATTCTTTTTAATTTTAATGATGTATATCAAAGCTGCGCTGGAGGCGGCGAACATCAAAATTAAAGCCATGGATGAGAATGCACTGGAATATCCCATTTTATCAATCCAGGGCTGGCTGATGAAAGGCGAAATAAATTGCCCAAGAAAAATTCCAGTCGTCAGAAATCCCGCAGTTTTCCCTCTTTTTGACTCCGGAGCAGATTCGAGAGCCGTAGAAAAGATATGTGGTATCAGGGTACCCATTCCAAGTCCGTAGAGGGCAATAAAAGCAACTATTTCCGTCAGGTTTTCAGCGCCGGCGAGCAGCCCAAAGCTGGCGGCCATAATAGTAAAGCTTGCGACAAAAACGCCGAGCACTCCCAGTCGATTCCGGGCTCGCCGGTAAATCAATAATGAGGCGATGGCTCCCATAACATTACTGGAGGCGATAGCCATAGCAATAAGGCTGGGTGAGGAGATTTCTATCTCGCGCAAGTAAAAAGGGATCTGAGTTGGAATCAGGGTAAAAGCCAGGCTATTTAAAGTTGCCGCCGCCAGTAGTGCATAAAATGCAAGCGGGTTATCCTGCTTTTCTTTTTTGGGGTCTCTGTGCTTGAAAGGCCTTACTCGCATGGGCTCCCAAAGGAAAATTTTAACTGCTGGAACTAGTAGTAAGGCCAACAAGTAAATTGCGAAGGGGGCGCGCCAATGTAAGCTGGCCAGTAGTCCGCCCAGGGTTAGAAATACGACCCCACCGATACTGATAAAAGTACTCTGCTGGCTCAAATAAGTTAGGCGTTGCTCCCGGCTGAAATAATCCCCCACCAGGGCTGTTACCGAGGTCATTGTTCCGGCCACGGCAACTCCCAATAGTAAGCGGCTAGTCAGGATACCTGCGAGACTATCCTGAAATAGGGCTAGTAGACCGGATAGTCCATAGAGTACCAGGGCTGCTTTCAATAATTGCAGGCGGCCATGGCGATCAGCAATCCAGCCTGCTAATGGAGCGCAGAGGGCGATGCTCAAAGCGGGCAGGGTCACTACCAGTCGGCTCCACAAATCACTATTGGGTGTCCCTGAGAAATACTGCTGCAGTGCAGGTAGTGACGGGGCTACAGTGGCCCCCGACATGATAGTGAGTGCTGCCAAGCACAGTAATGTGATACGGCTCTGAGACGGTATCCCGCTGGTCGTGTGCTTCATGATTATTAGTCGCTGCTTCTAGGTCCCTGGGTTTCTCTTCGCGGTATCTCCAGACTCGCGTATTTCAGTAGCAAATTTGGGGTTCAGGCTTGCAGCTGCCACTAGTAGTAAGAACAGGTTTGGGTTGGCTTGACCGACTGGTTGCGCAACGCCGTTTGCTTGGTGCTTTTCCATCACTTTTCTCCCTCGCTTGCATTAGGTTGCGCAGCAGTGTAAAACCTCAACTAATGTTTAGGTCAATGGTTGGTGGGCATTTTTATGGCAGCTGAAGAATCGGCCGAAAAAGGAGCGGTAAAGTCAAAGCAAATCAAGCGGGAGCTGACTGTTGGCGAGGTGGCCGAGCGCAGCGGCGTGGCAGTCAGCGCCCTGCATTTCTATGAAAGCAAAGGCCTGATTGCCAGCTGGCGGACCTCGGGAAATCAAAGGCGTTACTCGCGGGATGTGTTGCGCCGAGTGGCCATTATCAAGGTGGCCCAGAGCACCGGGATTCCACTGTCGGAAATACGCGAGGCTTTCGGGGAGCTTCCCAATAAACGCACGCCCAATGCGGGGGATTGGTCATCACTCTCTTCTCACTGGCGTGAAGAGTTGGATCAGCGTATCCAGCAGTTAACCAAGTTGCGCGATGATCTTGAGGGATGTATTGGCTGTGGTTGTTTGTCTATGCAGAAATGCCCTTTACGGAATCCCGGGGATGAAGCTGCGGAGCAGGGAGGGGGAGCTCGCTATTTGGATTTGACCGAGTAGGAAAGTAGTAGCAATACACGAGTACTGCTACCAACTCCCAAGGCGTACTTTTATCGAGCTAAAAGGTTGCTAGCAGTTTTCCGGCGTTCACTTCAGGAGAAAATCTTCTCGTAAAATGCCAGTGTTCCCCGCCAAGCGTCCTCAGCGGCTTCACGGTTATAGGCCAGCGGCAGGCCGAACTTTTCTCCCCGGTCTGTTGCACAGGGGTTGGTAAATCCATGTAGAACCCCCGGGTAACTGACCAGAGTTAATTTGGCTTTGGATTCCTGCATCTCAGTAACAAACTGGCCGACCTGGTCCGGTGGAACCATCACATCGGCGCCGCCGGTGTAGACCTGTATTTCAGCATTAATAGGTTTGTTTTGTGCGGGCGTACTTCTTGCCAGTGCCCCGTGGTAACTGACTACGCCGCGCAAGTCCACGCCGACTCGAGCCATAGCGAGTACGACTCCGCCGCCAAAACAATAGCCCTGTGCTGCGACCTGGTCCGAGTCTGCCTGGGGCCGCTGCTGGAGCAGTGATAATGCTGTGCGGAAGCGCGCTTCAAGGACCACCGGGTCCTTCAGGGCTTCATCCCTGAACTGTTGTGCCTCTTGTGGATCATCGGTCTGTTTGCCTGCGCCAAACATATCCACTGCAAAAGCGAGGTAGCCGCAGTTGGCCAGTTTCTCCGCCTGCTCGCGAACAAAGGCATTGTGCCCCCACCATTCGTGTACCAGTAAAACCCCCGGCCGTTTGTCACTGATATTTTCATCCCATGCGAGATATCCGCAAAAAGTATCCCCGTTTACGGTGTAGTCAATTACTTCCGCTTCCATAGTGAGTCGCCTGGCTGATCGAGAAAGAGTCGTTGGGAAACCGGTAAGGGCCCGGCTACTCCGCAAGCGTGGCACAAACTTCAGTTGTTGTCAGTGGGTGGCCCTTTCAGCTCAATCACATTGTCTTCGGGATCTGAGATGTAAATTGACAGGCCAATTCCATCGGCGCCAAAGCGCTCTTCTGCTGGCGAAAACTTTACCTGTTCCTGCGCTAAAAAGGCCTGGATGCTCTCCGGATTAAAGGGTTCAACCCGGAAGCAAAAATGATCCAGGTTCCGCCCTTCCTTTCCTGGTGCTGCTCCCCCTCTCTGGCCTATAGTTTTATCAACTGGCACTAAATCTATCATGCAAGTGCCTGCGCGGAGTTGGTAGAGGCCAATATCGTCCCGTTGGCGCACAATGCTGCATCCAAGAATATTTTGGTAAAAGTCGAGCATGGGTTTTAGGGATTGGACACGCAATACAATATGGTCAATATGGTGGAGCTTAATCATAGGCTGCCCAAGCTTAGTTTTTACTAAGACTAGGTGGACCCCAAGGTAGTTGTCGAGTGAATTAAATGTTAGAGATTTTTTAGTTAATCTGTAAAAGCCTGGCTATAGAGAAGGTAGGTAGCGCAAATAATCAGAAGGCTCCCCATGGATCTGTTAAATATTTTGCGCCGGTATTGACTCTCTAATAATAGGCGAGCCCGATCTCCGGCAATAGCCCAAATACTTAATGAGATGTAGCAAACCAGAAAGTAAATCAGGGTGAATGAGAGTAAATTGCTGTGGTTATCGCTGCTGGAGAAAATAGCCACTCCAGAAAGGCAGGCGATCCAGGCCTTCGGATTGAGCCATTGCAATAAAAACCCCTGGTAAAAGCGTGGTTTCTGTAACTGCTCAATATCCGCATGATTAGTAGGTGCAGCCGCTGTTTGGTAGCCGATAAAGGCCACATAAATTGATCCTGATATCGCAACATATCGTAGTAACTGGGGATAAATTTCTATTGCCTGATAGAGCCCAAGGCCTATAGCTGCAAGTAACAGTGTAAAGCCTATTGTGGCTCCTGATACAAAGGGCAAGGTGCGGATAAATCCATAATTCACCCCAGAGGAAATGATAACCATATTCACCGGCCCCGGTGTAATGGACATAGCCAGGGAAAACCCAAACATAGCAAGAAGTAGTGACATTCGCTGCTCCTAGCAGTTATCAATTGTTTGGAGACTTTAATGGCCTGGTAGGAAAATGATTAGATACTTAAAACTGAAATATATTGTTTATAAAAATTTACTTACTAAAAATGGAGAAGGAAAGAATACACTGCACTTGGGACCCTATGAGGCATGGATGCCGATTAGGAGCTTACAGGGATGTATTCACTGCGTGTCTCGAGTGCAGTGTATTCTTTCCTTCCACCCCAGTAGTAAGTATGGAAGAGTGTGCTGCATGAGACTGGGTGCCGATTACGTGCTAACAGCAATATATTCACAGATCTTCGCAAGAGCGGTGTATTCTTTCCTGCTGACCCAGAAGTATCTTTAGAGAATTCATAGGGAGTTGCTATTGTGCTAAAGGATATTCGCTATTTACTGGTGTTTGCCAAGGTTGTGGAAAGCGGCTCTTTTAGAGGCGCTTCTTCGGAACTGGATATTTCTGTCGCCAGCGTTAGTTCCTATGTGGCGAGGTTGGAGGAAAGTCTTGGCGTTGCGCTCTTGTATCGCAATACCCGCAAGTTGTCCCTGACCGAAGATGGGGAAAAGATTTATAAAACGGCACAGAATATATTGGATTTGTACGCCGATGGTCTCGGAGAATACAAAGCGCGAGAGGAATGCAGTATCAGTCGGCTTAAAATTGCAATCCCCGCCGTTTTGATCCACAGCCGCTTGCTGAGCAAAATAGTGGGCTTTGTCCGGCGGGATCTGGGTATTCATTTACAACTTCAATGCAGCGACCAGCACGAGGATGTAATTGGCGGTGGTTTTGACTTGGCAATTCGCCTGGGTAATATGCCTGACAGCAATTTGAAAGCGCGTAAGATATTTGAATTAGAGCGGGTGTTAATTGCCAGTGGCGATATGCTGGATCGCTATGGTTTTCCGGGTCATCCTCGCGACCTTGCAGTCTGGCCCTGGATTGGGCTGACAATGCGGCCCAATCACAGGCAATTTCTACATCGGCAGCAGGGCGAATATGAAGTTAGCTACACCCCGGTAGCGACTGTCGACAGCGTTGAAGCGGCTTATCGACTGACGAGCTGCGGCCTGGGACTATCGGCACCACCTCGATTTTTAATAAGCGCACAGGATGATGTACAAGAGTTATTGCCAGACTGGCCGCTTCCGAATTTACCCGCCTATGCAGTTAGGCCTTCAAACGGAGTCTCCGAAGGTCCTATACAGAAACTGATTGATTATTTGGCCGATAGTGATACCCAGCTTGCTGCTTGCCATCCTCGCGATTTAACGCAAAAGCTAGCTGCAGAAGCGGTTGATTGTCCCGGAAGGTTCTCAATAGCTCGGTAGAGGCCTCTGCCGTCAAGGTTGGTCACTTGCGGGCAGAGGTTCTTTTATTCATGGGGGAATTTAAAACCTTACTGCGGAATAAATTCCTGAACCATATTTATTCGGGCATTACTGCTTATTTCTACCGGATCTTGCTTTACCGGAGTTGACTCCATGGATGTGTCTTCAGAGGCGTTAACTGTGCGAATAATGCTGGAAATTTCTGGTTTGCAGGAACCGCAGCTGGTACCGCAGCCAAGGGTTTCTCCCAGTGCTTCGACGGTGTTAATGCCTTGGGCGATGGCCTCCTCTATCTGTGGCCGGGAAACCTGGAGGCAGGTACAAATCATCTTCACACCGGGCTTTATGGGATGAAGCAGTTGCCCTGGTGATTCAGGCAGGGGAGTGGCCAGGTAGTTTTCCAGGTGCTGTCGGCTGGGTAATTGGTGCCAGTTTCTACCAGAGAAAATCAGCAGCTTTAAGCTATTATCGTAGGCGATCCAGCGCTGACTTTTAGAGGTAACCAATTCCTGCCAGAACAATTGGGGCTGGTCGTTCATTATCTTGGATGCCAGATCCCGCCCGTGGATAAGTTGGTTCGCGGCAATTTCATAGCGAAAGCCATTTTCCAAGGGGACTCGATACCAGTGCAGGATACTGCTGTCGTTGGACTGCTGTAACCAATCCCATACTCTATCGGCAGTCTCTTCGGCACAGATCATTGTGGCAAAGTATTCAGCTGCCAGGGGACTGACATTGACGGGAACCTGTTTGAATTCAGGTTGACCGGAATAGGGATCAATACTGGAGTCCGCCAGGGCACTGGGCTTGGAATCCTGTGAGAAGGTTTCACTCCAGTGAATGGGGGCAAAGATCTCCCCTCTTTTTTGCCCGCCGTTGAGAGCGGCGCGGCCGACCATTTTAGATGAGGCGCTGTTTAACCGAACTAATTCCCCATCTTTAACCTGGAAGCGAGCGGCATCCTTGGGGTTTATTTGTATTTCCGGCAGTTCGCTGTGATCGAGTAATTTTCTTACCCGCCCGGTTCGGGTCATGGTATGCCACTGGTCGCGCATACGGCCGGTATTGAGCCATATAGGATACTCGCCACTGATCTGCTGTTCCGGAGGCTGCGGCGCTATGGGGATAAAGCGAGCACGTTTGTCCGGGGTAAAAAACTGTCCACTGGTGAATAAGCGTTTGCACCCGGCTGGATGCTCCTGGTTGACCGGCCACTGTACCGGGGCCAGTGCATCGTATTCACTGCGATTGATATTGGCGAGTGCGGAGATATCAAAAGCCCTGGAGCCGTGGTTTTCGAAGCCGGAAAGCTGGGCGTGCTCACGAAAAATATCGGCGGGGTGTGAATAATTAAACTGATCTCCATAACCCAGATGTTGGGCCAGTCCGCACAGGGCTTGCCAGTCGTGGCGAGCTTCTCCCGCTGGGGATAAAAATCCACGTTGCCGAGAGATACGTCGTTCTGCATTGGTGACAGTGCCGTTTTTTTCTCCCCAGCCCGTTGCGGGAAGTAGCAAATCGGCACAGCGAGCGGTATCGGTATTGGCAATGCAGTCGGAGACAATAACCAACGGGCATTTCTGTAGTGCGGCTTTGACTCTATCGGCTTCGGGCATACTGACGGCGGGGTTGGTAGCCATAATCCAAATGGCTTTAATTTTTCCGCTTTCTACCGCGCGGAACATATCCACAGCCTTCATTCCCGGCTTGGTAGCAATTTGATCGGAATTCCAGAATCGTGATACCCGGTCAATATCCTGCTCGTTAAACTCCATATGCGCGGCGAGGGTATTGGCAAGTCCGCCCACCTCGCGTCCACCCATCGCGTTGGGTTGGCCGGTAATAGAAAATGGTCCTGCACCAATTTTGCCCACGCGTCCGGTGGCTAAATGGCAGTTTATGATTGCGTTGTTTTTATCAGTGCCGCTGCTGGACTGATTGATTCCCATGGAATAAAAACTAATGGTCTTTTCTGTTGCTGCAAATGCCTGAAAAAATTCCAATAGTTTTTCGATAGATATGCCACAGGTGGCCGCAGTTAATTCTGGTGACCAGTCTTGAGCCGCAGCTAAGGTATCGGCAAATCCCTGTGTATGATTTTTTATGTAGCCGGTATCTAGATAATAGTGCCGGCTGAGAAAACGCAGTAGTCCATTGAATAGTGCCGCATCAGTGCCGGGTTTAATTGCCAGGTGAAGATCTGCCATTTCACTGGTAGCGCTGCCACGGGGGTCGATAACGACAAGCTTTGCAGCACCTGCCTGCATTCGCTGGAATAAGATCGGATGTGTCCAGGCTGCATTGGAACCGATAAGCACGATAAGTTCAGCCTGTTCCAGATCCTCATAGGAACAGGGTACCGCATCGGCACCAAATGCGCGTTTATATCCCACCACCGCAGAGGCCATACAAAGTCGGGAATTGGTATCAATATTGGCAGAGCCAATAAATCCCTTCATTAACTTGTTGGCCACATAGTAGTCTTCGGTGAGAAGCTGACCGGACAGATAAAAAGCTACAGAGTCAGGGCCATGGTCGCGAATTGTCTGCTTAAAGGCATCGGCCATATAAGAGAGCGCAGTATCCCAGTCACAATCTTTTCCGCGCAGGCGAGGGTGCAGGAGACGGCCGTGTTCGCCCAGCGTTTCGCCGAGCGCAGAACCTTTAACGCACAATTTGCCGAAATTTGAAGGGTGCTGGGAATCGCCACTAACAGTAATCGCTGTAGTATTTGCGCGCTCTTCCCTGTTAACCGAAACCCCACAACCGACACCACAATAGGGGCAGGTAGTGCAGGAGCGGTGCGCGCTCAGAAATTCCTGTACTGCCATTACTGTAGCTTATTGTTGCCGATGTAAACCGTGTTCCCACTAAATGCCAGCGGGTAGGTGGCAAGCTTGATATCGCTGTCTTCCATGCAGACTCCATCGCTAAGGCGGAAATGGTTTTTATACATTGGGGAAGCAATGGTTAATTCCCCTTCCAATTCCGCAATAATTCCTCTTGCAATCACACCAGCTTGTGCGATTGGGTCCCAGTTGTCAACGGCATAAAGCTGTTGTTCCTGGTCGGGTAAAAAAAACAGGGCGATGCTTCTTTGATAGACAGTTTTAGTCACTGTATTCAAAGCCTTCGTTGGGTATACGGAGGTATCGCCCCAAAGCGCACATACCCCAGAGTTGGTGACCAAATCTGATCGCTGACAGATTGGAGACCATTGGGGGTGGGTTATGGCAACTGAATTTGAGGGAGTTTCTTGCAGGGCAGCCAGGCTCATAATAATTTCCTCACAATGGATGGAAAGGATTCAAAAGCAATTTATTAATAAAGGTATAACTGGCGGCTTGCGCCGCCGGGAGAAGCTTTAGGCGGATTCGGCTGTTTCCACTAGCTCGTCAGTGGTCGCCGGACGCGGTTGCCCGCGCTCTTTAACGAAAACAATCTTTTCGTCGGTTTCGTTGCTATTAACGAATTGACGGAAGCGCTTGAGTTTTTCCGGATCGTTAATGGCTGTTTTCCATTCGCATTGGTAGGTGTCTACTACCCGGGCCATCTGGGCTTCCAGCTCGGCACAAATCCCCAGCTTGTCATCGATAATGACTTCGCGCAGGTAATCCAGGCCGCCGTCAAGATTTTCCAGCCACACAGATGTGCGCTGTAATTTATCGGCGGTGCGCACATAGAACATCAGGAAACGGTCGATATAGCGGATAAGGGTTTCGTCATCCAGGTCAGTGGCGAACAAATCTGCATGGCGGGGGCGCATGCCGCCGTTGCCACAAACAAATAGATTCCAACCTTTTTCAGTGGCGATAACCCCGACATCTTTGCTTTGAGCCTCAGCGCATTCACGGGTACAGCCGGAGACAGCCATTTTTATTTTGTGTGGAGAGCGCAATCCCTTGTAGCGGTTCTCTACTTGAAGGGCCATTGAAACGCTGTCCTGAACCCCAAAGCGACACCAGGTGCTACCAACACAGGACTTAACCGTGCGCAGGGATTTGCCGTAGGCATGGCCGGTTTCAAATCCGGCATCAATCAGCTCTCGCCAAATTTCCGGTAGCTGCTCCAGGCGCGCGCCAAACAAGTCGATACGCTGGCCGCCAGTAATTTTTGTATAAAGGTCGTAGCGTTTGGCCACTTCGCCGATCACTATTAATTTTTCCGGTGTGATCTCGCCGCCGGGAATACGCGGAACTACAGAATAGCTGCCGTTTTTCTGCATATTCGCCATAAAAGTATCGTTGGTGTCCTGTAAGCCGACATGAGTCTGCTCCAGAATATGTTCATTCCACAGGGAGGCAAATATGGATGCGGCTGCAGGTTTACAAATTTCACAGCCGCGCCCTGAACCGTGTTTGCTTAATAATTCACTAAAGGTTTTTATTTCTTCCACCTGGATAATGTGGAATAACTCCTGGCGGGAGAAGGGGAAGTGCACGCATAAGTGATTGTTCACTTCCATGCCGAGCGCCGCTAGCTCTTCATCGACAATATTTTTCAGTAGCCCAGCACAACCACCGCAGCCTGTAGATGCTTTTGTTGCATCCTTGACATCAGCCAGTGAGTGGCAGCCACCGGCAACGGCGTCGATAATCTGGCCTTTACTTACATTGTGGCAGGAACACACGGTAGCCGACGCGGGAAGTGTAGCAGCACCCAGCCCGGGAGTGGCGCCATCGGTTGCCGGTAAAATTAATTGTTCCGGGTGTTCGGGCAGATCAATATCGTTGAGGTGATATTGCAGCAGGGTATCGTAGTCATCCGTATCTCCTACCATTACCGCGCCCAGGAGCTTTTTTCCCTCGCTATCGGTGATCATACGTTTGTAAACACCGCTCTGCTCGTCTACAAAAGTAATAGCGGCAGCGCCGTTGGTGCGACCATGGGCATCGCCAATAGAACCGACCTGTACGCCCAGGAGTTTCAGCTTGGTGCTCATGTCAGCACCGTTAAAACTTTCCTCTCCACCGGTCAGTTGAGCGACAGCAGTACGCGCCATGCTGTAACCGGGAGCGACCAGGCCAAAAATTTTCTGATCGTAAAGCGCGCATTCGCCGATAGCGAAAATATTCGGGTCTGAAGTACGGCAGTTGCTGTCAATTACGATCCCGCCGCGTTCGCCAATTTCCAGCCCGCTGGATTTTGCCAGTTCATCCTGGGGGCGAATGCCTGCGGAGAAAACAATCATATCGGTAAGCAGTTCTTTATCTCCCTTGAACTGCATACGCAGGCGGCCGTCTACTTCTTCAATCAATTCAGTGGCAGTACTGGTGTGTACCTGAACCCCGAGTGCTTCAATTTTTGATCTTAATAGGGCTGAACCACCTTCATCCAACTGAGTGGCCATAAGGCCTGGGGCGAACTCGACAACGTGGGCTTCAAGTCCCAGGGCTTTAAGGGCATTGGCAGCTTCCAGGCCCAGTAGGCCACCGCCGACAACTACACCACTTTTTGCACTGGCGGCAATCGAGCGAATGGAATCGAGATCTTCCAGGGTTCGATATACAAAGCAGTGCTGGTGTTGGTGTCCGGGTATTGGTGGGACAAATGGGTAGGAGCCAGTGGCGAGTATTAATTGATCGTAAGAGTGGCAGGCTCCACTTGCCGCAGTAATTGTTTTATTGTCCCGATCAATTTGCACCACCTTGTCATTGAGCAGGATATTAAAACCCCACTGCTGATACTGCTCCAGGTCTCCCATGGACAGGTCTTCAGCTGTGCGCCCGGCAAAGTATTCGGAAAGGTGGACCCGGTCATAAGCGGGACGGGGCTCTGCACAGAATATGGTGATATCAAACTGGTTGGCGTATTGATGGTTGGCGAGCTGTTCCAGGAAATGGTGCCCGACCATACCGTTGCCAATCACAATCAGCTTTTGAGGTTTAACATTTGCCTTCATTTACAATCCTGCCGTCTCAATTCGTTTTATCCGGCAGGAAGAGGGCCCGTCTGAAATGGCAAGGGCGTCTCCTCTTCTGCCGAAGAGTACAGGCGCCGTTGCCTCGTAATGGGGGAATAATTTGTTGGTAATTAAATACATTCAATCTCTATGCCAATTTTATTTTTAGTAATAAAGGGGTTTTGGCCTGATTGTCCACAATTTTTGCGACAAAGTGGTGCATTTAATTAATTTTCTGCGCTGTATATGTGCTTATTCAAATCTTATGTATTAGCGCCAAAAGAAGTAGAGCAGATGAGAGAGCAGTAGAATTAAAGTTAGTAGCTGCCAGACAAGAACCGGATTTCTTTCTAGCAGGGGGCGGCTTTGGGGGGCTTTAAATTCCGGGCTGGGAGATTGCAGATCCTGGATAAATTCTGACAATGCGTTGTAGCGCTTTTTAGGATCAGGAGCACAAGCCTTTTGTAGAGCGCTATCAATCCAGTAGGGAATATCTTTGCGGTGTGCGGATGCGCGAGTAAAGCGCATTTGGTTATAGCTCTTTAAACGGTAGTGGTAGCTACCAAAGCGCTCGGGATAGGGATATTTGCCCGTGAGCAATTCATAAGCAATGATTCCCAGGGAAAAGATGTCTGATCGATGGCTGGCGCTATCCCCAAAAAAGAATTCCGGAGCTGCATAATTCTTACTGCCGGGTGCTGTTTCACCAGATAGATGTAATTGCTCTCTGAGCCCTGGGCCATCGGCACCACCGAGATCAATGATTACCAGGCGCCCGTCGTTGCGCATCATAATATTCTCTGGCTTGAGATCGCCGTGAACGATCTCCAACCGCTGTAAACTTCGCAACGCACTAACCAGTTGTGCCATTAGCTCCCGCACTTGGGGAATTTGAGGTTGTGGATGTAATTGCATCCACTGACGCAAAGTCTGTCCTTCGATATATTCGAGAATATGATAGAGACAGTGCCTTTCAGAAGTCGGAGCAAAAACTTTAATAATTCCTGGGTGGGAGATTCGTCGCCCGGTCCATTCCTCAGCAATAAATCGTTCGATGTAGTGGGGGTCATCGCAGAAATTAACCGAGGGAGTTTTTATCACCCGCAATACTTCGGTATTGAGGTCTCGGGCCAGATAGAGATGGCTGCGGCTGCTGGCATGTAATTCCTGTAAAACAAGAAAGTTGTCGAGCTTTTGGCCTGGGCGCAGGTCAGGTGCGAACGGGAGTTCGCGATTGCGCATAGCCAATTCATCGCACTGGGGCAGCCCTACATAATTTATCCGGCAAGTGACAGCAGTCAGGTTATCGGTAGAGCCCGCTTCCAGAGCAGCATCAATAAGCCCTTGTGGTGTTGAGCTGGAAAAGTTAAGCAATCGCTCAATCATCTCCGTCTCAGGCAGAAAATCGTGAATACCATCGCTACTCACCAGGAAAATATCCCCGGACTGTAATTCCTCACAGCGGTAGTCCACCTCAATATGGGCATCCATTCCCAGGGCGCGACTCAAAAACGTGCGTCCAGGTCCAAGGCTGTGGCTGTGATCGCTACTCAGGCACTCTAATTTCCTGTCGCGGAGCCGGTATATCCGGGAATCGCCGATGTGAACCAGATGTGCGCTGGTGCCTTTGAAAATAACGGCAGAAAAAGTGGTCAACCAACCCCGTTTAATTTCTGCACTGCCGCCACTCTGTCGAAATAGCCAGCTATTGAGCGAGTGCAAAACCCGCGCAACAGCGTGCTTTGTCGACCAGGTTTGCGGGGTGCTGTAATAATCGGAAAAGAATCCATTGATGGCAGCGCGGGCTGCTTCACCGCCGGCTTCTGCATTGGCAACACCGTCGGCTACTGCGGCAAGGCTGCCGTGGCGCTGTAATTCAGCGCCTTCGGGAAGCCTCACTGCGCAGGCGTCGTCATTGTGTTGGCGAAGTCCGGCGCAGGAGGCAGTGAACAGTTGCAGGGCATCTTCTTTATCGCCCTGCGAACTGTCACTGGCAGCGAGCCCGGATTCTTCTGTGCTCGCTGCAGTGGGTAGATCGTTATTAGGCAACATCGATCATGGATACGCTGCCATCGGGGTGTACTTCTGCCATTTGTCCCTCCGGTTCTTCCAGTAGAAGCAGGGCGGCAAAGCCGAGCAATGCGGTAGCGCAGATTACCAGGAAAAAGGCCTGGTAAGACACCATGCTGAGAACGGTGAGATAGAAAACGGCTCCGACATTGCCGTAGGCGCCAGTCATGCCGGCAATCTGCCCGGTTAGGCGGCGTTTGATCAAGGGCACCACTGCGAATACAGCGCCCTCGCCAGCTTGCACAAAGAAGGAACAGGCCATGGCAGCGGCGACCGCCAGGTACAGGGGCCACTCGGCATCGATCATGCTCATAGTGAAGTAACCCAGAGCCAGGCCAGCGGTGAGGATCAGCAGGGTAGGTTTGCGCCCCCAGCGGTCACTAATCAATCCGCCGGCAGGGCGTGACATGAGGTTCATAAAGGCATAGGCGGAGGCCAGCAAGCCAGCTTTTACCGGGTCCAGTGTAAAGGTCTCGGAGAAGAACAGGGGCAGCATGGAAACCACAGCCAATTCGGAACCGAAAGTCGCGAAGTAGAGCAGATTCAAAACTGCTACTTGCTTAAACTTATAGCGGTGTACCGGTGCTGGTGGGTTGCTGAGTACTTCACGGTTAATACTGTAGGTTTTATACGCGTCCAGAAGATACAGTAATACCAGGCCTGCATAGATCAGGTTGGCGGTAAGGTTGGATATTAATGCAACGCCGCTGGATAATTTCCAGGTTAGCAGAGCCAGTGCCGCATACATGGGCACTTTCATCACCAGAAGCAGGAAAAAATCCCCGGGACTGGTGACTTCCATAGCACCAATTTTTTTGGGCTTGAAATAGGTTGACCCCTTGGGCGTATCAGTCACAGAGAAGTAATAAACTACGCTGTAAACCAGTGCGATTGCGCCAGTGAGGCCAATGGCATAGCGCCAGCCGTCGTCACCGCCAAAAAACAGGGCGATGGTGGGTAGGGACATGGCCGCTGCGGCTGAGCCAAAATTTCCCCATCCCCCGTAAATACCCTCTGCGGTACCCAGCTGTCGAGCCGGGAACCATTCGGATACCATGCGGATACCTACAACAAAACCTGCACCAATAAAGCCCAAAAGGAATCGGCCAATGGCTGCCTGCACAAAATTGTCTGCCAGGGCAAAAATAAAGCAAGGCACACTGCCGATTGCCAGTAATAGCGAATAGGTGAGTCTGGGGCCATATTTATCAGTGAGCATCCCGATTACAATGCGTGCGGGTATTGTCAGGGCCACGTTTAAAATAAGTAGGGTTTTGACCTGGTCCGGAGTTAATGAAAGGCTTTTCGCAATTGCCATTAGCAATGGTGCGTGGTTAAACCAGGCAAAGAAAGTGATAAAGAAGGCCACCCAAGTTAGGTGGAGCACTTTTATCTTCCCGCGGAACGAGAATAGATTAAGTGAGTCACTGGACATGCGCATTTCCTTTGTTTGCTAATTCCGCAGGCACAAAAAAGCCCACAGCTGCAGCCGCTTGACTGCAGACGATGGACTTCGTTGCCCGTTATATTCGGCGAACAACCGCTTCACCGCGCTGATGCGCCTGAGGGAAGGCAATTGCATCATCGAATTATTTCCATTCAATTAATGTGCCACTATTTTTTTGCGAGCAGGAAATCCACCGTTTGCCGGTAGAGGTCTGGACGATAGGCTTCTGCTGCACGAAGTGTCGAGCTCCCCAGATCTGAATACATCTCCAGCAGTTGCCGTGCTTTTTCCTGAGTTGGGCGCCCGCAGTCGTTATCAATATGGGCAAAGAGGTGCCAGCCGGGATTGGCGAGAATCTCCCGGTCCCGGTGGTAGAGAATCTGGTCATTGAGGGAGCGCTGAATCAGCTCCTCAGGCAAGTTGAGGTATTGCCCCAGGGATAAGAGCTTGGCAGCTTCGGCTCTGTTTGCGCGTGCGGCAAGCCAGGTACAGGCTTTGAGAAGAGCGGCCCTTAGGGCTAGGTGGGTCGCAGGGTTGGCTTGGTGCCAGCTTTCAGTGACTGTCAGCACTTTTTCCGGCATAGCTGGCAGCAGTGTATTACAGGCTGCAATGACTACGCCGGACCCTTTGTGGGCGGCCAGGGAGTTCCAGGGTTCGCCTACACAATAGCCATCGATAACGCCACTGTGGAGGTTTTCCAGCATTTGTTCAGGCGGTAATACCACCAGTTTTATATCCCGGTCCGGGTCGATATCGACGGAGCGCAACCAGTATCTTAATTGCAAGCTATGACTGGAGAATGGATAAACCGTGGCGAGCCTGACAGTAGGAGGGTATTTATTGTCGTGCAGGTAGCGCTTTAGCGCCAAGGCGATATCGCTTTGTGAGTCACCTTCACAGTAATTTTGCAGGCGTTCGAATAATTCTGCGGAAAGGGTAATAGCATTACCATTGCAGCTGAGAATTAATCCACTTAACAAGCGTTCGTGGCAATTGGGTAACGCTTGTTCCAGTGTCAGGGGCATAGGAGCGAGCATTGCTGCAGCATCTGCTTTGCGCGCAATTAACTTGTCTCGCAGGGTGGCCCAGCTTGTTTCTTTTTGCAGCTGTACCTTTAATCCATATTCTTGGAAGTAGCCTAGTTCATTGGCGACAATCAGCGGTGCGCTGTCGGTCAGGCGCAGGTAAAGAAGTTTGATGGTCTTTTTTTCCGGGCACAGAAGGGCTGACATCGGTACTCTAATGCTCTTTCTGAAAATATTGGATTACTTGCTCGGCAACTGTATGGATGGTCGAGTTGCTGTTCATCGCGAGATTGCGCAAGGTCTTATGGGCATCCTCTTCACTGAGGTTCTTCTTGGCCATTAATAGCCCTTTGGCCCGCTCGATTGCTTTTCGCTCTGTGAGTTGCTGCTGGGTGCGCTCGAGAGACTGGCGCAATTGCTGGAAATGTTTAAATTGTGCCATAGCGATTTCTATCGCCGGTGCCACGCGCTCAGGAGTCATTCCCTCGGCCATATAAGCGCTTACCCCGGAGTCGACCGCGCGACTAATAAAGTCTGCGTTTCCGCTACCTGAAAACATAGCCACTGGGGTTGGCGCCTCACGATTGACTATGGCAAGGCTTTCCAGGATATCCCTGTCTGGGGATTCGATGTCTATCAGCACAATATCTGGACGGTATTTTTCCACCTGGAAGAGGAGCCCCTCGGCACTGTTGATCTGGGCGAGAATACTGTATCCAGCAGCACGTAATCGCTCACAAACCAAGTGGGCTCGCTCGGGATTGTCATCAACCAGCATGATTCCAGGGCTTGGATTAGTCACAATTTACTGCGGCACTCATCTAATATTTTTTATTGGGCTTTACCAACTTTTAATCAATAGTTGTGCCAAATACGCAGGGGTGGGGGAGTGGATGTGTGTCTCTAATTCCATGAGATAAATCTGGTGTTACTGCTTTTTCCTGGTGCGACATTCTGCGGATATTGTTTTTTTTGCACAAGTAGGGGGCTAGTACATATTTTTCAGGCAGAAAAGTGTGACTTGGTACTATGGAGGCAAAATTATCTGCACATTTGTGGTTTGTGTGAACAGACTGTCACATGGCGCGTTATTTTTTTATTATAAATGTAATGTGATTGTTGTCTTTGTCGATAATATTTAACTAACATGGTGTGTTTGGTGATCTATTTGTAGCTGTTAAAAATAGTCAGTTACCCCTAAATTTTTGTTGTTTTTTGTTTGTTTGTAGGTGCTTGCTCCACTGTGGGGATTTTTTTGGATTGAAAATTCATAGTGAATTGAACGGTAAGGCCATTTAAAAAGTAAAACTCCTTATATTTTGGACAAAAAAATAGCAATCTAACTTCAGGGAAAAGGTTTCGAGCGAGACTAATTTTTGCTTATTTCTCTCAGGTCTATATAGCCAATTCAGGATATATAGTCTTATTAATTTCACCAATTACGGCTATCAGGTTATCCCCCTTTTCATCCTATGTGACGACGTTTACACTCGATCTGTTTATAAATTGGGCAATCCAATACTTTTTGAGGTAGATGTAGCTGTAAGTTCATAAAACCAACTAAGAGGGGCACGGCGGTGATTATAGCCATACCTAGAGAGACCGCAGAGGGAGAAGCACGTGTTGCAGCGACTCCCGATAGCGTAAGACGATTACGCGATTTGGGTTTTTCCGTAGCGGTGGAGAAGGGGGCTGGTAACAGGGCCAGTTTTACTGATGAAGCTTATGCTGAAGCCGGTGCAGAAATCCGAGAGGATATGCAACAGTGCCTGGCTGATGCGGGCATAGTATTAAAAGTACAAGCACCAACTGATCGAGAGTTGGCCCTGATTCCCAAAGGGGCTACGCTGATCGCCTTTCTGAAGCCGGCACAAAATGCCGAGTTCCTACAGAAACTTGCCGAGCGCGATATCAATGCGCTAGCGGTCGAGTCGATTCCAAGAATTTCCCGCGCGCAAAAAATGGATGCGCTCAGCTCCATGGCAAATATTGCCGGCTATCGTGCGGTTGTGGAGGCTGCCCACAATTTCGGTCGCTTCTTTACAGGGCAGATCACGGCAGCAGGAAAAATTCCCCCGGCAAAAGTACTTGTTATTGGTGCTGGTGTAGCGGGGCTCTCTGCAATAGGTACGGCAAAAAGCATGGGAGCTATAGTGCGGGCCTTCGATACCCGCGCTGAAGTACGTGAGCAAGTGGAGTCCATGGGGGCTGAATTCCTCACCGTAGAAATTGAGGAGGAAGGCTCGGGCTCCGGTGGTTACGCCAAGGTGATGTCGAAGGAATTTATTGATGCTGAAATGGCACTGTTCCGCGAGCAGGCCAAAGAAGTGGATATTGTGATTACCACTGCCTTAATTCCGGGGAAACCCGCTCCGAAATTATGGCTTGCAGATATGGTCGACAGTATGCCTAAAGGTTCTGTCGTCGTGGATTTAGCAGCAGAAATGGGCGGTAACTGTGACTATACGGTGGCTCATGAAAAAGTGGAGCAGAACGGCGTCACTATTCTTGGTTATACCAATCTGCCCAGTCGAGCAGCGGCACAATCCTCGCGCCTGTATTCAACCAATCTCGCTCACCTGCTTGGGGAGCTAACTCCAGAGAAAGATGGTGAGATTAATCTCAATTTTGAAGATGAAGTGATTCGTGGTGCCACAGTGGTTAAATCCGGTGAGATTACCTGGCCTCCACCCGCACCAAAAATTTCTGCTCAGCCCAAGCCATCGGTGAAAGCTACTGAGGAAGTGAAAATTGTTGAGGAGAAAGCTGAGAAACGAAAATCTCCCGTATCTATTTTTGCATTTTGGGCGATCGCGGCAATCTTATTGCTGTGGTTGGGGCGCGTGGCACCTCCTGATTTCGTCTCGCACTTTACCGTATTTGTCCTGGCAATATTTGTTGGCTGGCAAGTGATTTGGAATGTTACTCATGCGCTACACACTCCGCTAATGAGTGTTACTAATGCAATTTCCGGCATAGTGGTTGTTGGTGCGTTAGTGCAGCTTGGGATTGCCAATTCGGGTTTGGTGAGCCTGCTTGCTTTCATCGGCGTGTTGGTGGCCAGTATTAATATATTCGGTGGTTTCTTTGTGACCTACCGTATGTTGAAAATGTTTCGCCGGTAAGGGGAGGAGAGAGTGATGAACGGTATGATTGCAATGGCTTATCTCTTCTCGGCAGTGATGTTTATCTTGAGTCTGGGAGGTTTATCCAGTCACGAAACTGCGCGCAGGGGAAATATTTACGGCATGGTGGGAATGGCAGTTGCCATTATCGCCACTATTGCTGGAGTGGCCGCCGGGGCTTACTGGATGGTCGCCATCGCCATGATCGTCGGCGCGGTGATTGGTTTGGCACTGGCCAAGCGTGTGGCTATGACTCAAATGCCACAAATGGTGGCTTTGCTACACAGCTTCGTCGGCTTGGCTGCGGTATTAATTGGTTGGGGCGGTTTCCTCGATCCGGTTGTGGAGTTACACGGGGCTGCTCATGTTGTCCACAGCACTGAGATATACCTGGGTGTATTTATTGGGGCAATTACCCTGACCGGTTCTTTGGTTGCTTTTTGTAAGTTGCAGGGATTGGTTTCCGGGAAACCATTAATGCTACCGGCCCGGCACTGGCTTAACTTGATTGCCATTTTGGCCTGTATTGTTCTGGGTGTGTTGTTTGTACCGGCAGATGTGCATGCGGGTACGGTTATTAACTTGCTGTTAATGACCTCAATTGCATTGCTGTTAGGTATTCACCTTGTGGCGGCTATTGGCGGCGCTGATATGCCGGTGGTTATATCCATGCTGAACAGCTACTCCGGTTGGGCCGCTGCCGCTACCGGATTTATGCTGGGCAATGATCTGTTAATTGTAGTGGGCGCCCTGGTGGGTTCTTCCGGTGCCATCCTGAGTTACATCATGTGCCGGGGAATGAACCGCTCTTTTATCAGCGTTATTCTCGGTGGATTTGGCTCTGATGGTGGTGAAGTGTCCGATGAGGAAGTCAATGGTGAAGTAATTGCCATTGATCAACAGGAGCTTGCGGATGAACTGGATGCGGCGGACAGTATCATTATTGTTCCCGGATTCGGAATGGCGGTAGCCCATGCCCAGCAGGCGGTTAGTGACTTGACTGATCGTTTGAGAAAAGCAGGCAAAACAGTGCGCTTTGGTATTCACCCGGTAGCTGGACGTCTTCCCGGACATATGAATGTGCTCTTGGCTGAGGCTAACGTGCCTTACGATATCGTTCTGGAAATGGATGAGATTAATCCAGACTTTCCCGCTACAGATTTGGTTTTGGTGATCGGTGCGAACGACACGGTAAACCCGGATGCAGTGGAAAAACCGGGCTCGCCTATCGCCGGTATGCCGGTGTTGGAAGTTTGGAAGGCCGGTAAGGTTGTTATCCTCAAACGCTCTATGGCTTCCGGGTATGCGGGAGTTGCTAACCCGCTGTTTTACAAAGAAAACTCACGTATGCTGTTCGGTGATGCAAAAGATAGTTTGCAGGGGGTTTTGGGTAAAGTCGGCAATTAGTTGCTGACTCGGGTTAATAATAGTAATTAACCTATTTTGTACTGAAGGGCCTGGTGGGGTACAAATTGTGATGTGCCTCTTCAGGCCTTTCTGTATTTTGGTTTAGCAATTTCTTTTGATGAAAAACTTGGTTATCGAACCCTTTTTCAAATAGTGGTAGGCTCCACCGCTTTACATATCTTTACTAATAAAAAGGTTAATAGGAGTTTGGGGATGGAAATCCGTCTACGTAAGCTAGCTTTAGCAGGGGTTGTTACTCTGGGAGCTTTAGGCTTGGCAGCCTGCGGGGGAGGCGGAGGTGGCTCTGACTCTGATAGTGGAGATGGTTCTGAGACGCCAACCGCCGTTGGCGGCACTTGGGAAAAGGGTAACTTCCTGCCTGTCTCAACTTATGCGAGCCGGTGTGTTGCTCCCCGCAGTGGCACAGACCCAGCAACGGGTTCAGCTTATGCTGATGTAGCGGGCACCCGCGAGGATGAAAATAACTGGTTGCGCTCAATGAGTAATGAGCTCTACCTATGGTACGACGAGATTGAAGACCAGGATCCAGCGAGCTTCGATGATTCCTTGGCTTATTTCGATGAGCTGAAAACTTTCGCCTTAACCCCCTCGGGTCAGGAAAAGGATCGCTTCCATTATACGGTTCCATCAAATGAGTGGTATTCACAAACCGAATCTGGGGTTTATGTTGGCTATGGTATTCAGTGGGCTTTACTTTCCGATGAGCCGCCACGTAAAGCGGTAGTCGCATATCTGGATGAGGAAAACGGTGGTAATCTGCCGGATATTATCACCCGCGGTGCAGAAGTTATCAGTGTGGATGGCGTTGACCTGGCTTACGGTAATGATGTCGATACCTTAAATTACGGTATGTGGCCGGAAAACGATGGTGAGTCCCACGTATTTGAAATAAGGCCTTTGGGTTCTTCAACGATTGAGACTGTCACTTTGGTTGCATCGCCAGTGCAATCGGACCCTGTTCAATATGTTAAAACGGTGGACACAAATTCGGGCCGCAAAGTTGGATATATGCTGTTCAATGATCATATTGCGACAGCGGAAGCGGAACTGATTGATGCTGTTAGCGCGCTTGAGTCTGAGTCTGTTGATGACTTAGTACTAGATCTTCGCTACAACGGTGGTGGTTATCTCGATATCGCTGCAGAGTTAGCCTATATGATCGCAGGTGATAATACTGCGGGACAGGTATTTGAAATTGCCCAGTTTAACGACCAGCATCCGGAAACTAACCCAATTACCGGAGCGCCATTGGATGGGACTCCATTCTACTCGACCGGCCTGGGCTTTGTTGATGAGTCTTTATACGGGGAAGAATTGCCGACTTTAAACCTGTCGCGGCTGTTTGTCTTAACCAGTGAAAATACCTGCTCAGCCAGTGAGGCCATAATCAATGGCTTGCGCGGAATTGATGTAGAAGTTATCCAGATCGGTGAGACTACTTGCGGTAAGCCTTACGGTTTTTATCCTCTGGATAACTGCGGCACCACTTATTTCACTATTCAGTTCTCCGGTGTAAATGCAAAAGGCTTTGGCGATTACTCCGATGGCTTTGTACCCAATGGTAATTATGGAACTGATGCTGATTTGCCCGGATGTGTGATCGGGGATGACTTTGACAATCTCCTGGGTGATGCTGATGAAGCACGGTTTGCCACTGCATTGAATTACATTGAGACTGGAGAATGTGGAGATATTGCCGTTAGCGCATTCTCCATTTCCGGTGAAAGCGAGGGTGCCCCCGTTTTCAATGCACGAGTGACCAAGGAAGTCTCTCGCAGTAACCGCATAATGGTGAAATAAAATGAAAATGGCAGCTTTGGCTAAACTTTGTAGTTTTGCATTGATGTGTCTTGGCTGCTCCTCCCAGCAAAATAATGAGACTGCACAACCGGCACTGTTACAGGAGACAAGCCCGGAGATTCAGGGCAAGTTGCAGGCGGCAGTTTCGCGAGCGCTGGGTGGGGTTAATGTGACCCTGGGCCCGAGGGTGTTTGTGGACGATACTATTTTGGTGATTGAGAATGATCCCAAAAAGATGGCTCTGATTGGCCGGGATATGGGGCGGCCGATCAAGTTTCAATTAGTCGGCAATGGTGAGAAATGTTGGTTGACACGGCTGTCCACTGGGGAATCCTGGGAGTTGCCTGTGATGTGTAAGCCAGTTTCCACTGGTTGAGAAAAGAAAGGGGAGCATTAGCTCCCCTTTTTGTTTATCGCAGCAGGTTGGACTTGCGAATATCCGGCTTCTGCGCAGCACGGAAAATCAGGGCAATCTTGCCAATTTCCTGTACTAGCTCTGAAGAGGATTTCTCACAAAGCTCGCCAACGATTTGGTGGCGTACTTCCCGGTCGGCGATCATCAGTTTGACCTTGATCAGCTCGTGGTCTTCGAGTGCCCGGTTCAGTTCTTCCATCACCCCCTCGCTCAGCCCATTGCCGGCTACGGTCACGACAGGTTTCAGGTTGTGACCCAGAGAGCGAAGAGCTTTTTGCGGTCGGCGGTTAAAGGCATACAATACTCCATTACCACTTTGTGGAATTCGATGTGGGAGCGGCCACAGACCGCGATCGTCGCCAGCGTTTGTTCGGCGGACCCGATCGCGGCCAGTGGCCGCTCTTACAATTAAGCTGTAGTGATTGTAGGCATTGTACCCGATGGGCCGATCTAAGAGCAGCCACCGTTGGCTGCGTGAACATTTTAATGACCATTACGTCAAACAGTCCCAAAAAGAGGGCTACCGCTCCCGTGCCAGCTATAAGCTGCAGGAGCTACAAAATAAGGACCGCTTATTCAAGCCGGGCATGACTGTTGTCGACCTGGGTGCGGCTCCAGGGGGCTGGTCCCAGGTAGCGATGGAGTTGGTAGGGCACAAAGGCAAGGTTTTGGCGTCAGATATATTGCCGATGGACCCGCTGGCCGGTGTGGACTTTGTCCAGGGGGACTTTACCGAGGAGTCTGTGCTCAGTGAACTGCTACAGCGCATGGGCGATGAACTGGCAGACCTTGTGATTTCCGATATGGCCCCCAATATGAGTGGGATACGCGATGTTGATCAGCCCGCCTCCATGTATTTGGTGGAACTGGCGGTCGATATGGCCCGGCAGGTACTTAAGCCCGGTGGTGCATTTGTTGCAAAGGTATTCCAGGGAGAGGGTTTCGACGAGTTGATCCGCGACTTGCGCGGTAGCTACAACAGTGTCGTAACTCGCAAACCTGGCGCTTCCCGCCCCCGTTCACGTGAAGTATACGTGGTGGCGCGAGGATTTAAGGGCTGAGAGCGACTGAGAACATCGGCGTATTTCTAGTCTGACTCCCCATATGGTATAAGCGATACCTGTATCGGGGGCGAAGGCTGTTGACCCCCCGCACCTATACTGGTTTTATCCGGTATTGATGTGGCCGGCATTGCCGGAATGAACGGATTTTGATTGCGAAAGCGAGAGGGCTATCCCTTTGAATGATATGGCAAAGAACCTAGTACTGTGGTTGATCATCGCAGCGGTACTGCTGATGGTTTTTCAAAACTTTAAACCGCAGTCACGGGATGAGGCTCTCAGTTACTCCGACTTTGTTCAGGATGTGCAGTCGGGCCAAGTTAAGAACGTGATCGTAGACGGTCTGGTAATCACCGGCGAAAAAGCCGATGGCAGCCGCTTCAAGACTATCCAGCCACAGATTATTGACGATGAACTCACCAATGAGCTGGTTCGCAGCAATGTGCAATTCGTTGGTCGCGAGCCTGAGTCTCCGAGTATCTGGCAGCAGCTTCTGGTAGCCAGCTTCCCGATCCTGATTATTATCGCTGTATTTATGTTCTTTATGCGCCAAATGCAGGGCGGAGCCGGCGGTCGCTCAGGTCCTATGGCATTTGGTAAGAGCAAGGCGCGCCTGCTGGGCGAAGACCAGATCAAGACAACTTTTTCCGATGTTGCCGGAGTAGATGAAGCTAAGGAAGAGGTACAGGAGCTGGTCGAGTTCCTGCGCGATCCCACCAAGTTCCAGCGCCTGGGTGGCAATATCCCCCGTGGCGTATTGATGTGTGGCCCTCCCGGTACCGGTAAGACCCTGCTTGCCAAAGCAATTGCCGGCGAAGCAAAAGTACCTTTCTTCTCCATCTCCGGTTCTGACTTTGTTGAGATGTTTGTTGGTGTGGGCGCTTCCCGGGTGCGGGATATGTTTGACCAGGCCAAGAAGCAGGCTCCCTGCATCATCTTTATCGACGAGATTGACGCTGTTGGCCGTCACCGTGGAGCCGGTGTTGGCGGTGGTCACGATGAGCGCGAGCAGACCCTGAACCAGCTGCTGGTTGAGATGGATGGGTTCGAAGGTAATGAGGGCGTGATCGTTATTGCCGCGACTAACCGCCCGGATGTACTGGACCATGCCTTGCTGCGCCCAGGTCGCTTTGACCGCCAGGTATTTGTTGGACTCCCGGATATTCGTGGCCGCGAACAGATCCTCAAAGTTCATATGCGCAAGGTGCCTATGGACGACAAGGTGAACCCACAGACGATTGCCCGTGGAACCCCTGGTTTCTCCGGTGCCGATCTGGCCAACCTGGTCAACGAAGCCGCCCTGTTTGCTGCGCGGGCCAATAGACGCACCGTGACCATGGAAGAGTTTGAGCGCGCCCGTGACAAGATCATGATGGGCGCCGAGCGCAAGTCCATGGTGATGAATGAAAAGGAGAAGGTGAATACCGCCTATCACGAGGCCGGTCACGCCATTATTGGTCGACTGGTACCGGAGCATGACCCGGTACACAAAGTAACTATTATCCCCCGTGGCCGCGCTCTGGGTGTGACCCAGTTCCTGCCAGAGGAAGACAAGTACAGCCTGTCAAAGCGCGCGATTGAATCGCAATTGTGCTCCCTGTTTGGCGGCCGTATTGCTGAGGAAATGACCCTGGGTATCGACGGCGTTACTACCGGCGCTTCCAATGACATCGAGCGGGCCACCGACTTGGCGCGCAGTATGGTGACCAAGTGGGGCTTGTCTGAAAAGCTCGGCCCATTGCATTACGGCGAAGATGAAAGCGGTCAGCCCGGCCAGGGTAATCCGGTTTCCGGCAAGACCACTTATGAAATCGAAGCCGAAGTACGCCGTATTATTGACGGCTGTTACGACCGCGCGCAGAAACTGCTGGAAGACAATCGAGATATTCTTGAAGCTATGAAAGATGCGCTGATGGAATATGAAACCCTGGATGCGGAGCAGGTGGACGATCTTATGGCTCGCCGCAAAGTTCGCGCACCTAGGGATTGGGAAGATAATAACTTCGGTTCTGGTGGAAACAGCCCGACCCAGGATACTGAAACCACAGAGGCCTCAACTGAGGCGGATAAGAGCAATACCGTCGGCGGCCCATTAAACGGCCACTGATTCTCCGAAGCGACTAACTGGACAAAACCAAATGCCGGGTTGGGGATAGGGCGATAGCCTGTTCCGATCTGGCATTTTTTTATTTCAGCCAATGAAAATTATCTGTGGTAACCACACCTTAGACCTCTCCCAACCGGTGGTTATGGGGGTTCTGAATACAACGCCAGACTCCTTTTCCGACGGTGGCAATTACTATGCCTCCGGTAGCCTGGACTTGACCCTGGCTCTGCAGAGAGCGGAACAGATGCTCTCTGAGGGAGCGACAATCCTGGATATTGGCGGAGAATCGACACGCCCCGGCGCATCGGCGGTCACCGAGCAGCAGGAGCTGGATCGGGTAGTGCCGGTGGTGGAGGCAATCAAAGCGAACTTTGACGCGATTATCTCTGTCGATACCAGTACTCCGGCAGTGATGCGTGAGTCAGCTGCGGTAGGGGCGGGACTGATCAATGATGTTCGTGCCTTGGAGCGCCCGGGTGCACTGGAAGCAGCCGTCGAGAGTGGCTTGGCGATCTGCCTGATGCATATGCAGGGTCAGCCCGGCACTATGCAGGATGATCCGTCTTACACTGATGTTGTAGAGGATGTCGCCAGGTATCTGCAGAAACGGGTCGATCTCTGTATCGATCTGGGGGTGACACGGGACCGGCTCATTCTCGACCCGGGTTTTGGCTTTGGCAAAACCGATGAGCACAATTTAGCGTTGTTGCGTAATTTGTCGCAGCTGGCGCCGGCGGATATGCCCATACTGGCAGGCTTGTCGCGTAAGTCGATGATCGGCCGCCTGCTCGATCGAGATGTAGATGGCCGACTCCCCGGTAGCTTGGCCCTGGCCATGTTGGCTGCGCAAAAAGGCGCAAGAATTTTACGTGTCCACGATGTTGCGGAAACCGTGGATGTGTTGCGCATGCAGCAATTGGTTTGCAGCGAAATTTGATGAGTGATGTCTTACAGAGACCTTAAGCCGCAGGGTCCTGTTGTGGTTTTCCGACAGAACAGAAAAGCGGCGAAGTACACAATTGAGAAGCGTTATGGAAAGAAAGTATTTTGGCACTGATGGTATTCGTGGTCGCGTTGGCGAGGGAGCAATTACTCCCGATTTTATGCTGCGCCTGGGATATGCAGCGGGCAAGGTACTGGGAAGAATTTCCAAAGCTAAACACCACCGACGTCCCCGCATCCTTATCGGTAAGGACACTCGGGTCTCCGGCTACATGTTTGAGGCAGCGCTGCAGGCGGGCCTGATTAATGCTGGCGTGGATGTCGCCCTGTTGGGGCCAATGCCGACTCCGGCGATCGCCTACCTGACCCGGACTTTCCATGCCGGTGCAGGCATTGTTATCAGCGCCTCCCATAATCCTTACCACGACAATGGCATTAAGTTTTTCAGCGCTGAAGGCTCCAAGTTACCGGATGAGGTTGAATTGGAGATTGAAGCCGCTCTCGAGCTGCCGATGGAAACTTCTGACGATCTCGGTCGCGCCTATCGAGTTGATGATGCAGCCGCGCGTTACATCGAGTTCTGCAAGGCTTCCACGCCCTGGGGTTTCTCCCTTGAGGGTTTGAAGATTGTTCTCGACTGCGCCAATGGAGCCACTTATCACGTAGCGCCGATGGTGTTTCGTGAGCAGGGAGCAGAAGTCAGCGTAATTGGAGCGGGCCCTGATGGACTCAATATCAATCTAGATTGCGGCTCCACTAAACCACAGCAGTTGCAACGGGCCGTGGTTAAGCGCGGTGCGGACCTGGGCATAGCCTTTGATGGTGACGGGGACAGGGTGTTGTTCGTCGATGCCAATGGGGAATTGGTCGATGGCGATCAGCTGTTGTATATCATTGCCATGCACCAGCATAAATTCTTGGGCGGTTGCAGTGGTGTTGTCGGCACCTTGATGAGCAATTACGGTTTTGAGCTTGCATTGCGCGAAAACAAAATCCCGTTTGAGAGAGCCAAAGTGGGCGACCGCCATGTGCTTGAAAAAATGTCAGCTAATCAGTGGAAACTGGGAGGCGAGTCATCAGGCCACATTATCTGTGCCGATGCTTCTACCACCGGCGACGGTATCATTGCCGCACTGCAGGTACTGCGTGGCCTGTGTGAATTTGATGAGCCCTTGCATCAGCTTAAATCCCGTATGACAATGTTCCCCCAGCACATGATTAATGTGCAACTGGCTCATCGCGATGGTGTTCTCGATCACACAGACGTTAAGGCCATTGTTGTCGATGCAGAACGTCAGCTCGCAGACAGCGGACGTGTGCTGCTGCGGCCATCTGGCACAGAGCCTCTGATTCGGGTAATGGTTGAAGGTCGCGACAGCGCCCTGGTGGAACAGCTGGCCAAAGATATTTCCTCCGTGGTGGAGCGAATTGGAAATAACTGATCTGCTGCGATTTAACCCGTAGTAAATCGGTCCTCTTGGGGCGTAGAAGAAACTCGTATAATTTTGGTTGTATGTTGGCGTCAATGTCGCTAAGATTTGCGCCCCTTGAAGGAGCACACATGCGAACACCGCTAGTAGCAGCAAACTGGAAAATGAACGGCAGCCGCGAGTTTGCCGAACGTTTTTTCACCGAACTCAACCTCGAAGGTGTGAAGTCCGGTGTTGTTGTTTGCCCATCTTTTCCATACCTCGGCTTGGTGGCTGATGCGGCGGAAAAGAGCGGAGGTTTCAGCTTGGGTGCCCAGGACCTTAGCCAGGAGCCCAAAGGGGCGTTTACTGGTGAGGTTTCCGCTAGCATGTTACTGGATTGGAATACCCGTTACGTTATTGTCGGGCATTCTGAGCGCCGTAGTCTCTACGGAGAAACCAGTGAGTTAGTGGCGAAAAAATTTGTTGCGGCCCAAGAGGCGGGATTGACTCCAATACTTTGCGTCGGGGAAACCCTTGAAGAACGCGAGCAGGAGAGCACTCTCGAAGTGGTTGCAGAACAACTTCAAGCGGTTGCCGATATCATTGATTCGGCTGGCTGGAAGCAGTCCGTGATTGCCTATGAGCCGGTATGGGCCATTGGCACGGGGAAAACTGCGACCCCTGATGAAGCCCAAGCTGTACATGCGTTTATTCGCTCGCAGTTGGGAGATTTGGGCGCTGAAGTACAGATTTTATATGGCGGTAGTGTAAAATCCGCAAATGCCAGGGAGCTTTTTGCCCAGGCAGATATTGATGGCGCCCTGGTGGGTGGAGCCTCGCTGGATGCCGGCGAGTTTGCTGAGATTTGTCGCGCTGCTGTTTAAATTCACAGCACGCGGGTTGGCGAATACTGAATAACGGGTTGTTTAGACCCCGGTAGAGAGTTTCCAGAAAATGGAAAAATTGGTATTAGTTGTACACGTTTTGACCGCATTAGGCATTATTGGCCTGATTTTGTTGCAGCAAGGTAAAGGTGCCGAAGCCGGTGCATCCTTTGGTGCGGGCGCGTCCCAGACAGTTTTTGGCAGTCAAGGTAGCGGAAATTTCTTTTCCCGCTTGACAGCAATTTTTGCGACGGTATTCTTCGTCACCAGTTTCGGCCTGGCCATCCTGGCTAAGCAAGGTGCAGGCGCCAACGTTGATGCGGACCTTCCGCAAATTCCAGCAATGGAGCAGCAAATTGGCCCAGCCGAAGATCTGCCTGCTATCGATAGCGATATCCCGCAGCTCGAAACAGATTTGGAAACTGGCGATATCCCGCAGATTCCTGCAGACAGCACCGGTTCAGAAGAGCCAGCTGCTAACCAGGAAAGTGAGGAACAGCAGTAAAAGATTTTTGCCCAGGTGGTGGAATTGGTAGACACGCTATCTTGAGGGGGTAGTGAGCTATGCTCGTGCGGGTTCAAGTCCCGCCCTGGGCACCACATCAAGATCCGAAGAAGTTCGGAATCATCCAAAAAGCCCGGTAAATCCGGGCTTTTTGCTATCTGGGGTATCAAAGATTTTCTCTCTTGTTGTTTGGCCTTCTTTGCTTCTATATAGACTTTGCTAACTAGTGTTTCTTGCGGAAGTAGTTAATAAGTTTACAATGTTGAGCAGCAAATATTTGAGCCTTTTGTGGTCGTTGGTTGTGCTTCCTGATTTCGGAGTGGAAGCAATCTTGTAAGCAGGGGCGTATTAAATTCGTAACTGCTTTGTTGGCACACTTGCAAAGTGTTTGTAGGGTGAAGCAGAAAGTTGCAAAAGTCTGTTGCTGGAGTTTGGCAGGGTATTGGCTGGTTCTAACCTCTCTTTAAATCTTTTCTCTTCAGCTATATATCATCAAGCCTGTCCTTTGTCCTTTGTCCTTTGTCCTTTGTCCTTTGTCCTTTGTCCTTTGTCCTTTGTCCTTTGTCCTTTGTCCTTTGTCCTTTTTAGAAAAATAGTAGCTAGACCATTGAGGTTGTTGCTCGATAATTTCTATCTTTCGAGTGTGAGGGGTGATTAAAAGTAATCTAAAATTGATTACATTTCGGCGTAACTCGATCTCCCACGAAATTCCAGCGTGGAAGCTATGCAGCACATAGTTACTTTCTATTTTCACTCGATGAATTCTGTTGGCACCTTACTGAAGTCCGACTTTTGATTCCATTGAATTGCAGATTCCCTGCAAATTTGGGGTTAAATTAGGTATGTATGATAGGGAGTTGGCCATGTTGAGAGTGCTCAGCCTTAACAGTACTTTCTTGTAGATAACTGTACCTCAATGTACTATTTCGACACTCTTGAAGGTCGATAGCAAGTGATACTCGTTAAGTTGTTACTTGGTGGCACCCATTCCTGGGAGTGGCAACGGCTTTCTAGTTTCTTGCTCTGTTCGTCAATTAGAATGCAGAGCTCTGCGAGGGGCCAGCCAATGTATCGTATAAAATAGCTCATCCAAATTAGGCTTCTTCCTAGTTAGCGTGTCGTACTTTGGCGATCAAATACACCCCTTTGAGAAACAATCCTCTGTCGGTGATAACTATCTGGCTATAGCCCGAGTATCGCCAGTGTAATTAATACCAGTCAGGCGGTTCGATGGGAATAGAACATGACAGAACAAATTTTAACAGTGAAGCAGGTAGCTGATTACCTAAAGGTAAACGAGCGTACGGTATATAGGATGGCCAGCGGAAGTAAAATCCCGGCCTTTAAGGTCGGTGCTTCCTGGCGTTTTAAGCAAACTGAGATAGAGCTCTGGATTAAAGAACAGCACAATCAACAGGATGAGACCCCACACTAAATGGCGGACGACCACTACTCACTCAGTTTTACCACTGGAGCTGCTTTGATCAGAGAGGCTATTGATGTAGCTGCACTCAAGTGTGAGCTGGATGATTGGGCTTTCGTAAAAGCGCATGTGCTCGAAAACAATACATTCCAGTCCCGCACTGCTAGCACCCTGAAAAAACTCTATGGCGAAGTCTCCCGTCGCCTGCAGCAGCTCGGTGACAAAGAGTTGGAACTATTGGCCCATGGAACTGATACAGAACAAAAGCAGGTCCTGTGGTTGGCGCTCTGTCGACGCTACCAGTTGATTAAGGATTTTTCAGTTGAAGTGCTGTGCCATCAGTACGATGCGGCAAGATATGCACTCAGTCACGAGGATTACGATGCTTTCTTCAATGCCAAAGCCGAGTGGCATGACAATCTGGATGCAGCATCGAGGCAGACCAAGGCTAAGGCAAGGCAAGTCCTGTTTAAAATGTTAAGAGAGTGCGGCTTGATCAACGAGCACGATGAAATAGTGCGCCAGCAGATAAGTCCGGCGCTGCTGGGACAGATTCAAAGCTCTTCTTCACAAAATCAGAATAGGGAAGATCTAAGCCTCTTCCCTGGGGTGGAACGCTAAGTGACCAGTAGTTTTAACAGCATCGATAAAAAGAACTTGCAGCAAGCCTACGAGAAGCTACTTGCTGTCGTCTCTGATGGTGGCTTCCTGGCCAATCAAGGCCTGAATAATGAGGTGCCTTTTCATATCTGCCCCTACGACCCAGCTATTCAGGTCGATATCAATCAGATGCTCAGGCAGCTTAAGAATGATCTGCTGGATCGGTCTGTGCCTGTGCTAGAGATAAATCTCTACGACTTGGTTGTCGAAATATTAAAGCAGGAAGGCGATTGGGAGTGGCTGTTAGAAAACGAAGCCACCATGAGTCGCGATGAATTAAAAGAAGAGCTACAGGGTGTCTTGGATATTGAGACCGTCATCACCCCGGCCATTGCCGAAAAAATGCAGGCGACTGATTTCAAAGTACTGTTAATCACTGGTGTCGGCGAAGTCTTCCCCTACATCCGTTCACACAACATTTTGAACAACCTGCAAAAGCGAGCCAAGGAGAAACCGACTCTGATGTTCTTCCCGGGGTCCTACCAGCACTCGCTGGAGAGCGGTGCATCGCTGGTGCTATTCGGCAGGCTACAAGACGATAAATACTACCGTGCATTTAATATTCTGGATCGGGCCATCTAAAGGAAGTAGAAAGAGATGAGTATGAAATTAGAAAAGTTATTTACCAAGCCAGTAGATCGCCCGATAGAAGGTGTTATCAAGGCCGATGATGATGTGGCCTTGTATTTAGAGTTAGATGAATACGTCGTTACCGATGAAGTTGCCAAGCGTCTCGATATCTTTCTGGATGCCTACCTGAATTACCAAGGGGCCAACGGTGTCTGGGTCTCAGGCTTTTTTGGCTCGGGCAAATCCCACCTGCTGAAGATGCTCGCCCTGTTATTAGAAAACAGCCCCATCGAGGACATTACCCCGCTGGAAATATTCCTGGAGAAACGCCCACTCAACGAAGGCGGTATGTTTGCCAGTGATCTTAAGCGTGCTGTTGCCATCCCTTCTGAAAGCATCCTGTTTAATATCGATCAAAAGGCCGATGTCATCAGCAAAACAGAAATGGATGCTTTGATTGCCGTATTTGTTAAAGTCTTCGATGAGCACTGTGGCTACTATGGCAAACAGGCTTACATCGCCCAGTTCGAGCGTGAGTTAGCCGGTGATGATCAGCTGGATGCTTTCTCAAAAGCTTTTGAAGCTACTAGCGGTATGACTTGGGAGAAGGGCCGAGCCCGTGCCAAGCGCATGGCCGATGCGGTCGATAAAGCCTATACCGAAGTATCGGGGCAAGCGGTAAGCGGTATTCTGGACAAATACCGTTCTGATTATCGCCTGTCGATTGAAGACTTTGCCGAGCAGGTTCAAGCCTATATTTCAAAGCAGGAAGAAGGTTTCCGCTTAAACTTCTTTATTGATGAGGTGGGTCAATACATCGCCGGTAACACCAAGTTGATGACTAACCTGCAAACCGTCGCTGAAAGCCTGGCTACCAAATGTAAAGGTCAGGCCTGGGTGATTGTTACGGCTCAGGAAGATATGTCATCGGTACTGGGCGAAGTCAGCCAGAAGAACGAGAATGATTTCACCAAAATTCAGGCCCGTTTCAAAAACCGCATGAAGCTCACCAGTCAGGATGTCGCTGAAGTGATTCAGCGTCGCCTGCTGGAGAAAAAAGAAGAATTCGTTCCCAATCTATCTGAGCTGTTCCATAGCCAAGAGAATAACTTTAAAACCCTGTTTGATTTTGCCGATGGTTCCCAGACTTACAGAAACTATCGGGACAGGGAACACTTTATCCAGAGTTACCCATTTATTCCCTACCAGTTCACTCTGTTCCAGTCGGCCATTCAGAACCTGTCCGTTCATAGCGCCTTTGAAGGTAAACACAGTTCTGTCGGTGAGCGCTCCATGCTAGGCGTATTCCAGCAGGTCGCCATAGCGATTAAAGGCCATCAGCTTGGCGAGCTGGCCACCTTCGACCTGATGTTTGAAGGCATCCGCACCGCACTGAAAACAGCCATACAGCAATCCATTATCAAGGCCGAGAAACACCTTGATAATCAGTTCGCTGTACGCTTGCTGAAAGCCTTGTTCTTGGTGAAATACGTCAAGGAATTTAAACCCAGTGTGCGCAACCTCTGTGTGTTGATGCACGACAGCTTTGAGCGGGATATTCCTTCGCTGAAGCTTGAGATCGAAGAAGCTTTAAACCTGCTGGAGAAAGAAACCTACATTCAGCGTAACGGCGAGCTCTACGAATACCTCACCGACGAAGAGCAAGACATCGAGCAAGAGATCAAAAACACCGAAGTCGATAACAGTGTTGTCACTAGCGAGCTGGAAAAGCTGATCTACGATGGCGTACTCAAAACCCGAAAAATTCGCTGGGATGAAAACAATCAGGACTATAACTTCAGTCGCAAACTGGATGACAACCTCTCTGGTCGCGAACATGAGTTAGCCATCAATGTTATCTCGCCGTTTCACGACCTGTCTGATCAGCTAGAGAAACACAAAACTGATACCGTTTATGCCCACGAAGTCAGAATCGTCATGGCTGATAACGAGCGCCTGGTCAAGGACCTGATTCTCTACAAGCAAACAGAAAAATATGCCGAACACGCTACCCGTACCACACAGCAGGACTCTATTAAACGGATCATTGCCGAGAAGCGTAGCTACAATGCAGTTCGGCTAGATAATTTAAGAACCCTTATATGTAAATTAATAGGCACCGCAAAATATTACGTGGCAGGCCACGACCTTGAGCTAGGTGGTGAAGATGGCCAAGGCAAAATGATCAGAGCCTTTGGTGAACTGATCAAGCACACCTACCCGAATCTAAAAATGTTGCGGGATCACAGCTATAGCGAAAACAACATCGCTGATATTCTCACCCAAGCTGAGCAGGGTCTGTTTGGTGATGAGACCCAACTACCAGAAGCTCAGCAAGAAATGCTGTCTTTTATTCAAAGCAATAACCGTGGCGGTATCAGAACTACCGTTAAATCACTGTTAGAGAAATTTGAGAGCAAGCCCTATGGCTGGTCATTTGCAGCTGTACTTTGCACATTAGCTCATCTCTGTGGTCGCGCCAAGGTCGAGATACGTGAATCTACCAACCTGTTGGATGACGCCGAGTTAGCCAGAGCCTTAAAGAATACCGCCTCACATGGCAGCTTGATACTCGACCCACAAGTGGAGTTTAGCCAGTCGCAGATCCGTAAAGTTAAAGAATTCTACAATGACTACTTCGACAAAGTGGCCCACGCTACTGAAGTGAAAGCCCTAGCCAAAGAGGTACAGGAAGGCTTTGTCGCGCAGGCCAATACTCTGGGTAAGTGCCTAGCTCAGTCTGAGCAATATCCATTTGTTCGCGCACTGTCTCCTATATTAGCTGAGTTAGAAGGACTTAAAGACAAGCCCTATACCTGGTTTATGTCAGAGCTGACCAGCGATGAAGACAAGTGGTTCGATTTCAAAGAGAAAACCATAGACCCCATTCTCAAGTTTATGCGAGGCCCACAAAAGGTCAGCTTTGATGAGGCCAAGCAACTATTGGCAGCGCAAAAGGACAATCTGGAATATGTAGAGGGTGATGATCATCAGCAGATAGCCGATGCCTTAGTCAGTCCTGATATCTATAAAGGCGCTGCTATCCAAAAGCTTAAAGGCCATGTCGAGAATCTAGATAGAGCTCTAAATGTTTTGTTGATCAAAGAGCGCGAAGTCGCTATTGGCAGCATTGAATCGTTAAAAGACAAACTCACCGGCTTTAATGAATACAAAGCGTTGGAGCAAGACAAGCAAAACCAACTGGTATCCAGATTCGACAGTGCCATTGCCAAGCTCAATGACCGGGACCGGATCGACAAGCTTAGAGTTCAAGTGAGCGATTTTGAAGAGCAGGACTACTCGAAACTGGTACAGCAGTTAATGACCTGGAGTCAGCCTACACTCCAGCCCAAAACGGAACTGGCCAAAGCAACTCCCTCTACGGCAAAGCAGCCAGTACCTGCTGGTGATGACGGCGAAGAGCCTACAGTTGATCCGTTTGGTGTAGAAGAACCCTCCGTTACTCCTTGGCCACCACAGGCCATAGCGGCCAGAAACGTCAAAGTGGATTTCCACAAGCCCTGGCTGGCCAGTGAGCAGGATGTTGAGCTGTACTTGGAAGAATACAAAAAAGCGCTATTGGCAGCGATTAACGATGGGAAGCAGATACAGCTATGATCGATAAAATCGCATTAAAAATTTTACGCTCTTCCAGAATGTCGAAGTTAGGCGTGTCTAAGCGGTATAGTTGAAGAGAGCAAATAATGGATACAACCAGACTTAAAAAATTCGCCCAATACGCTCGCCGTAGCTTAATTGAGCAGGTCGAAAGCAAGCTCAAGCTGGTAATGGATAGAGAGAGCGAAGCCCGCCGTGAACACCCCAAGGCTATAGCGGAACTTGAAAAGAAGCTGGCAGAGCAAACGGAAGAGCAGTTGATTGAACAGGTGGCCTATATCTGGTTTAACCGCTTCTGCGCCCTGCGCTTTATGGATGTGAACCAATACAACCGCATTATGGTGATCTCGCCATTGGCGGGTCAGTTTCAACCAGAGATACTAGCTGAAGCCAAAGCGGGGCATATTGATGATGGTATCGTCAACGCAGCCACCCGCGAGAAGGTATTTGGCCTACTCAGTGGTTCTATCGCCAGTCGTGATGGCCAGTCAGAGGCATTTCGCTTATTGATTGTGGCTGTCTGTAACGATCTGCACCGCATCATGCCTTATTTATTTGAGCGTATTGAAGATTACACCGAGCTGCTAATGCCGGATGATCTCTTATCTGGGAACTCCATCCTGGCCTATACCCGTGAGGCGATGACGCCCGAGGCATGTGAGTCGGTTGAGTCGATTGGCTGGTTGTATCAGTTTTATATTTCCGAGAAAAAAGACGAAGTCTTCGATGGCTTAAAGAAGAACAAAAAAATCACCCCCGAAAATATTCCCGCAGCGACGCAGCTGTTTACGCCGCATTGGATTGTGCGTTATCTGGTTGAGAATTCGATTGGTCGTTTGTGGATGTTGAATAATCCAAATTCGAAAGTGATTGAGCAAATGGATTACTACATCAAGCCTGTTGAAGAAGAGAAAGACTTTCTCAAAATCAGTAGTCCGGAAGAGATTAAGGTTTGTGACCCCGCGTGCGGCTCCGGTCATATGCTGACCTATGCTTATGACCTACTTTATGCAATTTATCTGGATTCGGGCTATGACGCCATAGAAATACCCAGAAATATTCTAGCCAACAACCTTTACGGCATCGAGATTGATGAGCGTGCGGCTGAGTTGGCAGCTTTTGCGCTAACCATGAAGGCGGTTAAAGGTAGTCCGAATGATGAGGGTAACAATCGTCGTCGTTTCTTCAGAAGTCCGGTTGAACCTAACATTTGTCGATTGGAGAAAGTGTCTTTTACTGAGCAGGAGTTAGATAGCTACATCGATTTTGCCGGTAAAGATCTGTTTACACAAGATCTAAGAGAAACACTGAAGGAATTCGAGGGGGCAGATAATTTTGGCTCTTTGATTCGACCAACTTTTAAGTCCCCATCTAGTACATTAGCGGCGTTGGAGGGGAAAAATGTTTCAGGGGAGCTTTTTCTCTCTGATACCCATAAGTCGGTGTTGAAGGTTTTATATCAGGCCGAGTTTCTGCAGAAAAAATACAATGTCGTTCTTGCTAATCCTCCATATATGGGCAAGAAAAATATGAATAAGGAGCTTCAGGCCTGGGTTGCTAGCTGCTATCCAGATACATGTGCTGACTTCTTTGCCATGTTTATTGAGCGCAGCTTTAAGCTTGTTGTCGAATGCGGCATTGTTTCCATGGTTACAATGGACAGTTGGATGTCTGGTGATGAATATACCGAGTTTAGAGAATCATTATTAGAAGAATCTCAAATTCTAAGCTTGATGCACTTGGGGGCGCATGCATTTGATGAAATTAAGGGTGAGGTTGTTCAGGTCGCCGCTTTCACTTTGGGTAAGGGGCGAAGAATTGATCAGAAAAGTGATTTTTTTGACTTAACCAAGGAGGGCAACTCGAAGGAAAAGGAGGCTGCATTTTTAGCTAGGCGCGGCTTGTTCAGGGTTTCTGCAAAGCTTTTCTCAGAGCTTCCCAGGAGTGTGTTTGCATATTTTATCTCTGATCATTCTCTGTCGGCATTTCGTGATGGTCTCCAGCTTAAGGAAATATCAGAGGCATTTACTGGGCTTCAAACTGGTGACAACGACCGCTTTATGCGTAGATGGTTTGAGGTCTCTAGTGAGGATATATTTTTTAAGCGCGACTGTCTCGGCGAGGACTTTCCTGGTGATATAAAGTGGTTTCCCTATGTAAAGGGAAGTGACTATAGAAAGTGGTATGGCAATAACGAGTATATCCTTAACTGGCAATTTGATGGTGCTGAAATAAAAGAGCATAAGAGCTCTACTGTACGCAACCAGTCGTACTACTTTAGAAAGGGCATAGCATATAACAACATATCCAATAGACTTAGTACTAGATATGTAGATAGCGGCTTCGTCTTTGATCAGAAAAATTCAATGTTTTTCTCTGAGGATGATAAGAGCATCCCATTTACAATGGCTTTCCTGCATTCAAAAGTGGTAGTTCCATTATTGAGAGTTGTTGCTCCTAAGGGATTTGGTCCTGGCAGCATGAAAGTTCTTCCTGTTATAAACGATTATAAAAAATTGTATTCTGTGGGGGGCTTTCAGATCGAGCTGTTGTGATAGCCAAAGATGACTGGGATGAATATGAGGTTTCCTGGGACTTTAAGGCTTCGCCGTTAGTGGTTCGCCGGGATAGTAATGGTAGCTTGCAGGATGTCTATTCGAGCCTAAGGAATATATATGCCGATAGAATAGCCGAACTAAAGTCCATTGAGGAGCAGAGTAACCAAGCATTCATCAATGCATATGGCTTGATGGACGAGCTAACTTCAGATGTACCTATACAAGACATTACGTTGAGCTGTAATGTTGATTATAGGTACTCCTCTATCAACCCTGAAGAAAGAAATGGAAGGATTCTTTTTGATACAATCATAGAGTTCCTTTCATATTCTGTTGGCTGTTTATTGGGACGATACTCTCTCGATAAAGAAGGTTTAGTTCTTGCTAATCAAGGCGACACCCTAGAAAATTATCTGAAACACGTCCCTAGCCCCTCTTTTATGCCAGATGACGACAATGTCATTCCTTTAATCGACTTTGATGGCGACTGGTTCGAAGATGATATCACCGAGCGCTTTAAACAATTCCTGAAAGTTGCATTTGGTGAGGAACACTTTGCCGAAAACCTAGCTTTTATCGAAGAGGCTATCGGCAAAGATATCAAGAAGTTCTTTCTGAAGGACTTCTACACCGATCATGTTAAGCGTTATAAAAAACGCCCCATCTATTGGATGTTCTCCAGCCCGAAAGGCTCTTTCAACGCCTTGATCTATATGCATCGCTACCGCCCCGATACGGTGAGTGTGGTGTTGAATGACTACCTGCGTGAATTCCGTACCAAGCTACTGGCCCGCAAAGAAAGCCATGAACAAATACAGGTCAGTGCGTCTGCCAGTCAGAAAGAGAAGACCCAGGCTCTTAAGGCCATCCAGAAGATCAATAAAGTGCTGGATGAGATAAACGACTACGAACATGAAACCCTGTATCCGCTGGCTGGTAAGCCGCCAGAAATCGATTTGGATGATGGCGTTAAATACAACTATCCGCTATTTGGTAAAGCGCTGAAAAAAGTCACCAGCTTAAGTTAGGAGATACCATGTATATATCAACGCTGGATTTAGAAAACTTTCGTGGTATCAAAAAGCTGCCCATAGAGTTGGACGAACATATCAATGTGTTTGTGGGGATGAATGGCAGTGGTAAGTCTACCTTGCTGGATGCCTCGGCAGTGATGTTATCTTGGTTAATTAATCGCATTAAACACAGTGGTTCGTCTGGAAGGCCGATTACTGAAGCGGATATTCGTAACGGTGAAAATTTTTCTAAAGTCGATTTAGCTCTAAAGCTGGATAGTGATGACGTGATGTGGAGCCAGGTGAAAACTAGGCGTGCTCGAAGTCATACAGAAAAATCAGATTTTAAACAGCTGAATGAGCTTGCTAAGCGAATGCAGCAGGATATGGAAGAGCAGCAAGGGAATTTGTCTTTATTGGCGTATTATCCAGTTAATCGCGCCGTATTGGATATCCCTCTACGCATTCGCCAGCGCCACAGCTTTGATTTGTTATCGGCCTTTGATGATTCACTAACCAGTGGCGCAAGCTTCCGCACTTTTTTTGAGTGGTTTCGCGAACGTGAAGATCTGGAGAATGAGCAGCGCTCGGATAACCTTCAGCCTGACGATACGCAATTGAATGCGGTTCGTGAGGCGTTGAACCAATTTATGCCAGACTTTACTGATTTAAGGGTTCGGCGTAATCCATTGCGTATGGAGGTAAAAAAGTCCGGTGAAGTACTGACGGTAGATCAGCTTTCTGATGGCGAAAAGTGTTTGATGGCTATGGTGGGTGATTTAGCTCGCCGCTTGGCAATAGCCAATCCGGATCGCGATGACCCGCTGCTGGGGGATGGCATTGTGATGATCGATGAGGTGGATCTGCACTTGCACCCCAAGTGGCAGCGCATGATGGTTGCGCGTTTGCGTGAGACATTCCCTGGTATTCAATTCTTATTGTCTACCCATTCCCCGCATGTCTTGAACCATGTGTCTGCTGATAATATTTATCTGATGTCGTCCTCGCCTGAGGGTATTAGCGTTGTTAAACCCACTGAATCTTACGGTAGAAATGTCGATCGTATACTGGAAGATTTAATGGGGCTGAATACGACACGCCCTGATAAAATTGACGAGGAGTTGTTGTCGGTTTTTTCTGCGATTTCACAAGGTGATTTAGAGAAGGCCGGTAAAAAAATTGAAGCGCTGGCTAAGGAAATTGGTGAAGACCCTGAATTAGTAAAAGCTCGTGTGTTAATCAAGCGCAAGGAGCTGATTGGCAAATGAGGGCTATCAAAAAAGGCGTTGAACCTAAGCTGTTCACCAACTGGAAAGCGCTGGCGAATGATGATTGGATTCCCACCTATTCGGATTTAAGCGGGAACGAAAAGAAGGCGGTAAAGGATGCGCTTATCAAGGAACAAGGTGGTATCTGTTGCTATTGTGAGCGCCGCCTGGTTGAAACGGATAGCCATATTGAACATTGCAAACCACAAGAGTCTGATGATGTAGATCCTCTTGATTTCTCGAATATGATTTGTTCCTGCCTGAATAATATTAAGAAAGGCGCACCGAGTCATTGTGGGGATTTGAAAGGCAATTGGTATGATGATCAGCTGTTTGTATCGCCATTAAATCCTGACTGTGAAGGCCGCTTTTCTTTTGGGGCGAATGGTTCGATAGACCCTACGAATCCGTCAGATAGGGCAGCAAACGAAACGATTACCCGGTTAGGGCTGGGCATCCCTAAATTTAATGCTCTGAGAGAAAAGGCTTTAGAGCCCTTTTTAGACGAAGATCTCTCACCTGATGATTTGGCTGGTTTTGTGTCTGGTTATCTTGCTAGGGGAGAGGATGGAACCTTGTCGGAGTTTGTCTCTGCGGTAGAAAGTGTATTTAGCGAATGGGTGGCAGCATGAGTTCACGTATTGATGCTGCATTAGCGCGGCTATTTGCCAAGCATCGCATTGTCTTTTGGTATGACGGTAAGCAAGAGCTGCGCAGTGAATTTGAGGCACTGGAGCTAACTGATGTTGAGAAGTTGGAAATAGCCGATAATGAGTTTGGCATAAAACACAGGGTATTGCGGGAATCACCTAAGCAGCAGTTTCTGATTTACAAAGAAGGTAAGCAACCGGAGCCGCTACAAAACTGGCTACTGGATGTAGAGCTGGCTTTTACTACTTTCCGTACCGATCAGGTGGCTATTTGGTTAAGTGAGCTTGAATTACCCAATGAGTTCGCCGAGGTGGTTGAAAATCACAGTGCCTTCTTTGAACCGGGCAGAGCACCGACTCAGGCCGCCAAACGCAAAGAAGCGTTGAAGAAGCTCCTCACCCCAGAAGATTCTCTGCCGATGGTGCGGATGAAGATGCTGTCTGTTTGCGCCGGAGCCAATAAGAAAGGCGAAGACAGAATAGACAATGTACTGGAGTTGCTACTCGCTGAATTGCAGAAGTCGCTTTTCGATAAGGGAAAAACTCCACTCTATCAGCTGATAGAACGGAGTGGCTTGGATGGCTTCTTGTGGCAGCAGGTCGAGCGTCACTATGGCTACCATACTGACAGCCCCAGTATTAAGGACTTTGCTATTGAATTGTTTAAGTCCTGTTATTCAATGGGGCTTGAGTCACCACTCAATAATGATCCGATCAAGCTCAGCAGCGATGCTCTGGTCTTCTTCAAACGCTGGAAGGATAGCCGTACCCACGAGGCCAGTTTTGAGGCCTTGTCGGAAGATTGTGCCGAGCTGTTGAACCTTGAGGCTGATCTGACTCATCGAGATCTAAAAGAACTGATCGAGCTGGATTACTTTGAACTGATTGATAAGCGATTAATCCATGAGCTGGTGACAGCGGTAGAGAAGCGCACTATCCCACAAGGTGAGATTGCCTTGTACTGCCGTCAACGCAGGCAGGGCCACTGGTATAGCAAGTACCAGCACCTCTACAGTGCGGTGGATGTCGCTAGTCAGTTTTTGGCGTTGCTGGATACCGCTCAGTTGTCGATGGCTAATAGCAGCGAGGCTGTGCAGGGCTATACCAGTCATTGGTACAAGCTGGATCAGCTTTACCGGCAGTATATTTATGCCCTGAAGGTATCCGCCCAGAATACCCTATTGAACTCACTGACAGAGCAGATTGAAAACCAATACACCAACCGCTACCTGCTGCCGTTGAATAATGCTTGGCAACAGCATGTGGACGCTATGGCTGCGTGGCAAGTGCCCGATGTAGCCCCGCAGGCCCAGTTCTACCGCAAGTGGGTTAAGCCCTATCAGGATAAAGATAAGAAGATCTACGTGATCATCTCTGATGCCTTCCGCTATGAGGCTGGGCACGAGATGGTGAGCCGTATTCGCCAGGAAGATCGCTACCAGGCCAAGCTGGAGCACGCACTGTCATCGCTGCCCAGTTACACCCAATTGGGTATGGCCTCCCTGCTTCCCCAGTCTTCGGAAATGCCATTACAGATTGCCGAGAACAAGACGGCGACCGTCTCCATGGGCGCTCAGTCTACGCAGGGGCGTGAAGGTCGAGATAAAGTTCTCAAAGCCTTGCTGGGTGAGCGGGCCGGCGCCGTTCTGGCCAAAGACCTGCTGGAGCGGACCATTGCCGAGAACCGTGAGCTGCTGAAAGGCCACGATGTTCTGTATATCTACCACAACCGCATTGACCATACCGGCGACAAAATGCAGTCAGAGGGTGAAGCTTTTGAGGCCGCCGAAAAAACCTTTGACGACTTGATGAAGTTGATCAAAAAGCTGGCCAATGCCAATGCTAGCAATATTTTGGTTACCGCTGACCACGGCTTTATCTATCAAAACAAACCCCTGGAAGAGAGCGACTTCCTCGCTAACGATGTGAAAGGTAAAGTGCTCTACAATGACAGGCGTTTTGTACTGGGCAAGGGACTGAATGGCGGTGAAGCCTTGAAGGGCTTTAGTGCAGAACAGCTGAATTTAAGTGGTGATGTGGGAGCCGTAATACCTAAAGGCATTCAACGCCTGCGTCTGAGTGGTTCAGGTAGTCGTTTTGTGCACGGTGGAGCCACACTGCAAGAGACGGTGATCCCTGTTATTAGTATTAACAAAAAGCGCCAGAGCGATACTGCTGCTGTTGAGGTGGATGTACTACGCGGTGGAACCAATGTGATTACCTCGGGGCAGCTGTCCGTCACTCTTTATCAGACCGAGGCGGTGACCGATAAGATTCAGCCCAGAAAGCTACGTGTGGGCCTTTATACTGACGGCGGCAAGCTCATTTCTGATAGCCATGAGGTGTTGTTGGATCTTAGCTCTGAGAACCCCCGTGAGCGTGAAATGAAGTTGCGCTTTGTCTTAACGCAGGATGCTGATGAGGCAAATAATCAGGAGGTGTTGCTGAAACTGGAAGAGCCAGTTTCAGGCACCAATCAGTATAAGGACTATAAGCAACTTCCTTATAAGATTCGTCGCTCATTCACCAGTGACTTCGACTTTTAAGGCTACTGAACATGGCGAAAACAGGATGTTACGCAATCAAGGAAATAGAGTTTCCGAGGAGGTGTGATGACTGATTTGAATAACAAAATTTGTGATGTGTTTGCTGGGCTTGTAGTGCGTAAAGACCTGGTTAAAACCGTGAAGGGCAATGCCATCGTTCCCTCTTATGTACTTGAGTACCTGTTGGGCCAGTATTGTGCCACCAGCGATGAAGACAGTATTGAAAGTGGCATTCAAACAGTTAAGGAGATCCTGGCCAAGCATTATGTTCATCGTAACGAAGCTGGGCTGATTCGTTCTACTATTCGTGAGAAGGGCCGGCATAAGGTCATTGATAAAGTCAGCGTTGAACTGAATGACAAGAAAGATTGCTATGAGATGGCGTTCTCCAATCTTGGCATCAAAAAGGTATTGATTGATGCTAGTACGGTAAAAAAACACCCTAAGTTATTGATTGGTGGTGTCTGGGTGATTGCAGGTCTTGAGTATGATCATATCGAAGACAAGGATGCCAGCCCCTGGATATTGAATAGCATTAAGCCTATTCAAATGTCACACTTCGACTATGAGGGCTACATAGAAGCGCGCAAGCAATTTACTCTGGAGGAGTGGATTGATGTCTTGGTGCAGAGTATCGGCTTCAATCCTGAGTATTTTGGCCACAGGAGTAAGTTAACCCAGCTGGTGCGATTGATTCCTTTCTGTGAGCGCAACTACAACCTGATTGAGCTTGGTCCTAAGGGCACCGGTAAGTCCCATATCTATTCTGAATTCTCGCCTCACGGTATTTTAATCTCTGGTGGTGAGGTCACGGTGCCTAAGCTTTTTGTGAATAACTCATCCGGAAAGATCGGTCTGGTGGGTTATTGGGATACTGTCGCCTTTGATGAGTTTGCCGGTAAGCAAAAGCGTGTGGATAAAGCGCTAGTCGACATCATGAAGAACTACATGGCGAACAAGTCATTCTCCCGTGGTGTTGAGACCTTGGGTGCTGATGCTTCGATGGTGTTTGTTGGCAATACCGAGCACAGCCTGCCCTATATGCTCAAACACAGTGATCTGTTTGATGCGCTGCCTGAGAAGTTCTACGATTCTGCATTTTTGGATAGGTTGCACTGTTACATTCCTGGTTGGGAAGTAGATATTATTCGAGGTGAGATGTTCTCGGCCGGTTATGGCTTTGTGGTGGACTACTTGGCTGAAATTCTTCGCCATCTTCGCAATCAGGATTTTTCAGATCAATACAAAGAGCATTTTACCTTATCCTCAGATATCTCTACCCGTGATAGAGATGCGATTAATAAAACGTTTTCAGGCTTGATGAAGATCCTTTTTCCGCAGGGCGGCGCCACAGATAAAGAGATTGAAGAAGTACTGGCGTTTGCGATGGAAGGTCGAAAAAGAGTTAAGGATCAGCTGTTAAGAATTGACAACACTTATGCAGCAGTTAATTTTTCCTATGCCGACAAGGTGGGAAATGAAAATCAAGTAGTGACTTTGGAAGAAATTGAATACCCTAATTATTTTCACAAAAGCGTGGCTGAGGGTGATGATATTCGCTCTCCAGATATAGATATACCGACCTCTGATAATGATTCAAAAGTGACGCCGACTGGTTCGGTAGGGGTTGCGTTACGGTCAGAGTTGAAAGAGCAGGAGTTGCTCTTTATGGAGAATCAGCGTGGTGTAAGTTACGATCAACTGATAGGTCCTTATATCAGTAGGGCAAAATATATTACCATTATTGACCCATGTATTCGCTTACTTTCCCAAGCTAGGAATCTGATGGAACTGATGGAAACCATTGTTAAGAATAAGCTCGACGAGGATGAAGTTGAGGTCAGATTGGTTACCATGGAAGATGAATTTCAAGGAGATCAACAACGTGATTATTTCAACCAGATACAAAAAACGGTAAGTACGGCAGGCGTTAAGTTTTACTATTCTTTTGAAGGTGTTGGGTTACAGTCTGAGAGGAGTATCGTTGTAGATACAGGTTGGAAAGTTTTGCTAGATCGCGGTTTAGATATTTTCCAAAAATATGATATGAACAATACTTTCGAGTTGTCAAATCGTCTACAGCAGCATCGAGCTTGTAGGGCTTTTAAAATAAGCTACAAGAGAAGTTAAGGTGATGTTCAATGCTGGGTGCTCTGAATTGATGTATATATTAATCTGATTTGGCTAGATGCAGGTGCTTAGGTATTATCTCCTGATATTTTTTGCTAGATAAAGATTGTTAATATAAGTGGTACGCGCCTCTTTGTTAATAGTTATAGTTAATGTTAATATGTTATAATTATGCTGATTTAAAATTAGTGTAGAAGATAGTGTTTATATCTTAGTTTTATTTCTTTATCTTCAGAAAATGTGATCCATAGTCAAGCCTAATCTCAGGATTAATACTGCTATCAAAGCCTTGTATAAGGGGAAACGGCACTCTGAACCATCAAAAATAAAAAGCCACCATTGGGAATTTTTATGCGTAATAGCATTTGAGAGCTTGCTAGGGTTCAAAGTAAATCTTTTAATTCTTATTCCTTTTATTGAATACGAATAAAAATCTTAGCGCCGCATATTGGCCAAATCCATCAAAATACCCCTGCCCAGACTGGGGCAATACGCAAACAGGTGTGTAACGCCCAGCCCGGGTCTGTACCCATGGTTTCCTGTTTGTATGATAGAAAAGATGCCCAGCACTTGAGCCAGATCAGTTTTCTAGCTTCAGAGTGGAATATGGTAAAGGGGTTAGTACCCGTGTAGTGGCATAGTTAAGTTAAACGAATTTGAAATGACAATCCTGCACTGCATTGGTTAGAGTTGTTTCCTCTCTGGGGTGACAGTTGGCGTTACTACAACAAAAGACGGGTGGAGACCAGATCAGGGAGGATCGTGGTGAATTTGGTTGAAGATTCCTGGCTGCCAATTATCCGGCGATGCGGTATGCAGGAAAGAATTGCTCCTTGGCAAATTGCCGAGGTGGATAATCCTGTCGTAGACATTTGCACGGTACGACCGGATTTTCGCGGGGCGCTGTTCCAGTTTTTAATTGGCCTGTTGCAAACAGCTTTTGCACCTGAAAGTGTCGATGATTGGGGAGTCTACTGGAAAAAGGCGCCTACTGAGGAAACACTAAAATCACGGCTGCAAAGCTACGCTCCCAATTTTGAATTATTTCAAGAGTCCGGGCCTGCATTTATGCAGGACTTGGAATTGAGTGTGGGGGAATCAAAGTCGATTGCCGCCCTACTGATTGAGGCGCCGGGCAGTAAAACCTGTAGAGATAATCAGGATCTATTTATTAAGGGCGGTAGGGTGCAGGGTGTATGTCCCAGCTGTGCCGCTAGTGCGTTATTTACGTTGCAAATTAACGCCCCCTCCGGAGGCGTGGGGCATAGAACCAGTTTGCGTGGTGGTGGCCCTTTGACCACATTGATAATGCCAGAGGCAGAAGATGCCAACCTTTGGCAGAAATTGTGGCTCAATATCTTGCCACGAGAGGAGTTTGGGGCGAGGTCTGAAAGCTCTGATAGTTGTATCTTCCCCTGGCTCGCTCCCACCCGCCTCTCTGACAAACAAGGTTCCTCTACGTCTCCCAATGATACCCATCCCCTGCAAATGTACTGGGGTATGCCGCGCAGGATACGTCTCTATAGCCCAAGAGAAGGCAAGGGTTACTGCGATCTTTGTGGAGAGCAGACGAGTCAATTAATTCGGGAATATACCACTAAGAATTATGGCATTAATTACGAGGGTCCCTGGATTCATCCCCTGACGCCCTATCGACGTGATTCCAAGAAAAAAGCCCCACCCTTGAGTTTGAAAGGTCAACAGAGTGGTCTCGGTTATCGGCATTGGTTGGGGCTTATGTGGAATGACCATTCAAATGGCGATGAAGCGAGCCGGGCGGTGCGCTTATTCCATGAGGATTATGCGGAAGTTCTCGAAGAACTGGATTCGAATGTCGATGTGCGTCTATGGGGTTTTGGCTATGACATGGACAATATGAAAGCGCGTTGCTGGTATGAACAGGAAATGCCAGTACTGCCTATTTCCCCTGAGCATCAGTCGCTATTTATTCAGCTGGCAGGGCAGCTTTTAACGGCTGCAAAAGATACTTTGAAAGAGCTGCGCTTTAGGGTCAAGGCTGCCTGGTTTAATAACCCTAATGAGGCTAAAGGGGATTTTTCATTTGTCGATCAGGCGTTTTGGCAGGCGACGGAAAGCCAGTTTTATCACTCGCTCAAGCAATTATCCCTCGAATGCAATAAATCCCAATTTACACCTGCACCGGTGGCTATTGCCTGGGCACACATATTGAAAAAAATGGCCTTGGCGCAGTTTGATCATTGGTCAATGGAGGGCTCTGCGGAAGACCTGAAATTGCAGCGAGTGACTCGGGCGCGACGTTTTTTAAGAAATAAGCTCGCTAGTCTGGCAAGTTTAAATGCTCTGGATAATACAGCCAAAGTTGAGCAACAACAGGAGGAATTGTGATGGCCGGATATCAATATCTTAGCGATACAGATGTGAGCCGACTGCGCGAGTGGCACCGCTGGCTCAATGACAAAGCTGGCAGGGCCGATCGAGCGCGTTTGCGCCGTGCGGTAGAGCCCATGGATGTAATGCCTACTCCCGCCTTTATCCGTTTTTTAAAGGATATGCCAGAGCGCTGGCAGAAAGATGAGCAAATTCGTATCGAAGATGCGGCTCTGGTAGCCACAGTAATTGCACACGTAAAAGCTGATAACACGAGCAAAACAATTGATATTGATAGCAGCGAGGCTATGGATGTCAGTTTTGCCCGATCCCTGGCTATGCCCCGGGAGAGGGGCGGGCGCCCCCCTTTAAGTGAGCTGCGCTTTTTTCAGTTACAAAAAAGTCGCGATACGGCCGAGTTTTATCGCCGCATAGTACGGGCCCTGGCCCTGCTGGATGGCAGGGCCAATATAGCTTCTCTTGCCAATGATTTGCTGCACTGGCAAAGAGAGATGCGCACGATTCCAGCACGGCATCCACAGGAACGCCTGGCTGTGCGTTGGGCAACTGATTACTACGCTGTATTACCAGATTGAGAAAAATTCAAAAGTTTCCAAATTAAAGGGGTCTTAGGGGCCTAAAGAATTTTTAAATGCTATTCCCATAACAACACTAAGCACAGAGCAAAGCCAGACCGATTGACAGTGACTGTTGATCAGATACCTGAGAAATGAATCGAAGTAATGTGATGGCCTGACGGTCGCAACAAGGAGAGATTTATGAGCCGCTTTATTCAATTGCATGTATTGACCGCCTATCCCCCTGCGAACCTGAACCGGGATGATTTGGGGCGGCCAAAAACAGCGAAGATGGGAGGTTGTGATCGCCTGCGAATTTCCTCCCAGAGCCTTAAGCGTCACTGGCGAACGTCAGAGTTGTTCCAGCAGGTATTGGCAACGGAGCAGAAGGATAGCCTCATTGGTACCAGAACCAAGCGTCAGGGGGTACTGGCCTATGAGACTTTATTGGAGCTGGGCGTCTCTGAAAAAAAGGCCAAATTGTGGGCCCAGAAAATTGCCGAGCAATTCGGTAAGTTAAAAAAGCCGGAAAAAGATAACCCTCTGGCTGACTTGGAAATCGAGCAGTTAGTTCACCTCAGTAGTGCCGAGCAAAACGGGATCATTGCACTACTGAAAACCTTGGCAGAAGAGGGGCGTGAGCCGGAGAAGGCGGAGTTGGATTTATTGCGCAAGGAAAATATGGCGGTGGATATCGCCTTGTTTGGCCGCATGCTCGCTTCCAAGCCTACCTATAACGTTGAAGCTGCGTGCCAGGTAGCCCATGCGCTCTCGGCTCACTCTGTAGTGATTGAAGATGATTACTTTACTGCGGTAGATGACCTGAATGATCGCAGCGAGGATGCCGGTGCCGCTCACTTGGGGGAGGCGGGTTTTGCTGCGGGATTATTTTATTCCTATATCTGCATTAACAAAGAGCTGCTCATTGAAAACCTGGGCGGGGATAAACCCCTGGCCGATCGAGCTGTAGCTGCGCTGACTGAGACAATCCTTAAAGTTTCTCCCAGCGGTAAACAAAACAGCTATGCCAGCCGTGCCTATGCCTCTTATGTCGTGGCCGAAGCCGGTGACCAGCAACCGCGCTCTCTCTCTGCGGCCTACCTGAAGCCGGTTGATCGCTATAGCGAGGATTACGCCCATGACGCTATTGATGCACTGCAAAAGCAATTGCAGAGTTTCGATAAGGTGTACGGGGATTGTGCTGATAGCCGCTATGTTCTCAATGCTGTAACTGGCGAAGGTAATATCGAGGAACTTTTAGCCTTTGTCAGCGAATAGGTGGCGCTATGGAATACCTAGTATTTCGTCTTTACGGTGCCATGGCTTCCTGGGGGAAGTAGCTGTGGGAGAGTCCCGCCACAGCGCACACTACCCGGGTAAATCTGCTATCGCGGGACTATTTGGTGCGGCACTGGGGATACCCCGGGAGCGAGAGGACTTACACCAGAGCCTGGCCCGGCAATATCGCCAGGCGGTGAAGGTGCTGAATGTCGGCACTTTGCTAAAGGATTTCCACACGGTGCAGGTCCCAGATTCCGCTGGCAAGCGCCGCTATCATACGCGCCGGGATGAGCTGATTGTAGGGAAAGCGCGTCTGGGAACCCTGTTATCCCGCAGGGAGTATCTGGTGGATGCGCAGGCGATAGTGGCCCTGAGATCCTGTGAAGAGGCTAACTGGACTCTGGCGGAATTGTGTGAAGCCCTGGCCCGGCCAAAGTATCACCTCTACCTAGGGCGAAAAGCATTTCCACTTTCAGCCCCCACTGCCGCACGGGTGATCGGTGCGGATAATTTCCGCAGCGCCCTGGATCATTATGAATCCCCGGAGTTGCTGGATTACCAACCGGAATGGGCCCGGCAGGAGCGCTGGTTGCCCACTGAAGAGAGTTGTCGTTACTACTGGGAGGGTAGCTTGGATGATTTCTCTGCGGAAGATGGAGTGTTTTCAGCAGGATCTGTACAGCGGCTCAGCCGTCTCGATCAGCCCCTATCTCGCAAGCGCTGGCAGTTCCAGCCGCGTATTGAAAATCTCTGGCAGTCATAAGGGAGCGGCTATGTATTTATCCAGAGTTCAACTATCTCCCTCGCTAGCGGTGCAGAAGCAGCTGGCCCGATTGCTCAGCGAGAACAGCTACGGTATCCATCAAATCTTGTGGGATCTTTTTGAGGGTGATGAGCGCTTTTTATTTCGTGAGGAATCTTCGCGGGAACAGCTGCTTAGCAAACGCAATCTACCGGTGTATTACCTGCTGTCTAAAGTCCGGCCTGCGCAGGACAATCCGATATTTTTGGTAGAGACTAAAATCTTCGAGCCCCGCTTAAACCCCGGCGATCGGCTGGCCTTCCGCCTGCGGGCGAACCCTACAATTGCTCGTAAAACTGAAGGGCAAAAGCGCGGCAAGCGGCACGATGTGCTGATGGATGCTCAATACCATTGGTTGCGGGAGCAGTGCGAATTGCATGGTTTACCTGTTGAAGGTGGCAAAGGGCAGCTGAAGCAGAGCTTGGTGCAGGAAAAGCCGGAGCAGTTTGACCAGGGGCAGATTGAAACCCGGTTACAGGATGTCAGCCAGACTGCCGCCCGCAGCTGGTTAATTCACCGGGGAACGCGCCTCGGATTTGATATTTACCCACCAAAGCTTCACTGCAATGGGTATCGTTGGAATTTGTTACATAAAAAGCAGCGCGGTGCTGGTTTCAGTTCTGTGGATTACCGGGGAGAGCTTTTGGTTACTGAACCTGAATTATTTATAAAAAATATTTTTGCGGGTATGGGGCCGGCCAAAGCATTTGGTTGTGGATTGATGTTAATCCGCCGAATCTGATTGGGATAAATAGAGTTTTTATACAGCTGGAAGTGTTTGAGAGCGAGGGCTGGGATTCAAAAGTATCTGCAACGATACTAAGACTTTAGCGGATAGCAAATAGGCAGATTTAGTGAGTTCCCCGCATCAGCGGAGATAAATCGACCGGTGAGATGATGGTCAAACCAGCTTCATACTGTTCCCCGTATATACGGGGCTAAACCGGAGGGTATCCTGTTATACACTCCTTTCCGAATAGGTTCTCCGCATAAGCGGAGTTGCACCGGTAATTGCGCAATAAGGCGATCTTAACTGAGGCTGTTCCCCGCTGCTGCGGGGGTAAACCGAGTGTGGGGTTGGGTTGTGCCGACACCTGAGTTTGTTCCCCCGCTGGGCGGGGCTGGACCGTAGCCGATAGCGCACGGACATTAGTTCTGAAAATGTTTCCCCGAAGGCTCGGGGATGTAATGAGGGTGTGCTATGATCGCGCTCCTTTTGCGCGACTGTTCCCTGTTTGTACAGGGGTAAACCGGATAAGGCATGGCCTTTGTGCTCTGCGCAAGGTGTTCCCTGAATACTCGGGGATAAACCGACGATGGAGAAGTTGTCGGAGTGCATCCTAGTTGTTCCCCGCTTTCGCGGGGCTGCACAACGACTTTTCCCTTCTTCTTTTTCCTGTAGCGATCGCAATCGAAAGCCCCGCAGTGTATTACCGGGGGCTTCTGAATTTTGGCTGGAATTATTGGAAGATTACGCCAGTATTACTCTCGCCGCCGATCTGGAAGTTAAAAGCGCGGCCATTAGAACCTGTCTGAGTAATTTCCTTGGTGTGATTGTTACCAATTTGCAGGCTAAAGGCTGAGTTGGAGTCACCGCTCTGGGTGATGGTGATGTTATTACTATCGCCAAACTGGCGGGAGCTTATTGAAAGAGACTCACCAGCCTGTTCAAACGTTGCTCGATTATCAAAACCCAATTGACGGGTGAATATATCTACTTCTGTTCCAGCCTGCTCGATATTGGCAACATTCTGCAACCCGGTTTGTTCATTGGTCGCGCTGATCAGGAAGCCGCCTTGATTAATAACAACCACATTATCAATCAGGAACTGTTCACTGTTCATGGAGTTGAATTCGGCACCCAGCTGGGAACCCGTAATCTGGTTGGTGGTACCGGTCTGGCGTATGTCGATACTGCTACTCAGTGCGGATTGTTCTAAAGCCGCGTTGTTGCCCCCACCATTTTGGCGCAACTCAAGGGTATTAAAGGCACCGGTTTGGGTAATCGAGGTGATATTGGCATCGCCGAGCCTTTGGATAATCAGAAGGTCATTGAACAGACTGTCTACTTGGGTTGCAAACGCGAAGTGGCGATTGTTTGTTTGCCGTAAGGTCATACTGCTGCTGACACTGGCAAATTGTGCGAGCCCGCCATAGATATCGCTGCCATCCTGCAATATGTCCAAGGTGCCATCGATTGTGGCAACCAGGCTGGCGGTGGCGAAGTCGTCCCGATCAAACTGGAAGATTAAAACGGAACTGCCTATATTGCCTGCGGTTTCCTCTACCACGGCACTTTGCCTTTCGCCGTCCTGGAATACAAAAATGCTGCCGTTAGCACTGGCTTCCTGGCGACCAATAAAAAAGTGACTGTCTCCATCCTGGATATTGGTAATGGTATTACCGCTGCCAAAGCGCTGTTCGATAGTGGAAGCGTTGGAGGTACCGAGTTGCAGAATAGATACCTGGCTGTCGAGAGAGAGATCTTGGGTGATCTCGGAAGTATTTTGCGATCCGATTTGTGTATTGGTTGCACTTAGAGAAGTTCCACCGGATTGAGATATCGTGGTCTCATTTTGACTGCCGATTTGGGAACTCTGAATACTACTGTTAATAACACCGCTACTTTGAGTGGCGGTAGCGGTATTAGTATCACCTATTTGGCGTTTGATAATAGTATTGCCGAAACCTGCTTCAGTTTGATCGGAATTTGCTGAGTTACCTGAACCGATTTGTTCCAAGTCAGTAGAGTTGGTGCCCAGCGCATTGCCGCTAAAGGCAACCAGTGCGAGTGTCGCAATACTGGCGCATAACTTCATGAGTAACTCCTTTACTACAAAACTTCCAAGGAGCCCATTCGGGGCTGCTAATGAATATCGTCCACTCGCGCTTCACAAGTGGACATCAAAAACTACGAGCCGAATACATCAGTATGGGATCTTAGCTACTTCTAGCCGTCTATCTAAGCGCCAAATTATCCCTATGGGATAAACGGATGCCAGGTAGTTTTTACTTTCAGTAGCTATTTCCCGCCGAATAGAAAAATTATTGCTGGCATCGAAGGGGTAGGATATGAGAAATAAGTATTGAAAATGTAGGAAGAAAGTCCCAGGGATGTGACTGGGAAATGGCGGCGATAACTGCCTTTCATTCTCTCGGGAATTATCGTGGGGACTTTCGACACTCGCGGTCCACGCGTTTCAATAAAGTGGGGATACGGTGGTCTCCATGCATCTTTTTCACCAAGTTTTTGGCTTCTGGCAAAGGGAGACCGAGGCTGCTGATATACAGCGGTTTTACACTTTTTCCCCGCAGCAGCTCCGCCTCTGAAGGCGTGTCCTTAAACGGTTTCTTGGCGACACCGATGATGGGAACTTCCTGCTGGAGAGCAGAGTAGAGGTGGGCACCCAGACCCGGTTTTTGTTCCCCTCCGAGAAATACATAACCATCGATAACAATCAGTTCCGTCTCTATCCCGTGCTCTTCGATTAGGGTGAGGATACAGGGGAGTTCTCGCTTGTAGAAAGCACCGGGCTCATAGGCCAAGGTACTCTCTATTTTACTGAGATAGAGTTGCTCGGGCTCAGGAGCTGACCAATTCTCAAAGCCGACCCCGGCTACCATTGCTCCGGGGTCCCGGTAATCTACATCTACCGCCAAAATCATATTGGGAGCCTTTTTTTCCATTGAGCCGAATGTTGTGATTGGTTCAGGATACTTCCAGTTTTGCCTGCTTTAACAGCTGCTTATGGGTCGCTTTGTAGTGCTTGCCCAGTGTTTTGGATTTATCAAGGATTTCATTAAACAAGACATTGGCCTTTTCCACCTGGGATTGATCTTTCAAGAATAAGGCAAAGTAAAAAGTCGCTTCTGGTCCGCTGTAGTATTGGTACAGCGTTTCATACTCGTGGTAGGCCTCTTTTACTTGCTGCAATGCCGCTAGTGTACGAGCGTAAAGTAAGTGAGCATCCTGATTTTTAAAATCGGGGTTCTTTTCGATTAATTGGTCCAGTGTCTCTTTAGTCGGTTCAAACAGATTGAGAGCAAACTGACAGCGTGCCAACCCAAACATCAGCTCAGGGTCATCTTGATGAACCCCCTGGAGGCACTTTTCATAGAGAGTTTTTGCCTCGTGATAAAGGCCGCGTTTCACGCATTCATCAGCCATGCGCATAGAGTTTTCCACATTATTGGAACGGGACAATTCTTGTGTAGCCTGATGGATATCCCGATTGGGATTTAGAGCTTCCCGCACCGTCCTGCGCGCATTTTTGGCACTGCGTGACTGGTTTAATTCCGGCAGGATTTCCAGGACCAGGTAAGCAATAACTCCGGCCATGGGCAGCATCACCAGAACCCAAATCCAAGTGGTGTTGCGCCCGGTTTTGAGCACGTGAATTACAAAAGCTGCCTGAATAAGGATGGATAGAATAAGAAACGGCATAGGGATTACTCTTCTTATTTTCGCTACTAACTTTTCGTGGGCAAGGTTAACCGAGTTCGCTTAGAACACAAGAGCTGTGGATCACGGAGTTGTGCACCAGGGTACCACTCTGTATTGAGTGCACAGTTGTCGCAATATACTACTGGGCTATGGGAATAAGCCGTCTAAGATTTCTGGGGATAAAAATGACCAGTGCCTTAGACACTTGGAGCTATGGCGCATAGGGAGGTGGACCCATGGCTCAATTGTCGCGACGGGAATTTTGTTTTGCCACTGGCGCATTGGGGGCAGCCTTGCTAACAGGGGTGTCGACTTCCAAAGCTGCCCAGGCACAGAAGGGGCGCCGTCAGGCTTTACCGATTCCCCCGGAGTTGCGTGCAGATGGGCAAGGCCGGATTAAATTGGCAGCGCGCCCGGGCAAGCAGTCTTTCCTACCGGGGGTGACTACACGTACATATGGGTTCAATGGTCCGTTTTTAGGTCCGGCGATACGGGTGCGCAAGGGCGAGAAAGTAACCGTCAGCGTGGTCAATCATCTGCCGCAAAATGTAACTGCGCATTGGCATGGACTAATCGTACCCGGCAATGCCGATGGTGGCCCCTATATGCCATTGAAGCCTGGAGAAACCTGGACCGTAGATTGGAACATAATCCAGCCCGCCGCCACCCTGTGGTTTCATCCCCACCTCTACCCGACAACCGCCGAGTTGGTACTCAAAGGCTTGGCGGGATTGATTATTATCGACGATGAAGAAGGCGATGCACTGCCGATACCTTCGCGGTGGGGTGTGGATGACATTCCGTTAGTGATTCAGGATCGCCGCTTTACCGATGATGGTCAGTTCTTCCATCGCTTTAACGAAGTGACGGTTGCGGCGGGCTATTGTGGGGATCGACTTCTGGTTAATGGCGTTATTAATCCGGTGGTCAGGCCACCTAAAGGCTGGGTGCGCTTTCGTATTTTGGATGGCTCCAACGGGCGCAACTATCGGCTTGCCACCAGTGACAAGCGACCACTCTACGTGATCGCCAGCGATGGCGGTTTTCTCTCGGAACCAGTGAAAGTGGATGTACTGCCTATTGCTGCGGGAGAGCGCTACGAAGTAATGATCGACACCCGCGATGGCAAGCCTTTCGACTTCCAAGCACTGCCAGTGCCCCAGCCAATAATGCGCCTGCCGCCATTTGATCAGGCTCACAGTTTTCTCAGTGTGGTGCCTGGAACATCTGAGGGAAAAGGACAGTTGCCGGAGAGCCTGGTATCCCTGCCGCAGATCCCCCAAAACCTGCCACCAATCAGTCAGAAGCTGGTGATGCAAATGAACCGACAGAAGCAGGCGCAAGCAGTGATTGCTGCAACGGGGCTACCGCAGATGGTTGCCGCCGGTACGACCAACCCCGATGTGGTGGCCAAGGTATTGAAGCTAATTACTGAGGGGCCGGCATTGCCGTTAAAAGAGCAGCTAACTGCGAATGCGATTAATGGGGTTTCCTTTGCATTTACCGAGCCCGGGTTTAAGGTTGCGAGGAATAAGGATCTGCGCTGGGAGATCTCAGAGGGACAGGACCGAATGCTACACCCGGTACATATCCACGGCTGCCAGTTTCGAGTCACGAAATACAATAATGCAGAACCGCCACTCTATATGCGCGGCTGGAAAGATACGATGCCCATATCCGATGGCGGCAAAGCGGAAATATTTGTTCGTTTCCCGCTGCCGGCGATGCCGGATATGCCCTATATGGTGCACTGCCATGTTTTGGAACATGAGGACTCGGGAATGATGACAGAGTTTAGTGTCTCCTGACTTTATTCGCTGCTATTCTGTCAGCGTCGCTTCTGTTTCCTGTCTTCCTTATGCTGTAACTTGGTAGCTTTCCTAATCAGGTTTTGGAAGTTGGGGCACTCCAGCTGATTGACCTCGGGACAGTTGGCCACATGGCGTAGCCCATCGCGCATAGCTTCGAGTCGGCGGATATTCTTTTCCAGATCGTCGGCCCTGGCGAGAAGCTGCTCCCTGTCGATAGCGGGGTTGCCATTAGAGGAAAACATCTCGCCAATTTCATCCAGGGAAAAACCGGCGTAGCGGCCAAGGGAGATAAGGGACAACTGTTCTATCACTGTGGCTTTAAAAATCCGGGTAATCCCCCGACGACCACATGACTTTATCAGGCCTTTTTCCTCATAATACCGAAGTGTGGAAGAGGGGAGTCCCGACAGTTTGGAGACTTCGCGTATATCCAGTTCTTCCCTGTTATTCATCGCTTATTGACCTCAAGCTCACTTGAAGTTGTATGCTAGTTTCACGCGTCATTACTGGCAAGTCAAAGTTCAGCTTATGCACACCGCGAAAAGTTATTCCGAAAACCCAATTTCCCAAGAGGCTGCTCAGGTTTCCAAAAGGGGAGTCCTGGTCACCTTGTGTTTGGCGACCTTACTCGCAGCCTTGGGAGTCAGCGCAATTAATATGGCGCTGCCTGTATTAATCGAAAGCTTAGGGGCTTCCTTCAGTAATACTCAATGGATTACCGTGGCTTACATGATGTGTATGACTGCGACCCTGCCTATTGCAGGAAGCCTCAGTGACAAGCTGGGTCGCAGAAAATTGTTCCTAAGCGGTGGATTGATATTCACCTTATCGACATTACTTTGCGCGCTGTCTTTTAATGTTTGGACTCTGGTTTTTTTCCGCGCAATACAAGGGGTCGGTGCGGCGATGTTCGTGGCTGTGTCTATGGCTATTGCCAGCGACGTTTTCGATAAAAGTGAAACGGGAAAGATAATTGGATTACTGGGCAGCCTGTCTGCGGTTGGGACTGGTATGGGTCCTATTGTGGGCGGCTTGATTGTCGAAAACCTGAATTGGCAGGCTATCTTTTGGTTGGTAGTGCCGGTGGGATTGGGGGTGTTTTTTCTGGCATATCGAACTCTACCGGAAAACATAGTCGGCGAAGTTGTTGATGGCAGAAGTCGACTCAAACGCTACCTGGCCGCAGCATTCCTGTTCTTTAGCATTGTTTTTTATACCCTGGCGATTAAGCCATTGGGAGAGGGATATTCCGCAGTTAATGGAATTGCTATCGCTCTATCGGTGATATTTGGTGTGGGGTTATTTTATGTCAGGCAGAAAGTACAACCCCTGCGTGAAGGATTTACGGAATCTTCTGGAAAGCAGACATTCCTGGCGAATGTGGCTGGAAACTTTTTGGTGGCTTCATCGGTAATGAGCAGCCTGATTGTAGGGCCTTTTTATTTGACTCTGGCACTGGATCTGGACCTTTTTATCGCAGGGCTGGTGATGACAACCGGATCATTTATGGTGGCTGCTTGTTCAAATCTTGCCGGTCGAGCCGTGGATCGATTCAATAGTCGAGGTATCGTATTACTGGGTCTATTAATTTTGCTTTGTGGAGCCTTGGGAATGGGGCTGCTCAGGGTGGAGCAGGGCTTGGTAGGCTATCTGGTTTTTTCCGTCACTATGGCAATGGGTTACGGAACCTACCTTTCGACAGTTAATACTATGACCATGAATAGCGCCCGGGCCGAAGTTCGTGGGCGTATTTCCGGGTTTCTCAGCCTTTCACGAGGTTTGGGTTTATTGACCGGAGCTTCAGTGATGAGTGTGATTTTTGTAGGGCTTGTACCCAGCCAGCCCCTGCAAGACATGAGCCCGTCACAGATAGCGGATGGTCTCAATGCCGTTTATCGCCTGGCATCAGTGTTCTTGTTAACCGCATTAACAATACAGGTGGTGTCTATTCTTGCCAGCAAGCTTGCTTCCAAAGCGCAAAATTAAAGATTACCTCCAGAGCTATAAAGTAAACCCATTAGCGAGTGCTTCGTTTTAGTGAGCACTCGCGGGTATTAATAACTGCTGGAGCTGTTATTACCCATCGTTATTTCCTGATTTATTCCTATTTTCCAGTTCAACGCTTTTACACTTCAGCCACTACCTCAATAGCTAAAAATTCAGGCACAGATCTAGTTGACTTAAAGCTGGCTTCAAGTTGTATCTTGAATTTGTGGATTCGCAGTAATTTTCAACAAGATATCGAGAGAGCTTTAGGAGGACCAATCAGTGACGAATTCTTTGAGACAGTGTGTTGAAGCACTTAAAGCGAATTGGCAGGGACTTGATACTTCATCAATTGTGAGATGTCGAGAAGCCCTGGGAAAATTGGCGGTATCAAATTCTGATGAAGCATGGTTGGCTGATCTACATAGTCGCCAAGAACCCAGTGTAGAGTTATACCGGGATGAAGATAAGGGTTTTATCTTACTGGCTCATGTGGAGCCGCGTGGGCTCTATCGCCCACCACATAATCATGGCAATGGCTGGGTATTTTACGCAGTGCAACATGGTGAAGTGGAGATGTCTACCTATGGTTTGCTCAATCAAGACGATGGTGAACAACTGGTGAGCCGGGGCTGTTATCAAATGAAGCCCGGTGACTGTAGTGCGTTCTTACCAGGGGATATTCACGATACTCGCTGCCTTTCCGAGTATGTGTTGATGTTTAGATTGACCAGCTGTGACTTTAGCGAGGAGAAGCGTGAGGGACGTCTTAGGGTGTTTTCATCTTAAGCAAGAGTTTAACAATTGCCCGCTGGCCAGTTGCTAACGGGCAATTATCGATTGGACGGTTCCTAAGGAGCCTCTGAATAACTCCGTAATGCCTCTGCGAGTCTTGAAGGCTGCAGATGTTAGGCGCAGCTCGCCGCGAATGGCTCTAGTCCTTTGTAAGAGCTGCAACGCAGCAGCTGTGGCCTTCAAGGCCCGCCCTTCGGGGCTTGCAGAGCGATTCACACTCCGCGTTGCGACTTCTTGAAAGGTCTAGACATTCTTGCAAAGCCGCGCCTTGATTGTGAACCGCTCTGCAAGCCAGAGGTAACACGGAGTTATTCAGAGGCTCCCTAAGCCCAGTACAATCAAAACTCTCGATTAAAAATCTTAATCTCTATTATTGGGATATCATCCCGATATTACCATTGCCCACTTGACTGGCTGAGATATTTCCATTGACTTCACTCTGTGAAATATCAATAAAATTATCCAGCCCATTTTGTTGAGATAAGGCGAAACTCGAAGTACCCTCCTGAAATGCAACAGCCTCATTAAACATACCTTCCTGTGTGGTGGTGATGCTCATGAGTTCACCTTCTTGTCGAGAGGAAGAGATATTGTCTGATCCGATCTGACTTGTTTGGGCGTAGCTGTTTTCATTGAATATTTGCCAGAGAATGGCGTTGTTACCATCACCTAATTGGGTGAGCTCACTAATAAGGGACTCGCCAAAGTTCTGCAAGCTGGTCGCCTCATTTCCTATTCCGTTTTGTGTCACGGTAGAGGTATAGAAGGTACCGCGTAGTTGAATTAGGGCACCATCATTCAAGGTTCCTGTTTGGAGAAGTGAGCCTGAGTGGAAGTCACCACTTGTGGCGCGAACAAACCCCATATTACTTTGTCCAGATTGGAACAAGTAGCCTGTATTGCCAATGGAGTCACTTTGGAAGAGTCTACCGTTATTCAATAGCCCCTCCTGATAGATTTCCCCATTAGTCGTAGTGGTAAGTATCTGGGTACTGAGTGCGGTCTGATTATCACCCAATTGCACAATTTGCACCGTGGTTGAAGTGCTTTCTTCTTGGCTGGCGATGGCGCTGTTACTGTCTCCAGTTTGCATTTGAAGTATGTAGCCCAAGGATGAATTCACAGATTGCATCGCTTCGGCAGAGTTGGAGCTACCCGTTTGCCTTTGTTCTATTAAGTTATTTTCAATGGTTGAGTCGGCTTGCTCGGCTGTTGCCAGATTGCTATCGCCGTATTGCTCTACAGTGGCAGTACTTGTGTCCGCGTGGCTAAGAGTACCTAACAACAGAATTGTGGATGAAAAAAGGATAGCGTAAGGCTTCACAAAGATCTCCCTTTGTTGAACTAATTTGAGTTCTTTCCTGCTTGGGGCACGGGGTGCTAGCCAAAGGATAAGTGACTGTCAGTTACGGCTTATTACTGCTGATATTGCCGATCTAAAGTGTCGCCATGGAGTGAGGGAAATACTATGGGCCAGAAGTACTTTTATTTTGAGAGAAAAGTCACTGACGAAAGATATAGGAATTGTGAAAAACTGCATTCATCAGTGGTAGTTCCTGGTTAGATTGGGAACTTTTTCTCACTTAGACGATGTAAAGCGCCATGAACTTGTCTATCGGTGTCTGTTGGCTAGGTAATTATCCTTACATTTTGATCCTGTATTGTTATTGGTAAAATTTTTCTCTTTTATGGTTTTATGTAGATTTAAAAACCTATAATTTCCGCTTTTTACGTGACTTTGATCTTGAAATTAGACATTTGCTCACTGGCGCACGTGACCTGTGTCGATGTGGTCACGAAATATTCTGTTTAAATCTGGAACCATTCCGTTTGCTATTTATCGAAACTGCTGAGTACGTATGGGGCTCTTTGAACAGCGTACAGAAATAAAGTAAGTGTTTGTGATAATTATTAAAGGTGCAGGGGCAGTTGCACCCAGTTGAGTAAATAAAGACGGGGAAGGGAAGTGGGCTCCTTTCAATTTAGAGCATCCTGGCAGTGTATAAATATTTATGCCAAGAATGTCTGCTCTATTTATTAATGCCTTCCGTTATACGTTATTCACACAAGCTCTCGATCTCTATTTTTGCAAATAATACCTGGCAGTTTGGTATTTGCCTCATCGCGTAAAACTTTAAATAGAACCCTAAAAACGACAATTGGAGATTCTATGAGCCATATTTTTATTCGCACAGCCATAGCATCGGCGCTGATGCTGGGCACTCAAGGTTTGAGTGCGGCACAACCCGCCGACGACTACGTTGCGGGGCAGAGTTATTCCGGTGGCAGCCAGGTTTGCTACGGGGGAAACTTATATAAAGCTCAATGGTGGGCAACAGCTTCTCAAATCCCCTCGGATGCCCTGACAGCAGAAAACCGCTGGGACTCCCCTGGATTTTGGAGGAGTCAGGTGCGTGCGATACCAGTGGTGGCGATGACTCCAATTCTGGTGATGGTGATAACACCGATTCTGATGATGATACTGATACCGGAAATAACGGAGATACGGATTCTGGTAACAATGATGATACAGATTCCGGCAGCGGTGGTGGCACTGGTGGTTCCGATGATTCCGATACTTATATTTCCGGTCAAAACTATCGCAAAGGCGAAGAAGTTTGTTACGACGGCGACTTATTTGTTGCCCAGTGGTGGGCTAATGGTGACGACCACCCCACCGATGCATTAACGGCTGAAAATACCTGGGGTTCCCCTTGGCTTCTTAAGGAAGCGGATGGTTGCTCCAGTGATGGCGGCTCCGATGATGACACCGGCACCGGTGGCAATGATGGCGGCAGTGATAACGACAATAACGACAACAGTGACGATGGCAACGATAATTCTGACAGCACTCCCATTACGATCAGTGCCTCAGTGTCGCAGACACAAATTACCGGTGGTGGCACTGTAACACTTGATGCCAGTTCCTCCGGTGGCGACGGCAACTTATCTTACAGCTGGGCCCAATTATCCCCGGCCTCTCCTGAAGCAGATATTGCTTCTGCGACCAGCGCATCCACCACTGTTACCCTACCATCAAGCACTTTTGATGTGAGCTATGTCTTTAGCCTAATCGTCAGTGATGGTGACACTACTGAAGAAGCACAGATAACCGTGCAAAACCTCGCGGTGGACGATACCGATGAAGACGACGATGATGATAATACCGATGGTTCTGAAAGCTCAGTAACCGCAAATATCTCGGCCTCAAGTATCAATGTAGGCTGTAGTGGAACGGTTAATCTGGATGGCTCAGGCAGTACCGGCGGCAGCGATATCTCTTACATTTGGAGCCAAACCAGTGGCCCTGTTGTAAAGATGACCAACTATACCGGCAGCGCTACCTCAGTGACCCTGTCTGAGGTATATAGCGATGTAACCTACACCTTCCAGCTGACGGCCTCTGACTCCACTCAAGCCAGTGATGTGGACGAGGTCTCCATTAGCCAGGATGGCTGTGCCGCAGCCGATGGCTATGTGATGGGCATCAGCGAACTGGAAGCTGCGGAAGAGTCTATTACCAGTAGCGATTCCCTGCTTCAGGAAGTAAAGGATACAGTCGAAACCCGGGACAACGCCGTGGTTGAGGCAGTACAACCTGGCCGCAGTGCAAACCCTGAAAATGTCCTCCGCGTTGAGAGTATCCTGTCTGAAGAAGACTGGGATTACCTTTTCGCCCTCAGAGCGGAAGAGTACACCTACACCAATTTCCTCCGAGCCGTAGCCAAGTTCCCAGCTTTCTGTGGTGACTATACCGATGGCCGTGATGCCGAGGCGATCTGTCGCAAGTCGATGGCTGTCATGTTTGCACACTACGCCCAGGAAACCGGTGCCCACGCAACAGGCTGGGAAGTGCCGGAATGGCGCCAGGGCCTGTATTGGTTGCGGGAAATTGGCTGGACAGAAGATACTTCCGGTGGCTACGGCGCCTGTGATGCCAGCAGCAGCTGGGCAGCTGAAGCATGGCCCTGTGCGATCAATAGTGATGGTGGTTACAAGAGTTACTTCGGCCGCGGCGCTAAACAGCTGAGCTGGAACTATAACTACGGACCCTTCTCCCAGGCGATGTACGGTGATATTTACACCCTGCTGGAAGCACCGGAGTTGGTAGCGGATACCTGGTTGAACCTGGCAAGCTCCATCTTCTTCTTCGTCTATCCACAGCCACCCAAGCCAAGCATATTGCATGTAATCGATGGCACCTGGGAACCGAACAGTGTGGATCTGGCCAATAACCTGACTTCTGGATTCGGCGTTACCACCAATATTATTAATGGGGCGATAGAATGCAGTTCTGGTACTGAAGACTACCGCTCACAGTATCGTATCGAGTACTACCAGAGTACGGCGGAATACTTCGGTGTAGAAATTCCGGCAGATGAAGAACTCGGTTGTGCCAATATGGGGCAGTTCCAGACTGGTGGTGCAGCATCCCTGGATATTTACTGGGATAAAGATTGGGGGTGGTCTGCGGATACCCCAAATAATGAGAGCTACGCATGTCAGTTGGTGAATTACCAGACTGCCTACTCAGCACTGAATGAGGGCGACTATGCCAAGTGTGTTGAGGGCAACTTTGATATGACCATCGATTACCAAGATTAAAAACCAGGGGGCTGAATAGCCCCCACCCAAACCGTTTCAGTGACCTGGTTCTCCCCCGCAGCCAGGTCACTTTTTTATTAGTACCAGAGTTAATACTGCCCCTGTTTGAAGCCTCTCAGTGTTAAAACTATTGCATAACACTGACAAAGTTTGAGCTGCCTATTTGAACAGTAAAGGATGACTGGTCTACTCCGGTTTGTGATATTTCCTTATAGTGCCCATCGCCGATTTGTAACAATGTTAGTGTGTTACCTAAACCACTCTGAGCAATTACGGCTTCATTGGTTGTGCCAAATTGTGCTGTTGTCGCATCAAGGAGAGCGCCGTCCTGCTGGAGAGTGACTGAATTGCTAGAGCCGAACTGGGTAACTGTCAGATTTACATCAGCCCCCACCTGATCTGTAGCTGTTGAGTTTTGGTCTCCGGCTTGAATAATAATTGCGCTGCTAAGATCGGTATTCTGATCTGCTTCGACACTATTTGCCGAACCCGCCTGGGTTACAATTAAAGTACCATTCTCTGAAATATTCTGGTTGGTTGTGGCTGTATTCAGTGTGCCGACCTGAGCGATAAAAACAGTATTAAAATTGCTGATATCTTGTGTCGCTTCTGCTGAGTTTTCTGCGCCAGCCTGAACTATCAGGGCGTTATCTGCTGCGGCATCTATTTGATTGATTTGAGCATCATTATTTTCTCCAATCTGGCTAATGAAGGTAAAAGAATCGGTGACACTCAGTTGGTCAACCCTGGCCGTATTTTGAAGACCTATTTGCAGTAGGGCTGCGTTGGGGTTACCACTAGCAAGCTGGAGTATATTCCCAGTATTTAAGCTTCCGAATTGCTGTAAAGTACCAGATCCTGAATTTAGGTTTTCCTGGTAGATCTCAGCAGAGTTCTGCATACCTACCTGTGTAGCCAGTGAAAAAATTGCGTCAGCTACCACCTGCTGTGAATTGGCAGTGTTCGATGTGCCAAACTGGTTAACGGCGAGTATGCTGTCGGTAACAGTCCCTTGACCGGCATTAACGCTGTTACTGGCCCCTAGCTGTCGAGAATTTATCTCGCTGCTGGTCGTATTCTCCTGGGCCGTTTCACTATCATTGGCATCCCCAATTTGGAGTTGAATAATAGTACTAAGGAATGTACCGTCAATTTGTAAGGCGTCTGCACTATTATTGAAACCGATTTGGGTTTGAATAATTGTGCTGTTGTTAACATCTGTTTGAGCATTATTGGCTGTGGCAGTATTGCCAATTCCAATCTGATCCTGGATTACAAAATTATTGTCAGCAACTGCAGTACAGCTAATAGCTAATGCAAGGTGAGTTAGCGCTAAACTTGAGATTTTCATAAATACTCCTTAACTGCAAAATCTCTAATGAAGGCACTTCTGGAAGTTATTTGAAGTAGCTCCTTACATAAAAACATAAGGGTACTTGAAAAGGCTTGGTGTAGCCTTTATCCATTGGGAGGAAACTATTGGATAAAGGTCGCACTATTCCCGTCACCTAGTTGGGTAACACTAATTGTGTCATTAAAGCCGGTTTGAGTAACAGAAAGAAAATTACTGCTGCCATCCTGTGATAGGGTGGCGTTATTTTGCATACCACTCTGGGCTAGCTCAACAGTATTTAAATCGCCTGCCTGTAGGACTGACGCAGTTTCCATATCGCCATCTTGAGTGGAAATAATATCGTTCTCGTCACCATCTTGAATGATATCTAGGGAGCCACTAAAGGCTGTTTGGCTGGCTGAAACCATATTCATATTTCCAATTTGTTCAACAGAGGATGTATCCGATGAACCACTTTGTGTGACAGTAGCATCGTTTTGTGTACCGTCCTGGGAAATAATATTGGAGCTATTGTCAGTCGACGCCTGTAAGGCTGTAGCCATATTGGATGAGCCTGACTGATAAATTTCAATGTTGTCACTGGCTCCTGATTGTGTTGCCAAAGCCATATTATTGTCATCACTTTGGCTAATATAAATGTTACTTTCAAAAGCACTACTTTGTGTGGCAACCGCTGATTGATTATCCCCATATTGGTAGATGGATAATGTATTGTCTGCAGTATCAAAACTAGTAGCACTGGCAAAATTGGAGTCTCCGGACTGTACTACGATAGCACTATCGGAACTTGAGGTGTTTCTGTTAATTGAGGCATTGTTGAAATCACCAACCTGACTTATCAAGTCCGAATTGGTAAAGGAGTTAAGGTGAGATATCCCAGCAGCATTTTGTTGCCCGAATTGAATTGTGGTAGCGCTGTTACCAGAGCTTGCTGTGTTTTGCAATGTAGTTGAAATATTTAAGTCACCGGATTGGGTAATGACTACAACATTGCTGGAACTCGTGTCCTGAGTACTAGTAGCCAGGTTTTGATCGCCATACTGGCTGATTGAAATAGAATCAGAATCTGAGGAGGTTTGTTCAGAGCTGGCAAAGTTAGTGTCACCATTCTGGAGGATTTCACTGTTACCGTTTGAAGCGGTTTCCTGACTGGTTAAAACGATATTGTTATCCCCGACCTGGAGTGCTGATGCCGTAGTGCTGGTTGTGGCATCTTGTGTCGAGGTGACACTATTATTATCCCCCTGCTGTGTTTGATAAATGGCGCCGCTGACATTGCCATTAGTTTGACTGGCATCAGCGTCGTTGTTATCACCAATTTGTGTTTGCACAATAAGGTTATCAAATACGGTCGGATCACTTTGATCTGCTGTCGCGTTATTATCTGTACCCATCTGGTTCTGGATGACAGTATTTTCCGCATAGGAAATCCCGCTGATCATAAGGGATAAGGCCGTGGCTATAAGCGAATAGGTCTTCATTGGATAACTCCTTTACCAATTTGGACTTTGGGTGGTAAGCATATACTCTGCCTTTAACATCCATATAAAGGCATAGTACTTTCCGTGTTTCTACGAAAAAATATGTGCGGTCAATAATGATTGGAAATCTTAAGTGGAGGCTAATACATAAAAAATATCACTCTACTACACGATGATATGGTTTAAAGCCATAGGTTGGGTTGTTAGCCATTTGATTTATAGCGTCAGCTCAATCAAAGGCTACTTTAATTTTTGTCGATGAATTGGTATGTGGCTATGAGAATTTAGTTTGGCAAAGTTAGGAATAAAGTCGAGTTTGCGCCCTGATGATCACGTCAGCTCACCGGTCAACACATCTATCGAGACAACCTTGAAAGGGCTAAATTATTGCTGCTAGTTCGTGCTATTGTCACCACCTATTTGTAGTATGTCGGCACTGCTACTAACCCCAGTTTGGATCATGTGTATAAATTTATTGTTAACAACTGGAGAGAATTTGACAGTATTTTGTCTTCTACTCTGGGTTGGACTGAGCCCATTAAGGTTACCTATTTGGTGAGTGTAGAGATGAGTCTCTTCTCCACTCTGAGTGACGTTTACACTATTAATATATCCCTCCTTGAGTAGTTGCAGTTCGCTACTTGTGCCGCCTAAATTCACTGTTCCAATATTACTACTGCCGAGTTAATTAATAATGACCTCATTATTAGCTGTAGAGAAAAAACTAATATCGATAGTGTGCCTGGCCCCAGCTTGTATAATCTCTACTTTGTCATTATCATTGTGAGTTAGAAAAACTGGTTGTCCGCACCAACTTACTTGATATAGTCTATTGTAGAGTTTGTCGCGCTAATAAATACATAATTTTGATTGATATCACCGCTTTGGACAGAAATTGTATTATTATTAGAGCCACTGTTTAAATCTATTATTGTTGGTTTGTTATTAAGTTCTATCTGATGAACTTGCATTTCTCCATTGATAATATTATCTTGTGAACTGGTGTCTGAATTTTCTGTCCTTTTTTAATAGACAGAAATAGAAGCATTTTCAGAGTCGGTTTGAACACTTTAGGCGTTATTTTGATGGCCTAACTGGATATAGTTAAGATCGCTGTTCGTAATGGAGTCTTGTAGTGAACTTCCCTGGTTGCTATCGTCAATCTGGTAGTGAATACTAGTAATATCGCTTTGGTCAGTAGTGGCACTGTTAGCGCTACCCTGCTGATACAGTGATGTACTATTTGCTTCAGCCAAAGAATTTGTGGCAACAAATAAAGATAGAGCGACGTAAATACCAGCCTTGGTGTACATGATAACTCCTTTTTATGACCGAACATTAAGTAACAGTTTCCCGGAGTTAGTACTTCTATCATGAGTAAATTTTATATAAACAACCTAAGTTTTTCATAATTAAGCTGCATACATTAGCTGGCGAATAAAATCGTACTTTCCAAAGTTGGATCAGAGTATGGTGTTTAGGGTTAAATGCTAGTAATCATCAGAAAGTAATTGCGCCAGCTTAATTTTCTGTATTTAATCATTGCTATCGATATAGCTGCACTAGTTTCTTCAAAAGAATGACGTAGTTTTTTATACATTCGGACGTCAATTATTTTGGGCAATTTTTCTTATGGTGGAAGCTATTATTGCATCCAAACTTAGGGGACTCAGTATCTCTGTGCTGAGATGTATTCTTTATTCTGAACTGATAGGAGTTGGATGTGAAAATTAAGCAGTCTGTAGATAAGGTGGCACTATTAGCGATAATGGCTTTATCGGCGTCTTCATATTCATCAATTGCCTTGGCTGAAGTGGCTTGTGGCGATGTGATTACAACTGCAGAAGTGCTCACTGAGGACTTATCTTGTGATCTAACAACCGATGAACCTGATGCACTTACTATTGTCGGCCCAAGTGGCAGCTTAAATATGGGCGACTATTCCCTGACCTGTACTACAGGAGGAGACCTAGGTGGTGCAGGAATTCGAATGGAAGGTAATGGCGCCACCCTCACTGGAGGCGTTATTGATGGCTGTTTTGATGGAATTTTCTTAGAGGGAGAGGGGTATCACAAAGTACTTGGTACCGAAGTTGTTAATAGCGTTAATGATGGAATAGATATAGATAGTATTTACAATACTATAAATGACTGTGTTATTACTGATAGTGGTAGAGTCGGAGTCGATATGGATGATGACTACAATACTTTTTCTGGCTGTACCGTAACAGGTAGTGTTGCCGATGGAATCCAGGTGGATGATAGTTTTTCACGAGTTTTTAACAACACTTCAAGCAGAAATGGAGGGGCTGGTATTCTAATAGAAGGATCGTCAAATAATGTGATATCACAGAACACAACTACTGATAATGGCAACGGTGATAGCCAAGATGGTGGTATAGTTCTTATTTTTACTAATTCCAACTTCAATATTATTTCTGCGAACTCTTCTTTTGATAATGATCCTTTTGATCTGAGGGATACAGTTGACCCTGATTGCAGTGGTACTAATATTTGGGTAAACAATGAATATCTCACTAAAGATCCAGATTGTTTGGATTAACAAGTTTTTATTAGACAATTTCTTTTCCATGGCCTGTTAAATTTGGTGGTAACGTTTTGTGGAATTTTATAGCCCGATTTAATTAATTTTTTATAAAATTTATCAATCAGTAATCTATTAGGGGCTCGTATGTGAAATATATGAGCTTCCTTTATATAGCATAATATAAATATATCTATTATAGTGGAATGTGGTAGGGGTTTAATTAAAATAAAAATATCTCCAAGGTGAGTATCTTGTAAAGGGCTCTCAGGCGTGCATTTTTCACATTAAATGTTATTGTATGAATTCAATAATATTTGCATCTAAATGTTGATATGTTTCCATGTATAAGATTGTGATGTGGAAGATTAGTTGAGTATTTTAAATATTAGGCATTAATAGGATGTTGAGTTGGACAGCAGGTATGCGGTTAGTAAGCATGATCTAAATGTTAAATATATATTCCTAAGTTCACCACTTAAAATACGATGGATGTCTGATGGCGTGTATGTAGCCAGGTATTTGAAATTTTCAAGAGGGGACTTTTTTTGGAGAGTACTATGTGAGTGCAGCGATGCTGTAGTGTTTCGGTAATTTGGGGGGCGCAAACAAACCGAAGAGTGTGAGTAAGTGTGGGTGTAATTTTAAATTGCCTCTTTTTGTGGTATTACCACGATATTCAATGTGCTGATGGTTGGTTCTATAAGAAATAGTAGTTTTGGGGATGCACTGAGACGATAGATATGATAACAAAACAGAATAATATATATTCAATAATTGTATCAGTTCAGTGAATCCCCAATTTATGATCACTAAATATTTTTCTATGAAATTAAAGTGAGCTTGAAGCCAGGCATATTATTGCATTATGTTTCCGCTATTGTTGTCTCCAAACTGTGTCACGGTAGTTGAGGCAGATGGGTTCGCCTGCATGGCCTGTAGAAAATTATTATTTCCACTTTGTGAGAGTGTGGCCCAGCTACTCATACCTGTCTGGTTAAGATCGATTTCGTTGAGCGTACCATTTTGGTCTGTATCAGCAGAAATCAAATCACCATCCTGAAAAATAGAGAGGACATTTTGTGTACCTGTTTGCGTACTTAGAAGGCTATTTGATGATCCAGTTTGGCTAGCCAAGGCCATATTTTGTTCGCCATTTTGTGAAAGGGTTAATATTGATGAATCACTCATAATTTGGAAAGCAATTGCATCATTGGCAATGCCTATCTGAGTGACTTCTACAATACCGTTGCTACTGGAAAAATGGCCCATACCTCCAATGATATTTTGATCGCCGATTTGGGTTGCAGAGGCGATTACATTGGAACTTGAAAGTGCCTGCACACCACCTACTAAATTATCATTCCCTATTTGCTGGGAAAACGAGTGGCTTTGTGTACTGTCAAGTTGGCTTGAGCCCCCAAGGTTTGAGTTCCCGACCTGATTAGTAAAAGTACTACCAAAACTACTGTTTGAATTACTGCTCCCCCCAAGTTATCAGTGCCATTTTGAATAACAGTGCTTGTCATAAAGTCAGAATTGTCGAACTGTGAAATTCCACCGTTGTTAAGTGATCCAGTTTGTAAAACTACGGAGGTGGTGTTGTCTGTATTAAGGCTTGCAGATGCAGAACCAATATTTTCAGATCCATCCTGGCTAATAAATATGGAGTTGTTATTTGAATTATTGAAATGAGAAGCTGCTGCTTGGTTGTCAGTACCAACCTGAACAATATTTGTACTGTTTAAGCTGGAGTTAAAGTTTACGGTTTCAGCAAAATTGATTTCACCGGTTTGGGAGACAAAGTTGGTGTTATTGGAGTCACCAAGCATACTGGATGTAACTTCGTTAGTATTACCTACCTGTAAGGTTGTCAGCGTTGTGCCTGTACTATCCTCCTGGCTCGCGTTGGCTAAGTTTCCATCTCCAATCTGGGTCTGAATAATCACGCCATCACTGCTATTAATGATCTGTTCCGCCTCTGCTGTATTATTATCCCCATTCTGGGTTTGTACAATCAAATTATTGGTAACGGTGGGATCGCTTTGGTCTCCCATAGCCATATTGTTATTGCCGGTTTGGTTTACAATATATATATTACTAGCCTGTGCCGCAGCGCTGATACTAATTGCTAAAATGCATGGGATTGCTGGAATATACGAAGACATTCTCATTGATAAAACCTCGACTTCTCTAGTGTAGTCATTTTCCTAAAACAAAATTTTAAAAAGGCTTGTTACATATTTAAATTGAGTAGGTACAAGCTTAAATGAATATCATTAATGTCCATTTCTATCTGGAGCTGATAGCAGGTTGGCGCTATAGAGATCAATATTTGCTTGGGGAAGTTTCAGAGCTGCCAAAAGAAATTTTCCGAAACTGACTAATCGGCATTAATACTTAGCTATGCCTGTTATTGATCAAAGCTGAAAATGCTTAAGATTTCATCAAGTATGGACTAAAAATTTTGCGATTAATAAATGCATGCTTACTGTCTAATTCTCCTTTAAACCTCCTGAAATCTATTAATGCCGGGTAGAGCTATTTAATCTTCTACCCTACCTATATATGATTACTGCCTTTGGTTTCCCTGAGTATGTTGAAAGTTTGGTAAAAGTATTGATGAAGCATGAGTCTTTTCAATGAGAGATAAGTGTGTAACTGCTAGTAATAAAGTTTACTTCCAGTGAGTTAGGCCAACTGATATTTTTTGCACTATAATTTTTCTCTTCTAGAATGGATCAAAATTTATCTGGTTGTGAATAATTTTAAATCTAGATAGAGGTTGCAGTCCTAGCTTATGAAAGCTTTAGGCTAACCCTGTTGCCTTGATTTATCCAGGAAGATTATCCGGGGATAAACTTACACCCTTTTTTAACAGAAAAAATGACACCAAACAGAAGCATTTGGTATCATCGACTACATATAAAGAAATTCACGTCTTAAGTGGAGTAAATGATATGAGCATTTCTCCTAATGCATGTCCTTTATGAATGGTCATGTATTCCGCTACTTTGTGTACTTTGAGCTAATAGTGGGTGAGTTACTGCATGATATTACCACTATTGTTTTCGCCAAACTGCGTCACAGTGGATGAGGCAGATGGATTTGCCTGCATAGCCTGTAGAAAATTATTGTTACCATTTTGTGTAAGTGTGGCAACACTACTCATGCCGGTCTGATCAAGGTCAATTTCATTAAGTGTGCCACTCTGATTGGTATCGGCAGAAATTGAATCACCATCCTGAATAATAGAAAGTACGTTCTGTATTCCTGTTTGCACGCCAAGAAGGATGTTAGATATCCCTGTTTGCCCCGCCAGGGCCATATTTTGTTCACCATTTTGAAAAAGAGTTAATACTCCCAAGTCGCTCATAATTTGGAAGGCAATTGCTTCATTCGCAATACCTATTTGAGTGACCTCTACAGTACCATTACTACTAGAGGAATGGCCTGCGCCACCAACTATATTTTGGTCGCCTATTTGTGTGAAGGAGGCGCTAACATTATCGCTGGAGTTTATCGATATGCTACCTAAATTGTCAGTACCGGTTTGCTGGATAAATGTATGGCTCTGTGTGCTATCAATTTGGCTTGAACTTCCTAAATTTAAACTTCCCACTTGATTAGAAAAGGTACTGCCGAAGCTACTATTTAAATTACTGGCTCCCCCTAGATTATCATCGCCACTTTGAATGACCGTGCTCGTCATAAATTGAGAGCCACTAACTTGCCCAACTCCCCCATTGTTCAGCGATCCATCCTGTAAGATGACAATACTGTTGTTCTCCGCATCGAAACTTGCGCCTGGAGAACTCGTATTTTGAGATCCGCTTTGGTTTACCAATATGGAATTGTTACTTGAATTGAAGGCATGAGCAGTAAAAGTTTCATTGTCTGTTCCTATCTGTATAACATTGGTAATATTAGACATGGAATTAAAATTATTGGTAGAGGTGAAATTCAATTCACCACTTTGAAAAATGAAATTGGTGCTCGCGGTGTCATTTAACATAGAGGAATCAACTTCGTTATTGTTACCTATCTGTATGACTGAGTAGGTTGTGTTGGTGCTATTTTCCTGGCTCGCTATGGCTAAGTTTCCATCTCCAATCTGGGTATGACTGATCACTGAATTATTGCTATTTATGATTTGTTCCGCCTCAGCAGTATTGTTATCACCATTTTGGGTTTGCATAATTAGGTTGTTGGTAACGGTGGGGTCACTTTGATCCCCCATGGCGGTGTTATTGTTACCATTTTGATTGACTATGTAGGTGTTGCTCGCTTGTGCTAGCTGTATCACAGCAAGGGTGGATAATCCGGCAATTGTGGCTTTGAATTTCATTGTTGAATTCCTTTTCAAGTCAGGTTCTGGTTGAGATTTGGTTTAGTAAGTGACTTAGGTGTGAGTATCATCGTTGAGGCTGCTTACTTTACAGATTTCAGTACGTTTTCATTGGCAATGAAAGTTTGAAGTGCCAGAGTGCAGCCATTACAGTTGAGTCCGGTTACTAACAATTGTAGTGATGTAATCATTTCCCATGCTTAATTGAAGCTCTCCCTATGTAGAATTTCTGATTTGAACGGAAATTAATAAGCCCTATGAAGCTGCCTTCGTTGAGGGCCTATTATAGTATTGTCAATGTCACTGCTATCGAATATGGGAGTAAAGCACTGAAATTCTGGGAAGAAAATATTGAAAATGCAGATGTTAATAGTGAAAGGTGTATCCGTATAAATTTTGGATATCTTGATTCTGGGCCGTGATAAGTTTTGCAAGCAATATGTATCAATGAAGAAGGTTGTATTTATCTTCTAGATGTAAAGGCTGTCAAGAGAATTTATAGAGTAGAAGTATGAGTTGTTGTGTTAATGATCTGCTCCTGTTAATGCCCTTGATGAATTTCTAGCTTGCAGAAGTATAGATATTTCGAGAGAGTGGGCTAATCGCTGGATCAGCCCAAAATCTAATTTTACTGCAAAATAGTGCTGCTATTATTGTCACCGGTTTGTGAAACTGTAGCAATTGATGAAGTGTTCAGTTGCATCGAATCCAGCAAGTTACTATTGCCATTCTGGGAGAAAAAAGCGTCGTTATCCTGTCCCATTTGTATTGAGTTAATCGTGTTTAACATACCATCTTGATTTATATCGGCTATCAATAAATCGCCGTCCTGATCTAAATCTATTGTATTTTGATTGCCAGTTTGCTCTGCATCCACAGTATTGGTTGATCCTGTCTGGAAACTAGAGATAAAATTTTGGTCTCCAATCTGGTGGAGATTTACATCACTGTCGTTACTAAAAAAATGAAAACCGGTTGCCTCATTGCTAGCGCCAAGCTGAACTAGCATGGCGGAATCATTGACGCTATTAACTTGCACAAAACTTCCAGTGTTTTGATTGCCCATCTGAGTTATATTAATAAAGCCATTGGTGGTTGCGTCCTGAATAAGTGCACCAACAATATTATCATTGCCTATTTGATTACTAATACCTTGGCTAAGTGTGCTATCGGTATGCACTGGGGAGGATAAATTGGCGTTGCCAGACTGAATCATTGTCACGCTACCAGAAGTACTTCCTCCACTAAAGATATTTCCAAGATTATCGTCACCAGTTTGAATGATTGTGCTACTCATAAATTGTGATGAGTCTGTCTGTGAGGCGCCGACTGAATTGAAGTTACCTGTTTGCTGAATAGCTATAGATGTATTTGCTGCACTATTAAAACTGGCTACGCTGGCCGAATTTTGAATGCCGTTTTGGGTCACTGTAATGCTATTATTTGCTCCTCCTGAATTTTGGACGACCGAGCTGAAATTATCGGTTCCTTGCTGAAATACAATGCTGGTATTAAAGCTTGAAGTGTTATTGATTATATTAGTGGAATTTAATATCCCAAACTGTGAGATAATATTGCCATTAAAGTTGTCATTAATTTGGCTTGTGACAACTTCGTTGTTGTCCCCTACCTGCGTGGCGTTAACAGTACCATTGGTACTATTATCTTGAGTACTGAGTGTATTGTTTAAGTTACCTTGCTGACTATGAATAATGACCCCATTAGCATTGCTGTTGATTTGTTCTGCTTCAGCGGTATTATTGTCTCCAATTTGAGTCTGGGAAATTAAATTGTTGCTGATTGTTGGATCGCTCTGGTCGCCAATGGCGGTATTGCCTGCACCAACCTGATTAACGATATATGTATTGTTGGCATAGGCGCTAATACAAATGCTGAAGAGGGTTGGGATTAATAGTATATTCTTCATGATAATTCCATATTTAGATCGATTTAGGTTGCTATCAAGTAGCCGTGTAAAAAGTATGCCTACTTGAATAACTACTGCAGATATGTCGCACTGTTGTTATCTCCCAGCTGGGTGACACTAATGGTATCGCTAAAGCCGGTCTGCGTTACCATTAGGAAATTGCTATTGCCATCTTGGGATAATGTAGCAATATCTGACGATCCACTTTGAGTCAGATCTATTTCGTTGAGATTGCCGCTCTGGTTAAGCGTGGCTGAAATACTGTCACCATCTTGGAGGGAATTAATCAGGTTGTCCTCACCATCTTGTGAGGCGTAAAGATCGGCGTTTAAGTTGGTTTGCTCCGCATTTATAGTGTTTAATTCACTCATTTGAATTATCTCAGCCGAGTGGTTGGAACCGGTCTGTGTCAATTCCGCATCATTGCCATTACCAATTTGGCTGATGGAGTAGTTATTATCAGATACAGATTGCAGGTTAACAAAAATGTCATTGTTATCACCTTGCTGTAGGTTGGAGCCGACACTGTTATTGGCATTGTCATCTGAGGAGCTAAAGGAATTGTCATTTCCATATTGCTCAACTGTAGTAAATTGATCAGAACTTTGGCTTCGTACGGTAAATCCTACATTAAAATTTCCCACTTGTGTTACTTGAACTGTAGTGTTTGAGCTGCCGTCATCATCTCCTCCTCCACCGCTATTATCGTCACCCATTTGAAAAACACTGATACTGCTATTGAAGCTATCCGTTTGACCCGATGTGCCGACGTTTCTATCGCCAATAGAAACTACATTCAGAAATGCCGAATCCATATTAGTCTGTCCCGATGAACCAATATTATCGGTGCCAATCATGGTAAATTGCATCGAGCTATTGGTAGAGTCTCTTTGCAGTGAACTGCCAACACTACTTGTGCCGCTAATAGTGTAAATCATTGAAGTATTAGAAGTATTTTCCTGTAAGGAACTACCTATATTGTCTGTTCCCGTAATGGTAAAACTCATTAAGGTACTCGTTGTATTTTCCTGAATAGAGCCACTACCATTATTGGTTCCCGTCATGGTATATATCATGGTGGTATTGGAAGTAGCTTCTTGTCTTGATCCGCCAAAATTATCAGTACCAATAAAGGTTTTCTGCATTACACTGTTGCTGGTTGATATTTGGTCCGTCCCTGCGTTGTTATTGTCACCTATCAAAGTAATGACGGCTGAAGAACTGCTGCTTCCATCTTGCTCACTATCTGCGGAATTGTTGTTGCCCTGCTGGGTTTGGATAATGGTTCCATTGCTGGTGGCATTGAATTGTATTGCCTCGGCATCGTTATTGTCTCCAATCTGTGTCTGCGAGATTAGACTGTCAGTGGCACCAGTTTGGTCCCCCATGGCCATATTTCCGGTTCCCTCTTGATTGACAATATAAGTATTGTCACCGTATGCAATACCGGAAATGGCTAACGCTAAGGCAGTGATTGCAAAGGCTGATGTTTTCATAAATGATTCCTTTCATTTAATGAGTTATGGATGGCGTTAAGAGCGGTAGATCTCTTGCTTCTATAAAGGTAATTAACGCATGAAACTTCTGTAGCCCAGTTAAATTTTAATGAGCGCTAGGTAAGAAGTTTAAAGGCTCAAAATAGTGAGGGAAGTAGTGAGAATGCTTGCTTGCACTGATCCCAAGCCATTTTTTGGCATTAATGCTTGGAGATGCCGAGGCCATGTTCATTTTTGCTTCGGTTAAAGTAAAATATTTATTCCTGTTTTTTTACCTGTATTGGGTGATTTTACTATTCATTTAATTTGCTCCTGTTTGGTTTGTCGGTTGATCAACCTATGGTGAAGTGATGAATGATCCCTACTTACGGTATCGCTTTTAGTATTGTTAATAAATAAGATAATTGGTATGAGATAAAAGCACTGAGATACTAGTAAAAAAGTCTGATTTATATAGTAATTTCATTACAGATTTATATTTATGTTTGGTAGTGGATAGAATATGGATGGTAAGAAGAAGCCCATATATGAGTATATGGGCTTCCATTAACTAGTTATTGTGTAAAAGTGGCACTATTGTTGTCACCCAACTGGGTAACATTGATGCTATCGCTAAATCCGGTTTGGGTAACACTTAGAAAGTTGTTGTTACCGTCCTGAGATAGAGTGGCAGTGTCCTGTTGTCCACTTTGGGTGAGATCTATTTCATTCAGGGTGCCTGCCTGACTTAGTGTTGCCATTTCACTGTCCCCATCCTGCAGTGAATTGATCAGGTTGTCCTCACCGTTTTGTAGAGCGTACAGATCGTTATCAAAGCTTTGTTGATCTGCATTTATCTCATTTAAATCACTCATCTGAATGATCTCAGCAGTGTGACTTGATCCAGACTGGGTAAGAAATACCATATTTCCATCACCGATCTGTGATATGTAATAGGCGTTATCAGATACCGTCTGTAATAGGGCAAGACTAGTATTGCCATTTCCTTGCTGTAGGACCGTTCCAATACTATTGCTTGAGTCAATGGTTGCATTATCAAATAGGTTACCGTCTCCAAACTGCTCATACGTAGTGCTTTGACTAAAGCTATTAAAACGACCAAGTCCACCTATATTTGAGCTCCCAATTTGAGTAATTGTGGCTGTATTATTCGCACTGCCAATCTGCTCTCCAGCGGCCGCAAGATTACTATCCCCGGTTTGAAAGATCATTATCGTAGTGCTTGAGCTGACATTCTGGGTGGTGCTAACAAGATTATCGTCACCATAACTTTCAGCTACTAAAGTTGCGGAATCGGAGTCTTGTTGTACAGAGGAGCCAAGATTATCGTCACCTACAAAGGTAAAGCTCATTGAACTGTTGGAAACATTATTCTGAACTGAAAAGCCAAGATTGTCATTGCCTTCCATGATGTATATTAATGAGGTATCAGAAGTGGCATCCTGTGAGCCGCCTCCAGAATTATTATTCCCTGTTACATCCAATTGCATGAAGGAATTGCTGGTTGATGTTTGCGTGGGATCCATATCATTGCCGTCACCAAAGATAATGACCTCAATGATGGAGTCAGTGGTGGCATCTTGAGTGGCATCTGAAGTGTTATTATCCCCTTCTTGAAATTGAATAATAGTGCCGTTGGTATTGCCATTAGACTGGATGGCCTCAACATCATTATTATCCCCAATTTGAGTCTGTTCGATGAGGTTGTTAAATATAGAGGGATCACTTTGATCCCCTGAGGCTGTATTTCCCGTACCTTCTTGATAGAGAATATATTCATTGTCATCTGCATGAACCAGGCCACTTATGGCAAGGGATAGAGCGGTAACGGCTATAGGTAAGATCTTCACAAGTAACTCCTTTACTTCAACTCGCTATGGCGCTTTGATGGCGTCCACAGTACTTCCTGTACAACACAGGTGAAATCCATATCCAATCCCGTGTAATCGAACGTCGACCTACCATCCGTCGGGCATTGGAGGTTATTTGATCGGCCCTAAATGGTGAGAGAAGTAGTGAGACTGCTGACTTGCACTGGCTCCAAGCCATCGGCATTAATACCTGGCTATGCCGGGGCGGTGATCATTGGCGGCTTTATCTAAAAGGCTCAATGATTCCAAATTCTGGTGGGCATAAGTGCTCACCGTTTGTCATAGATATTTCTCCTCTGTAATCCGTTTGATTGGGCTCTCCAAAAGTCGAAATCCAGCTCGTTTCAGATATTGGAGCCTTGGAAAAAGTATTGACCATGAGACTCCTCAGGGGAATGAGATAAAAACACTGAGATACTGGGACTAAAGTCGGAAAATATCTGATATTTTCAGTGTGTTAGGATGTGGCTGCTGGGAGGAGGGTTGGATGATAGATTCTGGGAGATAGCTGTCTGAACATACAAATTTCTAGAGATAGGCACATGGCTTTACTGCAGAGAAATCGCGGTATTATTACCAATTTAAGTAGTGGTGATGCTATCGTTCATTCCTGCCTGCGTGGGCATTATTTAATTGTTGTTGCCGTTAAATTGTGTTGCTTCAACGTTATTATTATCACCAATCTGAGCTTGATTTATTAAGTTGTTAGTGGTTGTTTGTTCAATTTGATATTCAGTAGCAGTGTTGCCAGTTCTTACTTGGTTGATGAGTAAGTACTGTTCGCCAGGGCCTGATGGCCATGATTGATCGAGAGAATGGTAATGGCTAAAGATAGCACCTTGATGGGAAAATCCTGTCAGTCTTTGATTTTTGATTTATAAGAATTGGAGAAGGGGCCCCGCTCAAGCCTGTCGATCAATCCTGATTGATCATCGGCTGATAGCTTTAAATACTTCTGCTACCGGATACTGCTTTTTGGGTTGATCGATCTGCTTAACATGGAATGAGGATTAGTGAGACTGCGGACTTACACTGACATCAAGCCATTGTTGTTGGCATTAATGCTTGTCTATGCCTGAGCTGGGACCTAATCAGAGTATTGCGGAAGAAAGTAATTCTGGATATAGGAGAAAAGCACCGAGATTCTAGTAATAAAGTTTATGAGAACCCCATTGGTTCTAGGCTGTTACTTGGTGTTGCCTGATAATTTGCGCTGCAGTTGGTCCTTCATTGGTCCAAGCTTATATATCCATTGCATAACTTGCAAAGTGTGAAGTTTGGCATTTATGGCAGCCTCAAAGACCCCGCTATCGCGATCACAGATTATTGGCTTAACAGCATTGTCGTTGGCAGTCTTTTTGGTGGCCAATGATTTTACGGCCTTCTCCGTCGCTATCCCTGCAATGGAAAAACACTTTAACGCAGATATCTCCACCCTTCAGTGGGTGATTAACGGTTATGCATTGGTGTTCGGGATTTTTATAGTTACTGGCGGGCGCTTGGCGGATATGTTTGGTCGGCGCCGGCTATTTTTTGTTGGAACCTCAATCTTCGTCTTTTTCTCAGTTTTGGGTGGTCTGGCCGTCAATGAATGGATGCTGCTGGGAAGCCGGGCATTAATGGGTGTTGGTGGTGCTCTGATGTGGCCCGCTGTGCTCGGCATGACCTATCAGATCATGCCTGATGACCGCGCCGGTCAGGCAGGCGGTTTGATAATGACGGTGTGTGGCTTTGCGAACTCTGTAGGGCCACTGTTGGGTGGTTTCTTTACAGATTTTCTTAGCTGGCGCTGGATTTTTTTATTAACTTACCCATCGCTTTGGCGGCAATGTTGGTGGGCTGGAAAGTAATTGAGGATGATAAGCCCGATGAGAGCAATGAAAAGGTTGACTATTGGGGGATGGCCTCATTATCAATTAGCCTTTTGGCTTTAATGTTATCTCTGGATTTTGCTATCGATGTAGGATTTAGAAGTCCTTTAGTGATTGGACTTTTAGTAACATCGGTGATTTTCTTTTTGGTATTTGCCTGGGTTGAGCCTCATACTCGCTCTGACCCACTTATTCCCCCGGATGTAGCTACTAATTGGCGCTTTTTTTCTATCTGTCTGGTGACTTTGCTTCTATCGGTCACTTTTGTATCTATGTTGCTTTATATTCCTCAATTTTTAATTAAGGAGTTGAGCTATTCTGCAGTTTGGTCTGGTGCGGGTTTATTGCCGGTGATGATTACCTATGCGGTAGTCTCATATATAGCAGGGTGGTTATATGAATTTTTGGGGGCTCGCCTAATTTTAGCGGGAGCGGCACTCTTTTTAGGTTTGGGAATGTTTTTACTTTCTGGCCTAGTGGTTCGCGATCACTATCTGCACTTGGTACCGGGAATGCTCACTCTCGGTATAGGATTAGGCTTATATTTTCCTACGATAACGACTACTGCGGTTACGGTATTGGGGCCTGCCAGGGCAAGCTTGGCGGCGGCCTTAATTTATATGTTCCAAATTATCGGCGGTGCTATTGGTCTGGCGATGAATACAACGGTTGTTGCGATGGCTCCGGAATTATCTGAAGGTATTGATCGGGCATTTACTGTTAATGCGTGTTTGGCTGCTGCAGCACTGATTGTAAGTTTGCTGTTTGTGAAAGGGGATGTTTCCCAGAAAGAAAAAATCTGAGCAATAAATAATATGGTTTTTCTTAGCCTCTTTCTCTACTGTATGTATATCGCAGAATTGTTACTGCCAATCTGTGAAATGGAGATAGTAGCACCAAAACTCAATTGAATTACCTGGAGAAAGTTGTCTGTACCTAGTTGTAGTAGCTCTGCACTATTAAATCTGCCGGTTTGAGTGAGATTGATAGTGTTTAGCTCACCCAGTTGAATGATGTCCGCATCATCAATATAACCAGACTGCGTTGAACTTACTTGATTCTGTAGGCCTTGTTGCAGCAACTGTAGTCTTGCACTAAAGCCATCTTGAATGGCTATTAATGTATTTTGATCAAATTCCTGGTCTATAGCTGCCTCAGAGGCTGATCCACTTTGACTAATATCAGCACTATTATCCGATCCACTTTGTGTGACAACACTACTGGCCCCTTCAATAGCGAGTTGTATTGACGTGGCGCTATTACTTGTTCCTGTTTGTGTTATCTCGGAAAAATTATTGATGTTTATCTGGTTGATTGTGGACCCGTTGTTTGTTCCACTTTGAGATGTAAAGGCCTGGTTGTTTTGAGCAAGATTAACAATTATAGAAGCGCGATTACTCTGTCCTTGCTGGATGGAACTGTTAAATCCCTGAATAGAGTTGCTTGTTTGGATGCTAGTAGCACTGGAATCTGTAAGTTGTACTATTGAGTTGGTATTAAAGGCGCCGTTAGTATTTGTTATCCGGGCAGTGTTGTTATTGCCAAATTGTTGAATTTGATTATTGGTTCCCAGAGACTGTATCAGGATAATTCTAGTATCAATATTCTGGCTTCCACTTTGGATAATACTGGCAGAGTTTGCTATGCCACTTTCTTTATCGATAATCTCAGCTCTATTAAAATTACCTAACTGGCTAATAGAGACATCACTAAGAGCAACATCATCTTGGATAGATTCCGAAAAATTTAGGGTTCCTATCTGCGAGATGTTAGCAGTTGTACCAGTGGAAAGGTTTTGTATGCTCGTAATTTGATTTAGGGATTGTTCCTGACTGATGCTTATAGTGCTAAACAGTGTACTTGTCTGTGAGGTTTCGGCCTTGTTGAGAACATTAAGCTGGGAGACTGATGTCGTGCTACCCAGGCTGCTGGATTGGACTGACATTAGCTCGTTTGATACGCCTCTCTGCAACTGGATAATAGATCCTTCAGTATTGCCGTTGGATTGCTGAGCCACCACATTATTAAATTCACCATCTTGTGTTTGCATGATGAGATTGTTAATGATGGTTGGGTCGCTTTGGTCCCCTATAGCCCGATTGCCAATACCCTGTTGTGACAGGATATAAGTGTTGGTTGCGAGGGCCTGGCAGCAGAATAGTAAGGTTGATGCCGCGATAAGATAGCCTGGTATGAGCATAATTCCTCCACTGCACAGGCTGGCGTAAATCTTTAACTTAGGCTGTATCTTGCCGGCACTGGGCACCGTGTAATGATTGCCATATAAAATTATGGTGAAAATATAATGGTTTGTATATGAGAGATAAGTACTGAATTACTAGGGAAATAGGTTCAAGCTTTATTCCTGGTTGAGTGTTTGTTTATTGGTGGCTCCGTGTATGTTTCTGTAAATGGAAGTGCTTCCCAATTTGAGTAAACTTGTGAGATACTTCAAGTCCACTTCACCTTTGCCCAGTTTTTCCTGAAAATAGAAATAACCCTATAAAACGTGTGGTTTTTTCAGGTTATCTACACAGAAAAAGATTCTTCACCCCAGTTAGAATAATTCACAGACTACTCATTTTTTTGTTAACTATTTTTGTTAATTGAGTGAGAATAGGGCTCTTTCCCAATCCCTGGAAATGGAATCTCGGGCGATATCCCGCACTGATGCGGATGACTGAAAAGTCGGCGCTTTTGCCTAGGTTGCGGCGCCGCCGGACAGATAAACCCCTGTGTCCTGCTTTTTTAGGACGCCTTTGATTCTCCAAGCAAAGCAGGCCTGTCGGGGTGGTCTTGTACTGCGAATTATTTGTGTAGGGAGCCTGGTGTTCCCGTAGTTGGTAAGGAGAATGGATTTTGATACCTATCGTTGACCGCGCGCGCGCGGAGTCTATTGCACCTATTTGGCGTATGCCGTTTCGCCCTTTTTTCTGGGGAGCTGCTCTGTGGAGTATGGTTGCCCTGGTTATCTGGCAGGGGCAGTTATTCGGTTGGCAGATGCCGGCTTTTCGAATGGGGGTAGTCTGGCACTCCCATGAGATGCTGTTTGGGTTCGCGGCTACCGTTGTTGTGGGTTTTCTCGGCACGGCCATGCAAACCTGGACTGGTATCCCCTCGCCAAAGGGAACCCAACTTATTGCTTTGGTCGGCCTGTGGCTCTTGGCCCGTTTGGGTTACCTGTTGGCGGCGGTCCCTATTTGGATGCCGGTGATTGCTGAAGTCTCCTTTTTCCTGTTCTCAGCGTTTTTGCTCGGAGCCAGGGTGTTGCGAACCAAGCAGTGGCGAAATATGTTTGTATTGCCTGCGATGCTGATGTTTGCTGCATTGTCCGCTAGCCACTGGTTGCTGCCAGGGGCACAGAGCCGAATCGCCTTGCTGGCTTTGCTGTTGGTGACGGCGATTATTCTGATAATCGGCGGGCGGGTTATACCCTTCTTTACGGCGCGCCGCTTTCACTTGAGCCCAAGAGATAAGATACCGGCTGTAGAGTGGGGTACCCATATTGCTGCGGTGGGCTTGTTGCTATCGGTGGCTGTTGGTTTGCCGCAAATGGTTTGGGCCTTTTTTGCGGTCTCTCTGGGTATTTTGCAGGTGATCCGGGTGGTGCGCTGGCACCCTACAAAAATATGGGCAGAACCGATGGTTTGGTCTCTGCATGTGAGCTACTGGTTGGTTATTTTGGGGTGTTTTCTCGCGGCTCTGGCCTGGAGCCAAATTGCCCCTTCCTGGCAGAGTCCCGCCTTGCACGCATTTGCCGTTGGCGGTATCGGCGGATTGATCTTGTCTATGACCAGTCGCGTCAGTCTCGGCCACACAGGTCGGATATTGAAGGCGCCGCGCTTGATGCCCCTGGCTTTTATGGCCCTGGCGTTATCTGCTCTCGCACGTGTGTTTTGGGCACCCGCCCCGAGTGGTTTGCTCGCAGCAATTATTGCCTGGGTAGTCGGTTACACGCTTTTCTTACTGTATTACACCCCGGTGCTTTTCCAGCCGCGCGTTGACGGTCATCCCGGCTAATTCTCTCTATGTGATCTTCAGTTGCTGCGAGAAACCTTATCATCGCAGCAACTGTGGTCGAGTAAAGCCATCATTAACTGGTCTATTCAGAGTCCGCACTAGCTACCTGGGGTAGTTTGTCTACTTTAGGTACTGTTTCCAGTTCCCGGTCCCACTCGGCTTTACTGGCCATAAAGATATGGGCATTAGGCCTTACATCTATTGGGCGATCCAGACTGCCAGCGGGAACCGCTAAGAGGCCAATTTCAGGATCTTCTCGTGGCACTGCGGAACCGCATTGATTGCAAAAGCTTTTGCTGTGCCTCGTCCCTGCCAGCTTAAAGGTTTTGACTTGTTCTGCACCGGATAGCCATTCAAGTTTCGCTGATGCGAAGAATAGGTTTGCTGCATGGGCTGAACCGGTATCTTTGCGGCAGTAACTACAGTGGCAGAGAAAGAAGCCGCCAAAGTCACCTTCAATTTCGAAGTTAATAGTGCCACATAGGCACGATCCTTTTTGTTCCATTGCTTAATGCTCCTCTGTTTAGCTGTACTTATCGTAATTAGGGGAAACTGTGATTTATTTTGGAAATCCCGGCGTTGGGGTATCAAACCCGTATGGTCCCGCTCAAATAGGGTACTGCTTTGCCTGAGATAATGACCCTGTCCCCGGCGATGGTGCAATTCAGCAGGCCGCCGCGCTTGGAGGCTTGATAGGCGATCAGCTCTTTCTTATCCAGAATTTGTGACCAGTAAGGGGTGAGCCCTGTGTGAATAGAACCGGTCACCGGATCTTCGGCACCACCATTGGATGGCCAGAAATATCGGGAGATAAAATCGTACTTATCGGATTTTGCCGTGACGACCACATCGTAGGGGGCGAGCTTTCGCAGGCTGCTCGCATCCTGCTGTACATCCAATACTTCTCGCTCACTATTGTAGATGGCAAAGTAAGCTTGGTTGTTAAGTAACACCTGACTTGGTGTTATTGAAAGCCCCTCCAGTAATTCTGGCGGTATGCGATCTACGGGTTGTGGCTCCCTTCGTGGGAAGTCCATGGAAATAATTCCATTTTCCCCTCGGCTTATTGTCATTTTGCCCACAGCGGCAGCATGGAGCTGGAGTTGCTCACATTGAGGGTTTTGAGAAAAAAGAACATGGGCTGACGCCAGGGTGGCATGACCACAAAAATCAATTTCCGTTAACGGTGAAAACCAGCGAATTCCATAACTGGTATCCGGGCGTTTTACCAGAAACGCGGTTTCGGAAAGATTATTTTCTGCAGCGATGGACTGCATTAAATTTTCATCCAGCCAATCCTCAGTAACAACAACTCCGGCTGAATTTCCGTGAAAGACTTTGTCGGTAAAGGCGTTAATGAAATGAATTTCAAGTTCCATATTTGAACTCCATGGTGCTCCAGTTTTTCAGAAGCGCTGGTGGCGGGCGTGATATTTTATACCCCTAAAGTTCACCAATTTATACCTCTGTAGAGCGGCTTGGGATTGGCTTTAACCTGATCTGGATCAGTTTATCCCGGATGTGAGTCACTAGAGTGACTTGTATTTGTTGCGTGCAAATCAGGGGTGTGAAAATGACGGAGTCCGATGTAGCTATCGTAGGTGCTGGACCGGCGGGACTTTCCTTGGCGGTGATGCTCGCCCGCAAAGGGTGTCAGGTGGCAATTATTGAGCGCCAGGATAAGTCGGCGCTGTCCGCTCCCGTTGATGATGGCCGCGAGATTGCTCTGACACATAAATCCTACAAGCTGCTGCAAGAACTGGGGGCTTGGCAGAGATTATCCCCGGAAGAGATTAGCCCGCTAAATGCTGCCGAAGTAGTCGACGGCAATTCCCCTTCGACACTCCACTTTAGCCCGGGAGAGAGGGGGCCTCTGGGTTTTATTGTCTCCAACTCTGCAATCCGGCGAATCTTATATGAGACAGTTTTGGAGACTGAGAATATAACGCTGCTCGATAACTCGACCGTTACCGGGATGACATTGAGTGGCGCCATGCGTCATCTTGAGTTGGCAGAGGGGGAGGGCGTGCGCGCTTCCCTGGTGGTTGCAGCCGACAGCCGTTTTTCTGAAGTGCGACGCATGGCGGGAATTGGCGCCGATATGCGCGACTTTGGCCGAGTGGCAATTGTCGGCCCTGTACGCACCGAATTACCCCACGATGGTATTGCCCGGGAGTGTTTCCGCTACGGCTCGACACTGGCGCTGTTGCCTTTGCCCAAGGCAAATATTTCATCGGCCGTGGTTACTGTTCCCGCCAGTCTCTCTGCCCAGATTATGGCGATGGGTAATGAAGAGTTTGCCGGGCACGTATCCCGCGAAAGCGCGTCCCAGCTCGGCGGTGTCGAAGCTTTTGGTGAGCGCCACTGTTATCCATTGGTTGCGGTATACGCACATCACTTTTTCACTGAGCGCTTTGCCTTGGTGGGAGATGCCGCTGTGGGGATGCATCCAGTGACCGCACATGGATTTAATTTGGGCTTGGCCGGTGCGGATACTTTGGCCCGTCAACTGGATAGTGTTAGCCGTCTATATAACCCGGCCAAGCTGACTCGGGCCCTGGCCCGTTACCAGATGCTGCACCGGGTTGAATCCAAGCCGATTTACTCTGGAACTAATAGGGTGGTGGATTTGTTTACCGACGATCGCCTGCCGGCCAAGTTGCTGCGCAAAATGGTGTTGCGGGTCAGTGATCGCTTTCCCCCAATTCGAAAAGCAATAGTGCACCAGTTAACTCGCTAGCTTATTCAGAGACTTGTTAAGAGAGTTTTACTCTTCGTTCTTTTTATAAAAAGTACATGTGCAAGAAAGAAGACGGTATATGGAAGTGGCCTGCTTGCGGGATTTTCTTCCTTTTCTATACTGATTTGCGAGATGGTAGAGACGGCTTTAACCCCCCGGTGAAAACAAATGCCAATTACGGCTTGACTCACCGGGTCAGCACCAATAGAATGCGCAGCCTCTTGAGTGGTTGGGCAGGTCCCACCGCAGGGAAACAAAGATCAACCAGGCTTTGTTTCTTGGAGTTGTTGCGGGGTGGAGCAGCCTGGTAGCTCGTCGGGCTCATAACCCGAAGGTCGTAGGTTCAAATCCTGCCCCCGCTACCAATTTTACCTTCGGGTAAAATATTTGATTGCGCATTTGTTGTTGCGGGGTGGAGCAGCCTGGTAGCTCGTCGGGCTCATAACCCGAAGGTCGTAGGTTCAAATCCTGCCCCCGCTACCAACTTTCCTTAGGGAAACTTTGATTGCGCTTTCGTTGTTGCGGGGTGGAGCAGCCTGGTAGCTCGTCGGGCTCATAACCCGAAGGTCGTAGGTTCAAATCCTGCCCCCGCTACCAAATTTTGCATTCGTGCACACTGACTGCACGAATGTGCGGTCAAAGCCCCGTCAGGGGCTTTTTCGTATCTGCAAGAAAAGTTGCAGATATTTTTCGAAGTGGGCCGTAGGCCCATTTTTTGTATGTGGTGACGAGAATGGCGAGCAAACGCGAATTGCTGGAAGAGCTTCTGGCGCCGGTGGTGGCATCGCTGGGGTGTGAGTTGTGGGGTATTGAGTATCAAACCCACGGTCGCAACGCGCTGCTGCGCATTTATATCGACTCCGAAAACGGTATTTCCGTTGAGGATTGCGAGAAAGTGAGCCGCCAATCCAGTGCTGTACTGGATGTGGAAGATCCCATCAGTAGTAAGTACACACTTGAAGTCTCTTCCCCAGGGCTCGACCGCCCTCTTTATAAGCTGGCCCAGTACGAGCGCTTTATCGGCGCCCAAATTGAAGTTCGCCTGCGTATGCCTCTGGATGGGCAGCGTAAGTGGCGCGGACTGCTGGCCGGTGTAGAGGGTGATGAAGTGGTTCTGCGTGTAGATAGTGAAAACGAATACCTTTTGCCGATCGACAGTATCGAAAAAGCAAATATCATTCCCCAATTTACCAAATAACCTGTAGGAGCCTGAGCTCAGGCGATTTTGAGGCACAGTTGCATGAACAAAGAGATCTTGCTGGTAGCCGAGGCGGTATCCAACGAGAAGGGCGTTGACCAGGAGATTATTTTCCAGGCCATCGAAGCGGCATTGGCAACGGCCACGAAGAAGCGCTACGACGAAGATTCAACCATTGAGGTTATCATTGATCGTCGTTCAGGCGATTACGAGACTTTCCGCAGCTGGGAAGTGGTCGGTGATGAAGTCTTGGCTGAGTTGGGTACCCAGTTCACCCTGGAAGAAGCCCACGAAAAAGATGCTGACCTGAAAGCAGGTGACGTTTTCCGCGAGCAGGTGGAAAATGTAGAATTTGGACGCATCGCCGCACAGACCGCAAAGCAGGTCATCGTACAAAAGGTACGTGAAGCCGAGCGCGCCAAAGTTGTAGACGAGTACCGCGATCGCGTTGGCGAAATGGTTAGCGGCACTGTGAAGAAGGTGACCCGCGACTTTATCGCTGTAGACCTGGGTAATAATGCCGAAGCGCGCTTGCCCCGCGATCAGCTGGTTGGTCGCGAAATTTTCCGACTCGGTGATCGCGTGCGCGCAATCCTGTTGGAAATCCAACCGGAAGCCCGCGGCCCCCAGCTGATGCTGAGCCGCTCCTGCCCGGAAATGATTGTCGAATTGTTCCGCATTGAAGTGCCGGAAATTTCCGAGCAGGTAATCGAAATTAAAGGCGCGGCCCGCGATCCCGGGCTGCGTGCAAAAATCGCTGTAAATACCAACGACGGTCGCATCGACCCGGTGGGTGCTTGTGTGGGCATGCGCGGCGCGCGTGTTCAGGCGGTATCCAACGAGCTGTCTGGTGAGCGTGTAGATATCGTTCTGTGGGACGAAAACCCCGCTCAGTTCGTTATCAATGCGATGGCGCCAGCAGAAATTGAATCCATCGTGGTCGACGAAGACACCGGTTCTATGGACGTAGCCGTGGCAGAGGAAAACCTCGCAATGGCTATCGGCCGCAGCGGCCAGAATGTGCGCTTGGCCTCCGAGCTGACCCAGTGGCAGATCAATGTCATGAGCAGTGACGAGTGGCAGAGCAAGCAGGAAGCCGAGTCCAGCTCCATCATGCAGGTGTTTATGGATCGCCTGGATATCGATGAAGACGTTGCTGGTGTGCTGGTTGAAGAGGGCTTTGCCTCTCTTGAAGAAGTAGCTTATGTACCCATCGAAGAGATGCTCGCAATTGAGGGCTTCGATGAGGATATCGCTGAGGAGCTGCGCGCCCGCGCCAAGGACACCCTGTTGACCCAAGCGCTGGCATCTGAAGAGAAGCTGGATGCATCTGAGCCCCAGGAAGACCTTTTGAATATGGACGGTATGGAGCGCCAGCTGGCATTCCAACTGGCCAGCTGTGGTATTTCCACGATGGAAGACCTGGCAGAGCAGGCTGTCGATGACCTGCTGGATATCGAAGGTCTCGACCAGGAGCGCGCTGCAGCGCTGATTATGAAGGCGCGTGAGCCCTGGTTTGCCGATGACAGCGGCGAAGAAGCTTAAATGCAGCGAAAAATAACTTACGTATAAGTAACCCCCTCCGACCAAGTGACTTTTAGGAGAGAGAATGGCCGAAGTAACAGTTAGTGAACTCGCCAAATCGGTTGGTGCCACCGAAGACCGTCTGCTCAAGCAGATGAAAGAAGCGGGTTTGCCTCACACCTCTGTGGATGCAGTGGTGTCAGACGAGGAAAAGCAGGTCTTGCTCAGTTTCCTGAAAAGCAGTCACGGGGAGCAGGGCGCCGCGCCGCGCAAGATCACCTTGAAGCGCAAAACCACAAGCACGCTGAAGACTGGCTCTGGCACCGGCCGCAAGACTGTGAATGTGGAAGTGCGCAAGAAGCGCACTTATGTGAAGCGCCCTCAAGCTGAGCTTGAAACCGTAGCGGCAGGCGAAGAATCGAGCAGCCCCGAGCAGGAAGCGGCAGTCGATGCCCTGCAAAATGAGCAGGAAAGACTGGAGGCCGAAGCCGAACGCGCTCGCGTAGAAGCCGAGGCAGAAGCTGCACGCCTAGCGGCGGAAGAAGAGGCGCTAGCCAAAGCCGAAGCCGAGGCGAAAGCCAAGGCTGAAGCCGAAGCGAAAGCCAAGGCCGAAGCAGAAGCAAAAGCCAAGGCTGAAGCCGAAGCGAAAGCAAGCAATGAAGTAAAAGCCGATCAAGATGCGGCTAAATCAGAGGATAAGACCGCGGAAAACGTAGTGAAAAAGGCAGAGCCCGCCGCACCAATCCGCTCAAGCTACTCAGACGATATCGAGGCAATGCGAATTGCCGCGATGGAGCGTCGCAAGCAGCAGGCTGAGCAGGAAAAGCGTGAACTTGAAGAGAAGAAAGCTAAAGTAGAAGCTGACCGACGCGCAGCCCAGGAAAAGAAAGAGAAAGCTGCACAAGCTGCACAGACAGCCAAGGCTAAGCCAGCACCGGCAAAAAGTGCTGAGAAGACCACTGAGGTCAAGCCAGCTCTGCGTCGCAAGCTGGAGGCAGCATCCACTGCCCCCGCTGAAGCTGATCGCTCTGAGGACGAGCCGCGTAAGCGTCGCGGTCGCCGCTCCAAGTCCGGCCCGAAAAAATCCAGCAAAACCGCTCTGTACGAACAGGCGCTGGAAGTATTTGAGGAAGACGAAGCATCCAAGCGCAGCACGCGCTCCCTGTCTCGTCCGACCTTGAAGGTTAAACCTACGCACGGCTTTAAAAGGCCCACGGAGAAACAGGTGTACGAAGTACAGTTGGGCGAAACCATCACTGTTGGCGAGCTGGCCAAACAGATGAATGTGAAAGCCGGTGACCTGATCAAGCGCCTGATGAAAATGGGCGAGATGGTTACTATCAACCAGAGCCTGGACCGTGAAACTGCACAGCTGATCATCGAGGAGATGGGCCACAAGGTGGTATTCCGCTCTGAGAGCGAGCTGGAGGAAGCGCTGGTTGCCGAGACCCAGGCCAGTGAAGGCACTGAGGTGTCCCGCGCACCAGTAGTTACCGTTATGGGTCACGTTGACCACGGTAAAACCTCCCTGCTGGACTACATCCGTAAGACCAAGGTGGCTTCCGGTGAGGCCGGTGGTATTACCCAGCACATCGGTGCCTACCGTGTGAAAACCAGCCAGGGCGAGATCGCTTTCCTGGATACCCCCGGACACGCCGCCTTTACTGCGATGCGCGCCCGTGGCGCCCAGGCGACTGACGTGGTTATCCTGGTGGTGGCTGCTGACGACGGTGTGATGCCGCAGACTGAAGAAGCTGTGAACCACGCCCGCGCTGCCGGTGTACCGCTGGTTGTTGCAATCAACAAGTGCGACAAAGAAGCTGCCGATCCCGATCGTGTTAAAAACGAGCTGGCTGCGAAAGATGTAATTCCTGAAGACTGGGGCGGTGATACCCAGTTTATCAATGTGTCTGCACACACTGGTGAAGGCATCGACGACCTGCTGGAAGCGATTTCCCTGCAAGCAGAGATGCTGGAGCTGAAGGCCAAGGTCAAGGTACCGGCAACAGGTGTTGTGATCGAATCCCGCCTGGAAAAAGGTCGCGGTGTTGTGGCCACCCTGCTGGTACAGAACGGCGAGCTGAAGCGCGGCGATATCGTACTGGCAGGCCAGAGCTACGGCCGTGTTCGCGCCATGACCAACGAGCTGGGCAAGCAGGTTAAAGAAGCTGGCCCTTCAACTCCGGTTGAGCTGCTGGGTCTGGACACCACACCCAACGCCGGTGACGAGTTCATGGTGGTTGCGGATGAGCGCAGAGCTCGTGAAGTAGCCGAACAGCGCGGTGATAAAGAGCGTCGTGAGCGCATGCAGCGCCAGCAGGCGGCCAAGCTGGAAAATATGTTTGCGAACATGGAAGCCGGCGAGCGCAAAGTTCTGCCGGTTGTTATCAAAGCGGACGTTCGCGGCTCCCTGGAAGCTATCCTGGGCGCACTGGCGGATATCGGCAACGAAGAAGTTTCTGTCAACGTCGTGTCCAGCGGTGTAGGTGGTATCGCCGAGAACGATATCAACCTGGCCCTGACCTCCGGCGCTATCGTACTGGGCTTCAACACCCGTGCTGATGTGGCTGCCCGAAAGGTTGCTGAGACAGAAGGCGTAGAGATTCGTTACTACAGCGTGATCTACAACCTGCTGGACGAAGTGAAGCAGGCGCTGTCCGGTATGCTTGATCCGGAAATACGCGAAGAAATCGTGGGTATTGCCCAGGTTCGCGATGTATTCCGCTCACCGAAGTTTGGCGCCATTGCCGGTTGTATGGTTACTGAAGGTACCGTCTACCGCAACAAGCCGATCCGCGTACTGCGCGACAACGTTGTGATCTACCAGGGCGAACTGGAATCCCTGCGTCGCTTCAAAGACGATGTGCAAGATGTGCGCAACGGCATGGAGTGTGGTATCGGGGTTAAGGACTACAACGACGTTAAGTCCGGTGACCAGATCGAAGTTTACGATATCGTTAAGGTTGCTCGCGAACTCTAAGGAGTTCCGCAGCGGATCGAGGATAAACCCGCGCGGCCTAGCCGTGCGGGTTTTCCTGTCTTTAAACCGCCATTCTCAATAGGTAAACAATGGCAAGAGAATTTCATCGCGCAGACCGCGTCGCCGACGCCATGCGCCGCGAGCTGGCCCAGCTGATCCAACACGAGATTCGCGATCCTCGCCTGGGTATGATCAACGTCAATGATGTTGAAGTCAGCCGCGACTTAACCGTTGCTAAAGTTTTTGTCACCCTGGTGGGTGAGGATGATCGCAGCAAAATTAATACCTCTATCGAAGTGCTGAATAAAGCCGCCGGCTTTTTGCGCACGCAGCTCGCGCGCGCGATCCAGATTCGCACTATTCCCCGTTTGCACTTCCGCTACGACGAGACCTCGGTGCGCGGCCAGGCGCTGTCTGCCCTGATCGACAAGGCGGTTAAAGAAGATCGCAAACACCAAGACGACGATAGCGACTCCAACGAAGATTAATCCATGGGCCGCAGACCAAAATGGGGCCGGCCGGTTCACGGCGTGCTGTTATTGAATAAGCCCGCCGGGATTACCGCCAACGACGCCCTGCAAAAAGCCAAACGACTCTTTTTCGCCAATCGCGCCGGTCACACCGGAGCGCTGGACCCCCTGGCAACCGGCGTATTGCCGATCTGTTTCGGCGAAGCGACCAAGTTTTCCCAGTACCTGCTCGATGCGGACAAGCGCTATCGCAGTACTTTTGTTTTCGGCATGACCACTGCTAGTGGCGATGCCGATGGCGATGTACTGGAAACTAAAGATGCTTCCGGTTTGACCGAAGAAGCTGTGCTGAAAGCGATGGAAGCCTTTCGCGGTCCCATCAAGCAAGTGCCGTCCATGTACTCGGCCCTCAAGCACAAGGGGCAGCCGCTGTATAAGTTGGCGCGCCAGGGCTTGGAAGTGGAGCGCGAGGCGCGGGAAGTAGAGATTTTTGAATTTGAACTGCTGAGCTTTACACCGGGCGCCCAGCCCCGTGCAGAAGTTGAGGTTCACTGCTCCAAGGGCACTTATATTCGCAGTATTGCCGAAGACCTGGGCCAGGCTCTGGGTGTCGGTGCCTATGTGGAAGAGTTGCACCGCAGCGCAGCCGGTCCCTACGTCGAAGCCGATTCAGTGACTCTGGATGAGCTCACCGCAGAGCGCGGTGAGGGAATGGCGGAGGAGTTGGATCACCACCTGTTATCGGTGGATTCTCCTGCCTCCTCGCTGCCCAAACTCACCCTTCCGGACGAGTCTGGTTACTATGTGCGTCAGGGGCAGCCGGTAATGGATTTGCAGGTCTACCGTATCGGTGAAGAAGGTGATATGGTGCGCCTCTTCCTGGAAAATGGCGATTTTCTGGGCGTAGGAGAAATTACTGACGACGGGTGTGTAGCGCCTCGGCGTCTGGTAAGTAGTACTTAAGCAGAAAACGCTATATTGGTGAGAGCCGATAGCGGTTGATGTGAGAGTATTGCAGTGGACTAAGTCCACAACAGTGAGTAGCTGGTCTGTAAATATGCACGGGCCAGCCGAATCTTTTAAAGCATATTACGACGAGGTTAATCGTTATGGCACTGTCTGCAGTAGAAAAAGCAGCAATCCTGAAAGAGCACGGCCAATCTGAAGGCGACACCGGTTCTCCGGAAGTCCAGGTAGCCCTGCTGACTGCCAACATCAACAAACTGCAGGGTCACTTCTCTGCGCACAAGCAGGATCACCACTCTCGCCGTGGTCTGATCCGCATGGTAAACCAGCGTCGCAAGCTGCTGGACTACCTGAAGCGCAAGGATCTGAACCGTTACGCACAGCTGATCGCTAAGCTCGGCCTGCGTCGCTAAGACCCTGGAATGCCCGCCTCTGGCGGGCTTTCTTCTTTAATGCTTGCTGAAAAGTGGCGCTGTTGTCACTTTTCGGCAGTTTCGCAACACAACCCCAGGGACAAATATCCCGGCGGATGTGCTGCGTTTGCACCGGCCACCCGGGTCGGTAGCGGTACATCCCCGTATCGCTCTGGATTGAAGGTTTGGAACTTCTATCCAGGCAACCACTGTAGGGGTTACTGGAATGGGCCAGTAACCGTAAGGAAATAGGAAAAAAACTAGTGAATCCAGTAAGCAAAACTTTCCAATACGGACAACACCAAGTCACCATCGAGACCGGCCGTATCGCGCGCCAGGCTACCGGTGCTGCCCTGGTTAGCATGGGAGAGACTGTTGTCCTGTGTACTGTTGTCGGCGCTAAAGAAGCCAAGCCAGATCAGGGCTTCTTCCCGTTGTCCGTGCACTATCAAGAAAAAGCCTACGCGGCTGGCAAAATTCCCGGTGGTTTCTTCAAGCGTGAAGGCCGCCCGTCTGAAAAAGAAACCCTGACTTCCCGTCTGATCGATCGCCCGATCCGCCCGCTGTTCCCGAACGGCTTTATGAACGAAGTTCAGGTGATGTGTACTGTTCTCTCTGCTGAGAAGGACATGGACCCGGATATCGCTGCCATGATCGGCACTTCCGCAGCGCTGTCTGTTTCCGGTATTCCTTTCGCAGGCCCAATCGGTGCTGCGCGTGTGGGTTACACCCAGCAAGACGGCTACCTGCTGAACCCGGGCTACGAAGCTCTGAAGACCTCCGAGCTGGACATGGTCGTTGCCGGTACCAAAGACGCCGTACTGATGGTGGAGTCCGAAGCCCAGGAGCTGCCGGAAGACATCATGCTGGGTGCGGTACTCTACGCACACCAGGAAATGCAGGCCATTATCAAGGTTTGTGAAGAGTTGAAAGCGGAAGCGGGCAAGCCCCAGTGGGACTGGCAGGCTCCGGCGGAAAACACCGAGCTGAAAGCTGCCCTGGACGCTCAGTTTGGCGAAAAGGTTGCCGAAGCCTACCGCATCACCAACAAGCAAGAGCGCAGCACCCGCCTGGCGGAACTGCGCAGCGAAGCCGCTGAAGCCCTGGCTACTGAAGAAATTAGCGCCGATCTGGTAAAAAGCTACTTCGGCAAGCTGGAGAAGAAGCTGGTGCGCGGCGCTGTAGTGCGCGGCGAGCCCCGTATCGACGGTCGCGACAGCAAAACTGTACGTTCGATCGCTGTGGAAGTTGGCGCTCTGCCCAAGTCCCACGGCTCTGCGCTGTTCACCCGTGGTGAGACCCAGGCTCTGGTAGTGGCTACCCTCGGTTCCACTGGCGATGCACAGATCATCGACGCCCTGGAAGGTGAGCGCAAAGACTACTTTATGCTGCACTACAACTTCCCTCCCTACTCTGTAGGTGAAGCGGGTCGTGTAGGTGCTACCGGTCGTCGCGAAATCGGCCACGGCCGCCTCGCTCGTCGCGGTATCGCTGCAGTTCTGCCGAGCCCGGACAGCTTCCCCTACACCGTGCGTGTAGTTTCCGAGATCACTGAATCCAACGGTTCCAGCTCCATGGCTTCCGTATGTGGTTCCAGCCTGGCGCTGATGGATGCGGGTGTTCCGCTGAAGGCACCGGTAGCCGGTATCGCTATGGGTCTGGTGAAGGAAGACGAAGGCTACGCGGTTCTGACCGATATCCTCGGTGACGAGGACCACCTCGGCGATATGGACTTCAAAGTAGCGGGTACCGCCTCTGGTGTAACCGCGCTGCAGATGGACATCAAGATCGAAGGTATTACCGAAGAGATCATGGAAACCGCTCTGGAGCAGGCTCTGCACGCGCGTCTGCACATCCTCGCGGAAATGAACAAGGTGATCGACTCTTCCCGTACCACCGTGAATGAGAACGCACCGCGCTACGCGACCCTGAAGATCCATCCGGACAAGATCCGCGACGTGATTGGTAAAGGCGGTGCGACTATCCGCTCCATCACTGAAGAGACCGGCGCCTCCATCGATATCGAAGATGACGGCACTATCAAAGTCTTCGGTGAAGACGGTGAGAGCCTGGAAGCGGCGGTAACCCGCATCGAGGAGATCACTGCGGAAGCTGAGATTGGCGCTATCTACGAAGGTACCGTGGTACGTATCGTAGACTTCGGTGCGTTCGTTAACTTCCTGCCGGGCAAAGACGGTCTGGTGCATATCTCCCAGATCGCTGAAGAGCGCGTAAATGCCGTAACTGATTACCTGAGTGAAGGTGAGAAGATTAAGGTTAAGGTACTCGACGTTGACCAGCGTGGACGTATCAAGCTTTCTATCAAGGAAGCCAAGGCCGATGCAGCTGCCGCTGAAGAAGCCAAGCAAGCTTCCGACGAAGCTTAAGTCTACGGACTGAAAAAACCCGGCTTTTAAGCCGGGTTTTTTTGTATCTGCCGAAGCGGAATTGTCGCTTATTACCGGTTTTCTATTAGAATTCTGGAAAAAAAGGGCAAAACATTGGACAACTTCTGGCTGATCGACATTCTCCTCACCCTCGCCGCACTGCTGATTGCCAATCAGTACTGGCGTCTTACCAATGCTCGCTTCCAATCAGCTGCACTCTTGGTGATGGCGGGTCTTCTATTTATCGCTGTCTCCGCGATTGTCGGTGCCTATCGCTACGGTATTGATCCCGGGGCAACCCAATTACACCGGGCTTTACTGCAGCTATCCGGGTTTAGTTCGCTGTTGCTAATTGGAATAGGGTTGGTTTGGGCACGTTTCGAGATAGGTATTGGACAGAGTGCCCGGGGACCCGCTTATGTAGTGCTGGTGCTGGTATTGGCCTCGTCTATTGGCGTCTCGGAAAGTGGCAGGTTATCGCCGCAGGAAGTGACAGAGGTATTTTCCGCCCTGGGGCTTCTATTGTGGTTGTGGGTTGCAATGATGGAATTGATGTCACCGCGACGATTATCGCCACCAGGCCCTTTGTTACTGGGGGCAGGGGCAGTAGTCATTGCAATGGATGGATTGTTTGTGGGTACCGGCGCTCCTCGGGTGCTGGGTTTGGCGCGTACAAACTGGTTCCACCTGCTGCTGGGCCTTTCGCTGTTTTCACTGTTGGCTGCCCGCCCGTTATTTGAAAAGGACAATAATTCAAATGAGTAAAGTTACTACTGAACTTCGCGGAGGTTGCCACTGTGGCGCTATTCGCTATCGGGCGCGGCACGAGCGCGACTCAGAGGAGAAACTGGTAGCCCATGCGTGCAATTGCTCGATGTGTGAAAAAGTGGGTTTTCTGCACGTCATTATTCCCGCTGAAAACTTTAAGCTGGAGTCTGGGGAAAAAGACCTGGATTGTTATACGTTTAATACGGGAGTGGCCAAGCACCTGTTTTGTCGCCATTGCGGCGTTAAGTCTTTTTATGTGCCGCGCTCCAACCCGGATGGCTATAGTCTTAATGCGCGCTGTTTTGATGAGAGGCCCGGAGACTTGGAGGTCGAACCTTTCGATGGTCAAAACTGGGAGCAGAACGCCGCAGAGCTGGCCCATCTCAGTAAATAAGTCGCGCAAAGAAAGTGATGCTCCAATCAATATCAGGTGATATGAGAGCTTATGGAAACTGGTCTGGTCTACGCTGTCTTACTCGATCGCAAAGGCTCGGGCCGAGAGCTTTCCTGGGCAGAGGTGAAATCCTGGCAACCTGATCAGGGAATTCTCTGGTTGCATTTTGACTACGACAGCACCAACACCGTCGAGTGGCTGCAACAGGATAGTGGACTCACAGCTACGGCGATAGAGACCCTGTCTGCGAAGACAACGCGCCCCTGTGTAATGACTGTGGATCAGGGGCTGATGTTGGCTATGTACGGCATTGAGCGAAAATCCAAACCGCGTGCAAAGGATATGATCGCCATTCGCATTTGGGCCGAGGAAAACCGTATTATCAGTACCGGCCGACGGAAGTTGCTTTCAGAGGATGACTTGCTTTCTCGCTTGCGCAGTGGCTTTGGTCCCCGTGGAACTGCGGCTCTTTTGATGTCCCTGGCAGATCTGTTGGTCTTGCGTATGTGTGATCGGGCCGAAGACTTCGAAGAAAAAATCGATGACCTGGAAAACCTGTTATTAGATAAGGGAGGTTCGGAGCTCTCTTCCCTACTGGTTCGGCTGCGCAAGAGAACTATCGTATTGCGACGCTACTTATGCCTGCAGCGGGAGGTGCTCGGGCGTTTGCAGCAGGAATCCCTATCCTGGTTTGATGAGCACAGCCACGCCCTCTTGGGAGAGGTAAATGATCGGTTACAGCGCCATGTTGACGATATCGATGCGGTAAGGGAGCGCGCGGCAATCGCTCAGGAGGAATTGTTGAGTCGCACTTCGGATCAGTTGAATAGTCGTATGTATGTACTATCAGTGGTGGCAGCAGTTTTTCTGCCGCTGAGCTTTCTCACTGGATTGTTTGGGATTAATGTCGGCGGTATTCCCTGGGGGCAGTCGTCATTGGGCTTTATTGCTTTTTGCATCTTGCTGGTGGTGGCATTGGCTGGGCAGATCGCTTTGTTTTACTGGAAAAAGTGGTTGTAGTTATCTTTTGAAGTATCCTAGCTAAATAGGTTATTTCAGTTATCTGGGCTGCCAATCAGCCACGAAACCCTATAGACCTTACGATTCGATCAGCATTCGCCATAATGGTAAAGGTGATGGTTGAGCCTGCAATATTGGGAAAGTTGGCAGAATCCACAATATGGACATTTTTAAAGTGTGCCGGCCTTCCTAAGAGGTCTGAGCGGAATATCTCATGTTTTCCTCCCATCGGGAAACTGCCACCAAGGTGGAAGCTTTTGCCTGGTGGTAGTACGGTGAGAAAGAAGGGGGGACCATACCAAGCCTTATCAGTGAACGCCTTATTAAAGACTGTGTTCTTTGGGCGATTTCTCGGGCTCTCGTATTTTCAATTCCTCTTATTTCTATTGAAGAGCTATCTGCTTGTTTGTCGGTTAAAGTTAGTTCCAATGAGTCAGAATCCTCAGAGGACATAAAACCCTGAATTACGTATAAGCGATCCAAGGCGACTTGCTTTGGGAAAAGGGGGGAGTAGAGATATTAATTGCTCTTCAATAATTTGGCTTCGACCGTAAAGTTGAAGGTGTATTTGTTCAGGGCTTATGTTTGGATTGTCAATCTCTAAAAAGATTTCTGCGAGGGTAAACTCAATCTCATAACGATACCCTTTGTAGAGAAAGAGGGGGAAGAAAAAATACTGGCTGTTTTTGATTTTGATTGGAGTATTTAATAGATTGAGGGATCTTGCCAGTATTGTAGTGGTGGCAAACTGGCCGGTTGCGAGAAAAACTTTCTGTGCGGTAATTTTTTTTATTTTGCTATTGGTTATATCAACTGCAATCACGTTTACGCCTTGACTTGTTTCATGAATCTCCAGGACAAGAAGACCTTTATGTATGGTGAGTTTGTCTTTTTGTAGTTTTTCAAACAAGTATTTAGGGTTGAAAATAGATTGGTATGGGCATCCGTCAAAGCAGTGGCCGCAATATCTACATCCATGCTCCCCCTTGCTTGCATCTACCGCTAAGCGGGCTCGACCAAATTCAATGCCATTCCTCTGGAGATTACTTTCAATAGCCTTCAATTTTTTCAATAAGAAATCTGTCGGCGCATTTCTTTTGATGGCAGTAAAGTTGTTAGGGAATAGTGGATACTTGTTATTGAGATTGTCTATCTCCGCACTTATAGGCATATAGCGGAGTACATTTTTGTAGGATGGCGTTAGTTCATTTAAGGAGATAGGCCAATTTGCTAGCTGACTTTCACTGTAGGGCATGATAGCTGCACCCCATACGTTCCCAAGCCCACCAAAGCCATGGGAAAATTCTGTATTACAGTTTTTTGTCGTAATGCTGAGAGGTTTTGGTACTCTGTATGGAAAGTCAGACCCAAATAGATATCTTCTTTCCAGGCCTTTTCGGGAGGCTACTGGAGCTGGAAACAGTTTATCTTTGTCCTCCTGAGTCCATGCATCAATGTTTTTTTTGGATAAGATATTAACTTGGTATTTGATATCGTCTTCAAGGTCATATGAAACATCAACGACTTCAACTTCTTGCCCAATATCTTGCAATGCCTTGACTGTAGCGATACTCGCAGGACCACTCCCGACAACTAGGTTCTTAATCCTGTCCACTGAAAGCCCTTCCCGCCAAGCATGCGGTTTATGCGTGGGTTAAAGTTCTCCTCAATAAGCAAAATTGTAGCTGGATTGGGTTTTCAGTCCGGTGTCGTTCACTTTGTCGGTAAATTGGTTAAGCCCCTACCGATCCCCTGCGGAAGAGGCTGTGTGCCGCTCGTTTAGTGTTTAACCCATGAGAAGTCTACAAATACTGGGTCGTGGTCGCTCAGCCCGGTGTACTCCGCGGAGCCAATGTAGTAATTGGTTACGTCCAGCGTGTAATTGGGGTTGTTATTAATAACGACGACATGATCGGTATCGTCCTGAAGTTCATCAGCACAGGCTTCCAAGCTGGTGTCGCTGCCAGATAGCATATATTGGCAGGCATGCTTGCCGCCGGTTTTGGCAAAAAATGCTTTCCAAGTTTGGTAGTTTGTACCGCGCCAGCCGTCGTCATTTTCATCAAACGCCATATTGAAATCACCAGCCAAAATGACTGTGGCATTACTTGAGTGGGCGACGATCATATCGGCAATCTGGTCGAGTTGCTTGGCTTTGGCATTTAGATCATCGTCTTGGTGTCCTGCATCCATATGGGTGTTGTACACATGAACATGGAAGTTTTTGGTCACTTCAACTTTTGCTACGGTAAAGCCTTTTTCGGTATCACAGTCATTACCTGCGCACTTATCAAAAGTTTCCTCCTCATAAGTGGCGAAGGTGTAGTCGTCGTCATCGCGATTATCTCGGTCAAACGGAAACTTGGAAAAGGTCAGCAGGCCATTGCCAAAGCTGGTACCAGTGCCTTTCCAGTGTTTGGAGCGATAGGGGACTGTGTCGTTATCGAGCTTGTCGTCGTCGTCCAGATAATTGGCTTTGGTTTTGCTCCAAGCCTCCTGCATCAACCAGAGGTCTTTGGGGTTATTATCAAAAGTGTTAATAATTTGTTTGAAGTCAGACTTGCTGTTGCCGCCTATACACTCCAAAAATCCATCCATGTTGTAGACGATCATGTCAAAGCTGCCTGAATTGGCATCGGCAAATTCAGTGTCACCGTATTCATAGCCGTCCAGGTCTTTTGAGCCGGTATCGTCGACATCATCAATAAATTCAAACCAGTTACAAGAAGTAATTGCATCCCAAACGTCTTCAAAATCTACTGCTGCGGCGGAATGGCTGAATAGAAGTGTGAGTGAAAAAAATATTCTTTTTATCATTATTGCTCTCCAACTTTGTTGTTACCGACGGTTTTGTAGTGGGGTCGAAAATTGGGGCGTTTCTCTGGCGGCCCCTTTGTTTTCGATGGGGGGGATGATGGATAGCGTAGATTACAAATTGGAGTAAAGGAGGTTTTTTTATTTTATTTTTCTGTAAGGGCGGCGCGATTTATTTTTTTCATAAGAAAATAATAAAAATCACGAAAGTTGTATATTTTTATGCAGGTAATAATTGATTCGTTAGGCGGGTTAAGCAGGATCGGGAAGTATTATTTAGAGTGGTCTGAAGGCCGTAGAAAAGTTACAAAATTCTTTAGGACCACTTAAATGGTTCCATCCGTGGAGCCAAGGCACTCAATGAGTGGCGGTAAAGGGATAGTTGATCGACGAGTGCTGGTTAACCAAAGATAGTGACCATTTGGTGGGAGAGGGCGGTTAAACGTCCATCGGCATCCCACAAGCGGGCCTGTATTACTGCGTAGCCATCCTCGGCCTGTTCCACTTCGGCCTCGTATTGCCACCAGTCAGAAGCGGTGCGCTCTGGGAGTGGCTCCATAAACTCCACTGTCCATGTTAATGAGCTGGCGGGAGCCGGCTCTTTCATCATCGGGAGTGTCGCCGGTGGCCAGGCATCGATCAGTGCGAGTAAGTGGCTGATACCAGTACGGCTCTCACTGCCATCCTTAAATCGTACCCAGCCACCTAAAACTCTCTCTTTCGCGCCGCTGAAAGGCAGGCCCCCACATGCGATACGGTAATCGAACTTCTGTGTAAATTCCGGCACTACACCTTCGATATAGGGCAGGGGCAGGCATTTATCCGGGGTGGGGTACTCCGGTGCTGAGGGACCTTTGGCGAGAACGGATGACTCCCTGCCGCGGCCAAAACTGGCGAGGCCCGCCAGCATAACGGCATCATCCTGATCGAGGTGCCCCTGTACCTGAGTGACAGAGCGGCCTGCGCGAAGGACATCCGCGCGGGTGTTAATCGCCCCTGGGGCAACCGGGCCTACGAATGAGGTGGTAAAAGAGCGCAAGCTGCTGTCAGAAGGCAGCTCTGAAGCCATCTGCTCATACAACATTGCGGCTACAAGGCCGCCAAATGTAGCCCGCCCCTGGGTCCAGCCTTCGGGCACAGAAGTGGCGCCATTGGTCGAGAGCCAATCCTGGATTAGTTGGTCGAAAGTCATAGTGTTACCGCTTGAGAGCGGCAGGTGGGACCTGCCGCAGAAAAATACCGGGTGAGAAGCACCCGGATGAGGGGAGTATTATTTAAATATGTGTTCCTCGCCGGGGAAAACGCCTTGCTTGACGTCCTCGGCGTATTTGCGCAGGGCCCCGGGAATATCCTCAGCCTCTACCAGGAAGTTTTTGGAAAACTTGGGGGGCTGTTGGGTGAGGCCCAGGATGTCATTGATTACCAGTACCTGGGCATCGCAGTCGCGGCCCGCGCCTATGCCGATGGTGGGCATGGATACGGCTTCGGTAATACGCTTTGCCAGGTCGGCGGGTACACATTCCAACACCAGCAGATCAGCTCCGGCTTCGTCGAGTTGTAGGGCGTCTTCGAGGATTTGCTTGGCGTGTTCTTCGTCGCGCCCCTGAACGCGATAGCCTCCCAGTTTGTGTACTGATTGAGGGTGAGGCCCAGGTGGGCGCAAACGGGAATACCGCGATCAGTAAGAATCTTCACGGTGTCGGCGAGCCAGGCGCCTCCCTCGATCTTCACCATATGTGCACCGGCCTGCATGATCCGGGTTGCATTCTGGAGTGCCTGCTCTGGGGTGGCGTAGGTCATAAACGGCATATCCCCCATAATCAGGGACTTCTTATTGCCGCGCGCGACCGCCTCGACGTGGTAAATCATTTGCTCCATCGTCACTGGCACGGTGCTGTCGTAACCCAGCACGGTCATGCCCAGGGAATCTCCGACGAGCAGTGTCTCAACCCCGGACTTTTGTGCCATCGCAGCCATAGGGGCATCGTAGAGAGCAACGGTAATAAACTTCTCACCATTCGCTTTCATTTTTCGCAGGGTTTGAACGGTTACGAGCTTTTCTAATTCAGAGGGTGCATACATAACGATTAACTTCCTGGGTTGTAATAGTGCCGGCCACTGGTGATCGTGAACAGATATTCGACCAGCTGTTGGTAGTCCTCTGGGCTATCGACAATGTCGATCTCCTCGGTATTGACGATGAGTAGAGGCGCCTCATCGTAAAAATGGAAAAAGCGGGTGTAGGCGTTGTTGAGGGTGGCGAGGTACTCATTGCTTATCGCCTGCTCAGCCGGGATTCCCCGATTGCGGATTCGGGCTTGCAGCACATCGAGGGGGGCTTGCAAATAGATCACCAGGTCCGGCTTGGGTGCTTCCAGGGTGAGGTGTTTGTACACCTGTTGGTATAGGTGCAGCTCATCCTTATCCAGGGTGACTTCAGCAAACAGCTGGTCCTTTTCGATCAAAAAGTCCGACACCCGCACCGGCTCAAAGATATCGTCCTGCCGCAGTGCCTGGATTTGCTGTGATCGCTGGAGGAGAAAGTGCAGCTGGGTGGGCAGTGCGGCGTTTTGGGGGTCCCGGTAGAAACGCTCCAAAAAGGGGTTCTCCTCGGGTAATTCCAACAGCGTGTCGTAATTGAATGTGGAGGCCAGCTTCTTTGCCAGTGTGGTTTTTCCCACACCAATATTGCCTTCCACCGCGATAAATTTAGGCGGTGTTTTATTGGACAGGTTGAGTTCAGCTGTGCTGGTCTCGGGTTTTTCGATAACCACTTGAGCGACTCCTCTTTGTCTGGGGTCTTCCCTGATGAGTTGCAAACGCAAAAGTACTATTGAGAGGGCCGCCCGTCGAGTAGTTGGGGAGCCTCAGTCGATCAAACCTTTTCCAGGCGGTTTTCCGGGCAGCCCTGTAAGAGTGCTGGAAGGGCTCCCAATCCGGGCAGTTCCATCGCGGGAGCCAGTTCAGAAAGGGGTAGCAGTACGAAGTTGCGCTCGGCCATGCGCGGGTGTGGGACCTGTAGGCGGGGCTCATCGATTTGAGATTCCCCAAACAACAGGATATCCAGGTCCAGGGTGCGGGCGCCCCAGCGGATGGAGCGCTCGCGCCCGTGGGACAGCTCGATAGATTGGAGCTGGTCCAGTAGTGCTAGCGGGGACAGTGCTGTTTTCAATGCTGCGACGGCATTGATGTAATCGGGTTGATCGCCGGGGCCGACCGGGGCGCTTCGGTAAAAGCTCGAACACTCCAATAATTCTGTACTGGGGATTCGTTCCATGGCCGATAGGGCGCTGCGCAGTTGTTTGCCGGGCTCTGCCAGGTTACTGCCCAGGCCGATGTATACCGTTTCCATTACTGTTCTGCTCTCGGCTTGCGACGGCGGCCGCGAGAGTTGCGGTTGCGGCGCCCACCGCTGCCTGTGCGCTGTAGCTTGCGCACCATTTGCTGGCGCTGCTCATCGTCAGCCTGTTGGAAGTCGGTCCACCATTTGCCCAGGCCCGCTTCAATCTCGCCACTTTCTTCCCGCAGCAACAGGAAGTCGTAGGCGGCGCGGAAACGAGGGTGTTCCTGTAAGCGCTGGGCCCGACTGCCACCGCGCTGGGGCAGGCGCTGTTGCAGGTCCCAGATTTCCCGCATGGGGATTGAGAAGCGCTTGGGAATAGCGGTGTGGGCTAGCTGTGAACTGGTAACTTTTTGTGCTGCTTGGGCCAGCGCTGGCGCTGGTGGGGTGCCCTTGGCAATCAGCTTTTGTTGCTCGGTGCTCACCGCAGGCCAGAGTAGGGCGGCGTAGAGGAACGCTGGGGTAACACGCATATCGGCGCGGATACGTTGGTCCGTGTTGCGCAGGGCTTGCTGGGATAGTTTCAGGGCCGCGTTGTTGGCCTCAATTTGTGCGGCGTTGTCCGGGAACAGGTGTTGCCAGAGCTGGTACTGGCGCAGCAGCTCAAAGGTGCGCTCTCCGTGGCCACTCATCAGCAGCTTGAGAATCTCATCGAACAGGCGAGCCGGGGCAATATTACGTAACAGTGGCGCCAGCTCGTGCAGGGGAGCTTCCGTCTTGCCTTCAATAGTGAAATCCAACTTGGCGGCGAAGCGCACTGCGCGCAGCATGCGCACCGGGTCTTCCTTGTAGCGGACCTCCGGGGAGCCGATCATTCGAATCAGGCGCTTTTCAATATCCTCGACACCGCCGGTGTAGTCGTGGATTTCGAACCCTTTGGTGGTGTAGTAGAGCGCATTGACCGTGAAATCCCGACGCATGGCATCACTTTCCAGGTCGCCATAGACATTGTCACGCAGCAGCATACCGTGTTCGGACTGCTTGGCTTCGTGAGTCTCGCCATCGCTGTGGTGACCGCGGAAGGTAGTCACTTCGATAACTTCACGGCCTATACGGGCGTGCAGGATGCGAAAGCGGCGGCCGACAATGCGGGCGCCGCGAAACAGCACCTTGGCCTGCTCTGGAGTGGCGTCGGTGGCCACATCGAAATCCTTGGGGTGGCCGCCGAGCATCAGGTCGCGCACACCTCCACCTACGATATACGCCTGGTATCCGGCATCCTGAAGGCGCTTCATAACTGTTAAGGCCGCGCGGCTGATTTCTCGGCGCGAGATGCTGTGGTCGTTGCGGGCGATAACCCTGGGGCCTTTACTGGCCGGCTTGCGCCAGCGTTTGATACTACTAATCAGGTTGTTGAGCATACGGCTGTCTATGTTGACTGCTGCCATTTAGGGATGGCCGGGAAAGCCCCGCTGTGCTTGGCCACGCATTGGTTGGCGGCCTGTATAAGTGGTGGTCCCTCTGGGGAGATTCACGATGGCACTGCTGGAGCCTCTATACCTGGGCTACCCCAGGAGCGAGTCCGGAAAGGAGCCTCAGTGGCTGTTTATCCTCAGAGATCGGGACTCGCGGGCGCGATTCTAACACACGCAAAGGAATGCGCCCGCAATATGCGGGTGCCTGTAAGTTCGGGGGAAAAGAAATATGGGAATTATTATTACCAGTATGAAGGCAGCGGCTTCCTTGCGCTCTCAATTTGCTTTCAAGCAAACACCCTCTCCCAGGTACAGTTCAGTCAGTTTGCAACGCGCTTGTTGTTATTCTTATTCTTCTTGAGTTTTATTGTTATTGTTTATTGTTGTTCTTGCGGTTTTGGCCACTCATTGCTTTTATTGTCGGCCGCCCCATTATTTTTATTATGTTTCGCCCCGCTTATTGTTAGTTGTTATAGGGCATTTAACAGTCATTTATTTTTATTGTTGGCTGTTTTCAATTTTTGTACTAAGAGTAAAGCACTTAGTATGCCAACTTTTAAAAATCCTTATAAATCAATAATTTACGATCTTTACGAAATTTGACGGAACTTTTCTGAGAGCCATTGCGTTACGGAAGGTGCGAGAGTTGTTACTTCTGGGTGGGTGTGGGTAACACTCTGGTTGGTAACCCCTGTGGGGGTGGGGTAACAAAGTGGTCGAAGGAGTTTGACAGGTGAGGACGGATTGGGAGCAGGGGGCGAAGCCCCCTGGGGATAACGTTAGTTTTAAGCTTCTGCGGCGGCGCTGCGGCGGCTCTTCTTGCGGGGGATGCCCAGCTTTTGGCGTCGTTCCCACAGGCATTTGCGGCTGACGCCGAGCTTCTTGGCCAGGTCTGTCTCACTCATGGTGTCCTGGTGCTCAATAACGAAGCGGGCGAAGTAGTCTTCCAGGGACAGGTCCTCACGGGGGTCGGTGTGCAGGCTGCGGGGGCGCGGGATGCCGTCGGCCTCTTCGATCGGCACCAGGTCCAGATCGATATCCAGGGTTTTGTGGTCGATCTCGCGGCTGTTCTTATCCGTCAGGATTACAGCGCGCTGGATGGCGTTCTCCAATTCGCGCACGTTACCGGGCCAGGTGTAGGTGGTAACAGCCTGGATGGCCTCCGGTGACAGGCGCAATAAGGGGCGCTCGATCTTGGTGCAGAACTTTTCCAACAGGTGCTCTGCCAGTGCTAGGACGTCTCTGCCTCGCTCGCGCAAGGGGGCAAGCGTCATTTGCACCACATTGATGCGGTAGTAGAGGTCTTCCCGGAATTTACGCTCCGCTGACAGCTGGCGCAGGTTGCGGTGGGTGGCTGTTACCAGGCGCACATCCACTTTGCGGGATTCGATCGAGCCGATTGGCCGCACTTCGCCCTCTTGCAATACACGCAGCAGGCGGGCCTGAGCCTCCAGGGGCAGCTCACCGATTTCGTCGAGGAACAGGGTTCCTCCATCGGCTGCCGCTACCAGTCCCTCGCGGGAACTCTGGGCACCGGTAAATGCACCTTTCTCGTAGCCGAACAGCTCAGATTCAATCAGTGTGTCGGGAATCGCGGCACAGTTGACGGAGATCAGCGGTTTGTTGGCCCGGCGGCTCTCCTCGTGAATAGCCCGGGCGACCAGTTCCTTACCGGTGCCGGTTTCACCGTGCACCAGGACGGTGGCGTCTGTGGGGGCAACTTTATGGATGCGACCGTAGAGCTCCCTCATCACTGGGCTGCTGCCAATCATGCCGGCGATAGTGCCGGTATTCTCTTTCTCGTTGATGGGCTGGGCGCGATTCTGCTCCGCTTTGCCTATGACCCGGCGGACGGTTGCGAGCATTTCGTCGTGATCAAAGGGCTTGGCGATATAGTCGGCGGCCCCCATACGCATGGAGTCCACCGCAGAGCGGAGGCTGGCGTAACTGGTCATAATCAGTACCGGAATATCACCGGCGTGCTTGAGCAGGTCGGTGCCCGGTGCGCCGGGCAGGCGCAAATCGGAAATAACCAGGTCAACTTCATTGAGGCGGTACTTGGTGAGCGCCTCCTTTACCGAACCCGCTTCACTGATTTTGTAGCGGTGCCGCTCTAAAAGCTTGCGCAGCGCCGTTCGGATAATGGCTTCATCTTCGACGATGAGGATGTGGCTCATATGTTACGCCTGGTTACAAAATGCTCAGTAAGCGCCTAGTTTTACCCGGGCGCCGTTTCGATGCAACTCAAAAACGGTTAATCGGGTTATTTTTGCACAAATAATGATCGATATGGGTGTCCAGCCATCTCAGTCGCCCAGGGGGAGTTGCACAATAAAGCGGGCGCCAGTCCCGGTTTCCGGGTTGGCGGGACTGACCAATTCCAGCTGGCCGCCGTGCTCCTCGACAATGCTGTAAACCATTGCCAGGCCCAGTCCTGTACCCTCGCCGGGCTCTTTCGTTGTGAAGAAGGGCTCCAGAATCCGTTCACGATGCTGAGCTGAAATTCCCGGTCCGCTGTCGGTGACAGAGACACAGGCGCTGCCGCTCTTGCGATAGCCCTCAATTAGAATCTGGCCGCCATCGGGGCTGGCATCGCGGGCATTGCTGAGCAGGTTGATAAACACCTGGATCAGGCGCTGGTTGTCTCCCGGGGCGATCAGGTCTTCGGGTACCCGATTCTCAAACTGGACCTCGGTCTTATCCCGTTGCAGGGACAGCAGGTTGACCGCCTCCTGCACACAGGCATAGAGATCTACCGGGGCCCGCTCGCTGTCTTCTTGGTTGCCGCTGTGAGAGAAGTTGACCAGGGAGTGGACGATACGGCTGATGCGCTGGGTCTGGCTCAAGATCTGGTCGGCGGTTTCCAGGACCTCCGGGTTGTCACAGTCGTACTGGAGGTTTTGTGCCAGGCAGGCGATTCCCGTTACCGGGTTACCCACTTCATGGGCTACGCCGGCGGCCAGGCGACCCACAGAGGCCAGGCGCTCGCTGTGGATAAGTTCCTGTTCCAAGACCTGTGTTTCGGTAATGTCCTCCAGCAACAACATTTGTGCATCGCCGCGCTCGTCGCGGGAGCGGTCGCTGCGGCTGCGTTTTTGCCGTGCCTTGTGCAGGTTGAGCCAGTGGCTATTGCCGTCGAGGCTCACCTGTTGCTTAAAGCGGCTGGCATCAGTGGATAGGGCGAATTCGCCCAGCAGGCTGCGCCAGGGTTCCGCCAAGTATTCCAGTTTCGAGCCGATTACCTCGCTGGCACTGATACCGGTGAGGTCCTGCATGGCGTAGTTCCACAGCAGGACTTCTCCGTCGCGCCCCAGGGAGCAAGCGGCCATCGGCAGCTCTTCCAGCATTTGGCGGTGATACAGACGCAGGTTATTGAGTTCTGCGGCCAGGCCAGTGAGCTGGTGCTTGTAACGGCCCAACCGGGTCTCGATCAGGTGAATGTCCTTGTTTGCCGGCTGATCGCTGTTCTGGAACGGGAAGTGTCGATCAATAATTTGCACCGCCAGAACACGCCCCAGCAGGCCGGAGAGATTGGACTCCAGCTTGTTGCGCAGTTGACGCAGGGCGTAGGGGCGGCGCTCGTTGTCCGGCAGATTGAGAGCGGCGAGAGCGCGTTTAACTTCTTTATTCGCAGTAGCGGCTCCGAGGCTTTCAGCCAAGCGCAGGCGAAAATCTGCGGCGGATTCCACATCCAGTCCCAAGCGCAGAGCCTGGGCGATGGTGTCGTCGCTACACAGGTCAGCGGCGTACTGCTCCAGGCTGCTGGTGCGGGTGAACAGAGACAGGCCGACAAATAACAGGACATTGACCCCCAGTGACAGGGTGGTGATCTGTGTCCAGATAGACATTCCCAGGGGAATTTGGAGGGAAGTGCCGGGCAGGGTGATGCCGGTAATCCCAAAAATTGACGGAATTAACAGGCCGCCCCCCCAAAGTAACATGCCTGCCAGCAGACCACCGACAAATCCGCGTCGATTGCCTCGCGGCCAGTGGATTACAGCAAAAATCCCCGGCAAGAACTGAAGTGATCCGATAAATGCCAGCAGGGCCAGGTCCGACAGGGAGAGTCGGTTGTTGAGCAACAGGTAAAAGGCAAAGCCGGCAATAAATAGAGCGGCGATCAGCGCGCGGCGCAGCCACACCAGCTGCCGGTACATATTGTCCTCAGAGTGCCAGCGGGTGCCGGGTAGCAGCCAGTGGTTCATCACCATGGTGGCGAGGGCCAGGGTGATCATAATCAGTGCGCCAGTGGCTGCCGATAGGCCGCCGATAAAGGCAAGGGTGGTGAGCAGCGCCGAGCCACTGGCGCGGGGAACCGCCAGGGAGAAGTACTGCACCGGGCCGGCCACATCCAGGGCAAAGCCCGCCCACATGATGGGGAAGATGGGCAGGGCCATCAGCAGCAGGAACAGGGGGAAGCCCCAGCTGGCGGTGCGCATTGCCTGTCCGGTGGGGCGCTCGGCAATACTCAGGTAAAAAATATGTGGCATAGCCACGGCAGTGGCGATAAACACCAGCAGCAGGGTGTGGGATGAGCCCTGCTTGATGGGGGTGTAGAGCAGCTGGTGCATATCGGGGTTCTCCAGCAGCCACTCATCCAGGCCGGAAAACCCACCGAAGACGCCGTAAATGGCATAGCCGCCCACAGCGGTGAGAGCCACCAGTTTTACCAGGGACTCCAGGGCCATGGCACTGGCCAGGCCCTCGCCACGCTCGCGGGTAGCTCCGTACATACTGGTGAATACCGCCAGCAGCACGCAGTAGAAAAATGCGATTAAATTTTTGCTCGATACACCGCTGTCCGGCAGCGCCAGGGCTGCCACACTATCCCGCGACAGCAGCGCCAGGGTCTCAGATACCGCCTGGATTTGCAGGGCGATCAGGGGGAGCAGCGCCAACAGCATAAACAGGGTGGCGAGAGTCCCCGCCTGGCGGCTGTGATAGCGGAACACCAGAAGATCTGCCGGGGAGTACAGCTGGTAGCGCTGTGCCAGGCGCGCCAGTGGCTCAAGGGCTACTGGCGCAAACAGGAACATGGCGCCGGTGCCCAGATAGTAGGCGAGCACCCCGTAACCATATTGCCAGGCCAGGTCGACGATACCGTAGAAAGTCCAGGCCGATAACGATACGCCCAGGGAGAGCACATAAACCAGCGGGTGGCGCACCCAGCGGGAAGGCAGCCAGCCCTTGGAGGTGGCGAAGGCGACAAAAAACAGGGTGGCGATGTAGGCCACTCCCACCAGGGCAATGTGGGCAATATCAAAGCTCATTCGATTTGCGCCTCCACTGGATAAAAATCGCCAGTAGGATCAGCACGAACCAGAGGATAAAAGGCCGGTACCAGGCGCCGACGGGATTGATCATCCAGGTAAAGATGGTGGGGGAGAATACATAACCCACCAGCACCAGCAGAATTAATAGTGTGCGGTTACTCATAGATCGCCTTGAAAACCCGCTAGAGAAATTTGTTGCCCGCGCACTGTACCGGTGAGAAGTCATCCCTGTGTAATCGTCAACGCGGGTTATCAGCCGGAGCCCTAAGGGCGGCTGGCGCGGAAATGGTAAGTGCAGCTTGGAATCAGTGCAATTGGCGGTTGCGCATATCTATCTGATGGCGGCGCCAGCGCGCGGTAGCCCACTTGAGAATATGCTCGGGGGATTCTGTTAGGGCAGTGTTTGGCAGTTTGAAGCCGAGGAACTGTAAGGCCTTACACAGGTTATCGGAAGCCATGTTGTCGTCGATAGCCGGCGCGTGATTTTGTTTGCTGAGTTTTTGCCTGTCGTCAGGGCCCATCACCAGCGGCAGATGGCCGAACTGGGGGGAGTAGCGCCGAGGATTTTAAACAGGCGCTGTTGTGCACCGGTGGTATCCAATAGATCTGAGCCGCGCACCACCTGGTTGATTTGTTGGTCGATATCGTCGACAACGACTGCCAGTTGGTAGGCATAGAGGCCGTCGCGGCGCTTGAGAATGGTGTCTTCGCGGATGAGCTGCCGTTGCTCTCCGTGCCAAATATCCACAAAGCTTTCCTCGCCGCCTGCGCATTGCAATCGCAGCGCTGAGGGTTCGCTCACATCGTATTTAAGGCGACAGAAGTCGTTCGCATGTCCACCATTTTTCTTAATCTGGCTGCGTGAGCAGTCGCAGGGGTAAATCAGTTGCCGTTGGCGCAGTGTGGACAGGGTTTCCTCGTAGAGTGCGTAGCGCTTGCTCTGCCATTCGACGGGGCCGTGCCAGTGCAGTCCGTGGGCTTCCAGGGATTTCAGAATGCGGGTTGCCGCGCCGGGCTCTTCCCGGGGAGGGTCGAGGTCTTCCATGCGCAGGAGCCAGTGTCCGCCATGGGCGAGGGCGTCAAGGTAGCTGCCGACGGCGCACACCAGTGAGCCGAAGTGGAGCGGTCCACTCGGGGAGGGTGCGAAGCGACCAATATAGGGAGTTGTGCTGTTCAAAATGAATAGGGGCGATACATTGATCGCCCCCTCCGAGCAGGGCGATCGCAAGCGAACGCCGTGCCGCTATCGGTTGTGGATCAGCCGGAGATCTGCCGTTCCTTGATTTCCGCGAGGGTTTTGCAGTCCACGCACAGAGTGGCGGTTGGACGGGCCTCCAGGCGGCGAATGCCGATATCAACACCACAGGCTTCGCAGAAACCGTAGTCATCCTGGTCGATAAGCTCCAGGGTGGCATCGATCTTCTTGATCAGCTTGCGCTCGCGATCGCGGGTGCGTAATTCCAGGCTAAATTCTTCTTCCTGGCTGGCGCGGTCTGCGGGATCGGGGAAGTTTGCGGCCTCGTCTTTCATGTGGGAAACGGTGCGGTCCACTTCCGCCATCAGCTCGGCCTTCCAGGCCAACAGCAAGTTGCGGAAATGCTCCTGCTGCTTCTCATTCATGTACTCTTCGCCCTGCGTCTCCTTGTAGGGCTCAAAGCCGTGCAGAGATTCGGTGCTCGCAGCAGTTTTGGGCATAGTCGTTGCCTCTCTTTCTATACGGGCCCCCCTTTATGGGGGCGATACCACCAAATTCAATCTAGCCTAGACCGGAATCTTTCTAAGTGATGCTTTTTTCACCTATCAAATTCGCTGCGGTGTCAGGCTAATCCTGTTCTCGGTACCGATACCCCTGGCGACCGAGAGCGAGGAAGCTATCAAATCTGCGCGATTCGCGCCACAAATAGTTGTCTGCTATTTTGTGGCGCCTGAAATTACAGCCAAGTGGTCCAGCCCGTGAAATTTACCCCTCAGTTGCAAAAGGCAACACTTTTGCGCCGATACAAGCGCTTTCTCGCCGATGTGGAATCTGCCAGTGGCGACGTGTTTACCATCCACTGCCCAAATACGGGGTCTATGAAGAATTGTTGGGTGGAGGGGGAGACTGCTGGTACTCCGATTCTGGCAACCCCAAGCGCAAGTATCGCCACACTCTGGAAATCTGTACGACCCCGGATGGAGCCCTGGCGGGGGTTAATACAGGCCGCGCCAATGCTCTGGTTGAAGAGGCCATTCTGTCCGGGGTAGTCAGCGAGTTGCAGGGCTATGAATCCCTACGCAGGGAAGTGCGCTATGGCGAGGAAAATAGCCGTATCGATCTGTTGTTGTCCGGTGCCGATGGGGACTGCTACGTAGAAGTGAAAAATGTGACCCTGGCAGATGGGGCGCAGGGTTACTTTCCCGATGCGGTAAGTGCCCGGGGCGCCAAGCACCTGCGCGAGCTGCAAAAACTGGCTGAGAGCGGTGTGCGGGCGGTACTTTTTTACTGCGTCCAACACAGCGGTATCGAGACTGTGCAGGCGGCGCGGGAAATTGATCCCGCTTATGCTAAGGCCCTGGATTCCGCTGTCGATGCTGGTGTGCAAGTGCTTGCATACCGCGCGAAGCTCGGTGCTGAAGGCGTCGAGCTGGTGGAGGCCCTGCCTTTTCTCCCGTAAGGGAAAGGCAGGGGGCTGTCAGTCGGCTAGTAATGCGTAGAGACCGTCCTGTGCATATTCCACCGGTACTGGGGTCAGGGCATCACCAGTACAGGGCCCGGCGATACACTCCCCAGATTCAATCAGGAATAGCGCGCCGTGGGAGGCGCACTGAATAAGTGCGCCATCGGGATCGAGGAACTGGTCTTCCTGCCAGTCCAGGTTGATACCCCGGTGAGGGCAGGTGTTTTTGTAGGCGTAGACCTCGCCATCTTTCATCACAGCAAACACATTGTCAGTGCCGGCGGCAGTGTCTCCGAGGGAGAACCCTTTGGATTGACCTTCGCTTATTTCGTCATAGCGACACAGGAAGTACTTCTGCATAGATTATCGGCTCCCGGCCTAATTCTTGTTCAGGGCGCAAGCGCCTGCTTATTCGGGTGCCGCGAGTCTAATGGACGTGTAGCGAATTGTCCCGTCACGCAGTATGCCGATAGTGATTTCGTCACCGGCACTGTGCTTTTCCAGGGCATTGAGCAGATCGTCGTAGCTGCGAATCGGCTGCTGTTCTATTTCTACAATCACATCGCCCAATTCCCAGCCTCCACCCCGGGTGCGGTGGATACCGCGCAAGCCGGCTTTCTCTGCGGGAAGCCCGGGAGCGGTACGCAATACAGCCACCCCCTCAAAGCCGTAGCGGCTACTCCACTGGTCCGGGGCGGATTCGATACCAATAATCGGGCGCACCAGGCGGCCATGATTGATCAGTTCCGGCACAATTTTTTTGACCGTATCCACTGGAATTGCAAAGCCAATACCGACACTGGCGCCACTAGGGCTGTAAATTGCGGTATTGACTCCGATTAAACGCGCCTGGGAATCCAGCAACGGGCCGCCGGAGTTACCTGGATTAATAGCCGCATCTGTTTGGATAACATTGCGAATGGTGCGGTTGTTGGCGGCTTCAATTTCCCGCCCTAGGGCGCTGACCACCCCGGTGGTGAGAGTGGTATCCAGGCCGAACGGGTTGCCGATAGCCAGTACTTTACGGCCTACCGCGAGATTGCTGGAGGTGCCCACAACCAGCGGTTTTAGCAACTCCCTGGGAGCGTTAATTTTCAGAACTGCCAGATCTTTTTCCGGCGCAGATCCCACCAGTTCGGCCGGCCACTCGCTGCGATCCTGCAAAGTAATAGTGATTTGCCGCGCACCCTCAATAACGTGAAAATTGGTGACAATATGGCCCTGAGTGTCCCAGATAAATCCGCTGCCGGCGCCTTTGGGCACTGAGTGGAGGCGCAGGGTCCTGCGATCCCGCACCAGGGTTTCATTGGTGACATAGACCACTGACGGACTGGCAAAATTGAACACCTGCATGGTGTTGCGCTCGTCGTCGGTGGCAAAGGTTTCCGCCTGCGCAGATATTGCCGGGGTAAGCAGTAAAAAGACTGAGATTAAGCTGGCGCGTAGAGTTTTAAGTAGAGTCATTAATACAATCCTCCCTTTGAACTACCGGATTGGAAGAGACGTCTGTAACTGTCGTCTTCCTTTTTGTTTGTTGCTGTTTTGAAAGTGTATCTTGTTTGCAATCGTTATGCGGTGTTGGCTGTTTATTGGGGGCTGCTGGCGAGATTTAAAGTTGGGGGCTATGGATCGGAACTCACTTTAGCTGAGCGTCGCCGACTGCTGCTGGAGCAATGAAATTTCTGCGGTGGGATTAATGGTGACATCTGCGCTAGTTTTGTCGAACAGTACAAAACCTGTTACGGCCTGTCAGGTTGACTCGCAACGGGCCTGGTGATTAAAAAACAGTACCAGGTTCCGGACCGTTGTTACCTTGCCAAAATAGGGATTGCTTTGATAGTCCTCAAGGGTTCGCCCGGTTCTTTGTGCGATCTCTTCAAATAAGTCCAGATAGAGATCATCTTCATCCAGTTTTAGGGTATTAAAGAAATCATCTGATGTTTGAATTGGGACCAGTTGTTTGGTGGGAAGTGTCGCTTGTAGTTGCTCATACACCGCTCTAATAATCCATGTATCTACAATTTTGCAATCAAACTCCCGGGCAAATTCACAAATGGATAAACCTTTGCGGTTGTCACGTAGATGTTGGAAATGCCTATCAATTTTGGGTTGTTCGAGATAGCCCCAAATTATGGCCAATAATACTAAGCCAACTAAAGCTAAAAGGTATATTGGATGGTAAATAAGGAGAGCTAACACTGCTGTTAGAAAAGCAAATAGTGTAAATTTACTTGCCCTTTTAGGCTTGTATTTAGGCATAAATCTTGATGCTTTTCTCATGTTTTTATTATTGCTCCAATGTTGGTAGTTTTAGCTTTTGTTCCAGTTGAACAAAGGTTTTTTCTGTGTAGGGGCCAAAAACAAACTTGGAAGAATCTGCAAATTTGTGGTCTTTAAGTCGATCTATGTAATAGTAAACGCAGGCACCCTCAGGGCAAGCGTAGACTGAGACGAACATCTCGTTTGCACTGATATGATGTGGCTTATCGATACGGCGGATGTAGGCATCGTCACCCAAATTAAAACCAAGGGCTTTTTCGCCATCTATCCAATAAATCTCGTAAGGGCCGTCACTCCATGAAGGAGAACACCCAATTAAAAATATTGCGACGAGTAGTGGGATGTACTTCAGGACACTTCTTTGCATAAATGCTTTTACTTTGCATCTGTCCACATAGAAAATAATTACGTTTTAGTGGCAGCTCTGTGAGAAATTGAAACTACAGCTCTGATCACTTATCTATCCAGTTAGGCACTAATTACGGAAGTTTTGCAGGGCGAGAATACGATCATCCAGTGGTGGGTGCGTGGCCATAAGCGCTCCCATGCTACCGAATATACCGAAGGCTTTCATATTGCCGGGTAGGGGTTCCTCGTGGCCGCGATCGGACTCCACCTTGAGCCGTTGCAGCGCGGCAATCATGGATTGGGGGCTGGCCAGTGTGGCGCCGGCATGGTCGGCCCGATATTCACGGCGGCGACTGAACCAGGCGACAATCATCATGGCGAAGAAGCCGAATATGATATCCATAACAATGGATGTGACAAAATAGCCGATGCCCAATCCCTCTTCGTTGCGCAAGATAACCCGGTCTACGAAGAATCCAACCAAGCGGGCGAGGAACATCACAAAGGTATTTACCACGCCCTGGATCAGTGCCAGCGTCACCATATCGCCATTGGCCACGTGACCAATTTCATGGCCAATTACGGCGCGGGCTTCCTCTCGGCTAAAGCGCTGCAGCAGACCGGCACTGACAGAGATCAGGGCGCTGTTGCGATTCCAACCGGTGGCGAAGGCATTCGCCTGGGGCATTGGGAATATCCCCACATCTGGCATACCGATGCCCGCTTTGCGGGAGAGTTCCCGTACGGTTTCTACCAACCACTGTTCATCGGCACTGCGGGGCTGCTCGATAATTTGTGTGCGGGTACTGACCCGTGCGATGGTTTTCGATAAGAGCAGGGAAATAAAAGACCCGCCAAAACCAAAAATTGCGCACATCAGCAACAAGGCGCCGAGGTTGAGATCGACACCGTTTGCCTGAAGAATTCCCCCAATTCCAAAAATATTGAAAATAATGCCAACCAATACAAGGACAGCAAGGTTGGTCAGCAGGAATAGCCCAATGCGCAACATCGGATCTCTCCTTTGAGTGAGTGTCTTTACGGAATTATTCCGCGGCTCCACCGGTAAGTTTAGATAGGGTTGGCGCAACTTGCCTTACTGTAGATCGGCACAGCTTGGCTTGCTGTGCCGAGTCCGTCGAGTGCGTGTGTCTGCGACTCTTTCCGGGGTGTTTGAGGGGAATTGCTAGTCAGAGTTTTGGGTGGCAAGGAGGCGGTCGACCTCGCTGGTAAGGTGTTGTTTCAGCTCCGGCTCCAGGTCGTTCCAGTGCACGTCCATCAGCGCGCCCTGAAGAGCGTAGAGCATTACTTTGGAGGCGTTAATCCCCCGATTGCGAATGCTGATAAAGGCCTCGACAGGCCCAACCCTGCGCAGATCATCGTGGGAACGAATGCCAATAGAGTGGAGAATATTGACCGAGGCCAGGCCCAGGTTTTTTAGTTTTAATAGTTCTGATTGACTCGGGTGCATTCGGTTTTCCCTACCAGTTTGAGCGTCCGTTGTCGCAGCCAACCCCTCGACTGCGGCTTTGAACTTAACATAAATTAACAGGTGGCTAACAAACATTACCGCCAGATTATTGTGCGGCGCGCCTGCTTTTGGTGCCCCTGCTTTGGTGCCATAGTTAAGGGCGACTGTCTGCGCTCTGTTAAAGTAGGCATAGCCTGTTGAATAATTTAGCCTGCCCTTTGGAGTTCGCCTAATAATGAGATGCAAATGTTATCGACACCGCTGAAGCGTATGTTATTTGGACTCGGCGATGAGCATGTCATTGTCGACCCAGCTTCTGACCAGCTTTTACATCCCGAAGCACTGATCGCCTTCCAGCGCTTGAGTCGGGATGCCCGTGAAGAGGGGTTTGCCCCTAAAATCGTTTCCGGTTTTCGCGCCTTTGATCGACAACTGTTGATTTGGAATGCCAAAGCGCAGGGTCACCGCCCGGTTCTCGATAGTCACGGTACTCCCCTGGATATTGAACAGTTAAGCGAGCGGGAGCTGATCTTCGCCATTCTGCGCTGGTCCGCATTGCCGGGAGCATCCCGTCACCACTGGGGTACCGATTTCGATATTATTGATGCGGCGGCGGTCCCCGCTGACTATGCAGTCCAGCTTACCCCCCAGGAGGTGGCGGACGACGGAGCTTTTGGCGCCTTCCACCGTTGGCTGGATAACCAAATCAGCACGGGTAATAGTTATGGGCTGTTCCGACCCTATGCAGAGGATCGCGGCGGAGTCGCACCGGAACGCTGGCACCTGAGCTATGCCCCCAGGGCCCGAGAGCTTCAGGAACTTCTCAGCGTGGAACGCCTGTCCGAGCTGCTGCAAGAGTCAGAACTATCCCTGGGCACTGCGGTTTGCGAGCACCTTCAGGACATTTATACGCGCTATATCTGGGTTCCGGATCACTGCTATCCCCCATTTAATGGGCAACTATAGCGGCCTGTTGAGATAGGTTGGTTACAGTTCATTACCACCTCATTGGGGGTGGCAAGAAAGCTACTTTGCGATGGAGGCTTCCTCTTGAAAGGGGCTAGTGATCCTGCCAAGCTGCGCCGCAGTGAGTGCCCTGGGGAATATAAGGGAGATGAATTATGGGTGAGGAAGCGGCCGTTCAAGGCCAGCGGGATATCTGGCAGGCGATGCGGGCTGAAGCCTCAGAGGCAGCTGCCGGTGAGCCTATCCTGGCAAGTTATTTCCACAATACCATTTTGCGCCACAAGTCCTTGGATGATGCTATAGCTGATCACCTGGCTTCGGTGCTTGAGCACAATGCCCTCACGGCAACCGCGCTTCAGGAAGTGATTGCCCTGGCTCTGGCCAATGACCCGAGTATTTCCCGCTGTATGGGCGAGGATATTTGCGCTTGGTATGACCGTGACCCGGCATGTGACCAGTACCTGACGCCTTTCCTGTACTTTAAGGGTTTTCACGCCCTGCAATCCCACCGGATAGCGCACTGGTTGTGGAATCAAGGTCGCCATACCCTGGCGCTCTATTTCCAGAGCCAGGTATCAGAGCAGTTTTCGGTGGATATTCACCCAGCAGCGCGATTTGGCTGCGGCATTATGATTGACCACGCTACTGGATTGGTGGTGGGGGAGACCTGTGTGGTAGAGGACAATGTATCGATTCTCCACTCGGTGACATTGGGTGGCAGTGGCTGCGGCAGTGGCGATCGCCATCCGAAAATTGGCCCCGGAGTGATGATTGGCGCCGGGGCCAAAGTACTGGGTCCGGTTAAGGTGGGAGAGGACGTCAAAATTGCCGCCGGTAGCTTGGTCTTGCACGATGTGCCCGCTCATACAACCGTCGCAGGTGTTCCCGCCCGCCAGGTAGGAGGGCGTGTTGAAGGGGCCCCGGCTTATACCATGGACCAGACTCTGGATTCGGAAGAGTAACTCAGGGAAATATTATTGATGTCGCAATCCACCTACAGCTTGGTTTTTCGCGGTGATTTGGTGGCGGGTTTTACCGCTGGTGATGTAAAAGCCAGTATGGTGCGCCTGTTTAAAAGTAATCCCCAGGCGATAGAGAAATTGTTCAGTGGGCGCCCGCTGGTACTGAAGAAAGGGTTATCTCTGCCCCAGGCACAGCAGTTTCGTGCAAACCTGGCCAAAATAGGCGCACAGGTCAGTATTAAGGATGAGAGCAGCGGAGCAGCTGTTGCCGAGCAAACCAAGCCCAAGGCGGAAACTGCGGCTAGCCCACAATGGACCTTGGCACCCATGGAGGGAAACCTCGTAAAGGAGCACGAACGCAAGTCGGTGGAACCGGTCAGCGTTGAGGTAGAGCACCTCAGTTTGCGTGCAGCGGAAGGCCAGCTTCTGGATGAGAGTGAGCGCAAGGGGGAGGAGCCGTCTCCTGTCCCTGTTCCCAATTGGGAAGTTAACTGACAGGGTCTCTCCTAACAGGCAATAAAAAAACCGGCACTAGGCCGGTTTTTTTATTGCTCAGAGTCTTCTGAAAGAAGTGAGGCTTAGCCTTCTTCTTTCAGGTAGCGCTCGCGGGAAGCCATAACTTCTTTGCGTGCAGCTTCGGCGTCAGCCCAGCCTTCTACTTTAACCCACTTGCCCGCTTCCAGGGCTTTGTAGTTTTCGAAGTAGTGCTCGATCTGCTTGATCAGCAGCTCGGGCAGGTCGCTGATTTCTTCAACGTGATCGTACAACTTGGTCAGCTTGGTGTGCGGTACGGCCAGCAGTTTGGCATCAACACCGGATTCGTCGGTCATGTTCAGAACGCCAACAACACGAGAGCGGATTACAGAACCAACCATTACCGGGTAAGGCGCTACAACCAGCACGTCCAGGGGGTCACCGTCTTCAGACAGAGTCTGGGGCACGTAGCCGTAGTTTGCTGGGTAGAACATCGGGGTGGCAACGAAACGATCCACAAATACTGCGTCAGAGTCCTTGTCCACTTCGTATTTGATCGGGTCGTGGTTGGCAGGGATCTCGATGATTACGTTGATATCGTTGGGCAGTTCTTTACCTGCCGGGATCTTTTCGAAGCTCATTGCTGGTCCTGAATGAATAGATAACTGAAAATCTGGAGCGCGGATTATATATGCTGAGGGGCTCGGCTGAAAGTCACGCCTGCGCCGGGTTTATGGCGTCGAAGCTCGTCTGGCGGGTCTATCCTGTAACTCGGAGATAACAACAACGGGGCAGGACCAGTCATGGTAAAGGCACGGGAGGTAAAAACCGCTCAGGAGGCCCGCGCAATTGTCGAAGAACGAGGCCTCAGTCATGTCAAAGTGGGTTTATTCGATACCGATGGTGTAATGCGTGGTAAATATATGAGCCGCGCCAAATTCCTCTCATCCCTGGAAAAGGGCTTCTCGTTTTGTGATGTGGTCCTGGGCTGGGATGTTAAGGATCAGCTCTACGACAACACTCGTTATACCGGTTGGCATACCGGATATCCAGACGCCCCGGTACGTATACTCCCCGATAGCTGCCGTGATGTGCCTTTTGAAGGCGATATGTTGTTGTTTCTCGCGGAGTTTGATGGTCGAGCCCAGGCGCTGTGCCCCCGCGCAGTTCTGCGCAGGGTGATTGAACGCTGTCGCTCATTGGGATTTGATCCCTGTGCCGCCCTGGAATACGAATTTTTCCTGTTTGACGAAACGCCCGATTCAGTGCGGAACAAGGGTTTCCGTAATTTAAAGCCTTTTACCCCCGATGTGTTTGGCTATTCCATACTGCGAAATTCCGTACACGGAGAGCTGTATCGGGAAATCCTGGAGCTGAGCGAGCGCATGGATTTCCCCTTGGAGGGCTTACACACGGAAACAGGCCCGGGAGTTTTAGAGGCGGCTATTGCAGTGGATGGTGCTGAGGCTGCTGGAGACAAAGCTGCCCTGTTTAAAACCTTTATAAAAGTGCTGGCACAGCGGATGGGTTTGATGGCTACTTTTATGTCCCGCTGGTCCAGTGAGTACCCGGGGCAAAGCGGGCATATTCATTTGTCACTGCGCAATAGTGGCAGCGGTGATTCCGCCTTTCTCGATTCGAGCCAGCCAGATGGTATCAGCCAGATAATGCGTCAGTTCATAGCTGGGCAGCAAAGGCTGATGCCGCAATTCCTTGCCCTGATGGCACCGACCGTTAACAGTTATCGCCGCCTGGTACCAGGTTTTTGGGCGCCGACGGGAGCCAATTGGGGGTGGAAAACCGCACAACGGCACTGCGTGCTATCCCCGGCGGCGATACTTCCCAGCGCGTCGAATACCGCTTGGGGGCCGCCGATGCCAACCCCTATTTAGCATTGGCAGCAGCTTTGGGCTCGGGTCTTTACGGTGTTATGCAGCAATGGCAGCCCAGTGAGCCTGTCGCCGGTAATGCTTACTCGCTGGAGTTGGAAAACGAACAAGTGCTGCCGGGCACACTGTGGGAATCCACGCAGCAATTTAAGGCGTCAGAAGCGGCACAGGAATTATTTGGCAGCGACTTTGTTGAACACTTTTCTGCCAGTCGCGAGTGGGAGGAGCGGGAATATCGCCGCCATGTGAGTGACTGGGAGTTGGAGCGGTACTTCGAAATTATTTAATTGGGAGTATCGACGCCGATGAAGACTACAAAAATCATGCACCATCTTCAGTGTATTTCCCCTATTGATAACAGTGTTTATGTAGAGCGCGCTCTGGCGGGAGAGGTGGAAATCCGTGTAGTGCTGGATCGGGCCAGTAAAGCACAAAAAGCATGGAGGAGAACTCCCCTCAATGAGCGCATCGCCATTGTCGAGCGGGCTGTGGAAATATTTGCCGTTAAAAAAGAGCGTTTGGGGCGGGAGCTGTGTTGGATGATGGGGCGTCCAATCCGTTATGCAGGAGGGGAAATTAGCGGGTTTATGGATCGTGCGCAGACCATGGCACAGCTTGCTACTGAAGCCCTTGCTGACATTCAGTTACCTGAGAAGCCGGGTTTTACCCGGTTTATCCGCCGCGAGCCCTTAGGGGTCTCCCTGGTAATTGCCCCGTGGAATTACCCTTACCTGACGGCGGTTAATGCAGTGGTACCGGCACTGCTATCGGGCAATGCAGTTATTTTAAAACACTCGGCACAGACACCGCTTTGTGCTGAGCGAATGGTGGAGATTTTTCGCGAGGCGGGACTGCCCTACGGTGTTTTTCAGTTTCTTCATTTAAATCATGCTTATACCCAGCGATTAGCCTGTGCAGGGGAAATCCAGCATGTTGCCTTCACCGGCTCGGTTGGCGCTGGCGCGAATCTAGAACGCACAGTTGCCGGTCGATTTATTCAAGTGGGACTTGAACTGGGGGAAAAAGATCCAGCCTATGTTCGCGCCGACGCCGATATTAGCCAAGCTGTGGCAGCGGTAGTCGACGGCGCCTATTTTAATTCCGGGCAGTCCTGTTGCGGTATTGAGCGGGCCTATGTGCATGAAGATATTTTTTCTGAGTTTATTTCCCAAACGGTCGACTTACTGCGTGACTATCGACTGGGGCGCCCGGATCAAGTGGAGACCACTTTGGGGCCTTTGGTGCGTGCGGAAGCTGCCGATCGGGTTCGCGCGCAGGTGGATGAAGCGATAGCGGAGGGCGCGAAGGTCCACTTGGATGTGAGTGAATTCCCAATGGACAAGCGGGGCACCCAATATATGGCACCGCAACTGTTAACCCGGGTGCGACACCATATGCGAGTGATGCGCGAGGAGACTTTTGGGCCGGTGCTGGGGGTGCAGAAAGTGCACGATGATGGCGAAGCTCTAGAATTTATGAATAACAGCCCATTTGGTCTTACTGCGGCTATTTTTACCCGCGATGAAGATGTAGCAATGGAGATGGGAGGGTATTTAGAGGCCGGCACTGTTTTTTTAAATCGTTGTGATTACCTGGATCCGGAATTGGCCTGGACGGGTGTTAAGCAATCTGGTCGTGGATGTACGCTTTCTAAAATTGGATTTGAGAATTTAACCCGCCCCAAGTCATTTCATTTTAAACATGATGGTTAGCGGGAACGGTTGCCGGATGCAGAAAGTGAAATTGTCTGTCTGTTTTCCGAAAGGTCACAGCCTATTTTGAATATGCAAAAGTGACAGAACGTCAGAGAGGAAATTGTGGATAAATACCATGTCAATTGGAATTATCCCACGACCGTTTGGGTTGGCCCCGGTCGCATTACTGAATTGGCTGAAGCTTGCCTGGAGCTGAATATTCACAAGCCTCTATTAGTTACTGATCCTACAGTCGCCGCATTGCCACTGGTCGATAGTGCGATTAACCCATGCCAACAGGTGGGTCTGGAAGTTAGCGTTTTTTCCAAAATCAAAGGTAATCCCAATGAGATAAATATCGCCGATGGGGTGGCCAGGCTGCGTGAGCAGAAGTGCGATGGGGTCATTGCCTTGGGCGGGGGCTCGGCCCTGGATGCGGGCAAAGCCATTGCCCTTATGGCGGGACAGCAGCACAGTATTTGGGATTTTGAGGATATAGGCGATAACTACAGGCGTGTGGACCCAGAGGGTATTTTACCGTTGATTGCCATTCCCACGACGGCTGGCACAGGTTCTGAAGTTGGCCGGGTTGCGGTAATTACCGATGAGAAAGCACAGGTTAAGAGGCTGATTTTCCATCCGCGCATGATGCCGGATATCGTTATTCTCGATGCTCAATTGACTATGGGGTTGCCGCCAGACCTCACCGCAGCGACGGGAATGGATGCGCTGTCACACAATCTGGAATCTTTTTACTCCCCTCAATACCATCCTATGGCCGAGGGAATTGCCCTGGAGGGGATGCGCCTGATCAAGGAGTATTTGCCTCGAGCTTATGCTATAGGCGCAGAACTCGAGGCGCGCCAGCAAATGTTGGTAGCGTCCTGTATGGGGGCTACAGCTTTCCAGCGGGGCTTAGGCGCTATCCACGCCCTGGCACATCCACTGGGAGCCCTGTACGACAAGCACCACGGTTTGTTAAATGCGATATTGATGCCCTACGTTCTGATCGCCAACCGTCCAGCCATCCAGGTGCCCATGGGGCATCTGGCACTTTATCTACAACTGGCCGGTAATGAAATGTTTGACAGTGGGTTTGATGCGGTACTCAACTGGTTGCTCGGATTGCGCAAGCAGCTGGGGATTCCCCACAGCCTGTCGGAGATTGGAATTGATGACACTGATGCCGACAGAGTTGGGAAAATGGCATCGGTGGAACCTTCCGCTAGTACTAACCCGATGCGTTTTAACGGGATAGAGTATCGGGATATTTTCTTGCGCGCCTGTGAAGGTACCGTCTCCCTGTAATAAATTCCTGCGAATAGACGACAGAAGAGAATGTGTTCCATCGACAATCGGTAAAGGACTGAATGATGCGCAGTATTATTGCTCTCTTGTTCCTCTCATTGGCCAGTATTTCCCTGGCTCAGGATTCATCGAATATTCGCACGGCTATTTTTGCAGGAGGGTGTTTCTGGTGCATGGAGCCGCCATTCGACAAGGTCGATGGCGTCCTGGAAACCACCTCAGGATACAGCGGTGGCCATGTCAAAAACCCCACCTATGAACAGGTATCTTCCGGTGGTACGGGGCATGCGGAAGTTGTTCAGGTAAAGTACGATGCGAATAAAGTCAGCTATTCCGACTTACTGAATATTTTTTGGCACAACGTTGACCCTTTTGATTCCGGTGGTCAATTTTGCGATCGCGGTGACCAGTACCGAGCCGAGATTTTTTACGGCAATCAAGAAGAAAAGGTGTTAGCAGAGGAGAGCAAGAAAAAGGTAGAAGCGGAGTTGGGTAAAAAGGTGGTGACACAAATAAAACCCGCTGCAACCATTTATCCCGCAGAGGCCTACCATCAGGACTATTACCAACGTAATCCCCTGCGTTACAAGTACTATCGCTACCGCTGTGGGCGTGATAAGCGCTTAGAGGAGGTCTGGGGGAAAGCGCCAAGTTAACGGATTGCCTCTCCGCAGGGTGAATATGGCACCGAGTCCCACTTTGTTTGACGGGGAAGTCCTGGAAACAATCAATGATTTTCCAGTGCTTTACCGTTATATTTCGGCGGTTAGTACCAATCCGCTAATGGTATTTATTCCAGGCACAGCACATCTAGCGCGTATTTTCTACGGCTATCCCGGTGGCCGCTCAGATGATTTTATAAGTCACTGGGTCAATCGAGCGGGTTTTCCCTTCCTTGCTATTTCTTACCCTATGGAAAATGCGGTTTTTTGCAGTACTCACCCGGAGTTTACAATTCAAGATTGGGGAGATCAGGCTGCAGAAATTATTGCCAAGATTTTGTCTGAATATAACCTTCCAAATTCGGTAGTGGTGTGCGGCTGGAGTATGGGAGGGAAAATCGCTGGGGCTCTAGCGAGGGCGGCGAAAACCTTGAATTTTTCGATTGAATGCTTTGTGGCTATGGCCGCAGAACCCGCGTTGCCGGGTTTTCTTCCTGAGGCTAATGCCAAGGCCATCGAAATGACAGTTGATGGAATGGCCAGTCGAAAGGGCATATATCCTGCCTTTTTGGCCGCGCTTGATGAGCAGAATGCCTTAAACCAACACACAATTATCCCCAAAGATATCTATCGGGAGGCGTTCCTTGGAGCAATTCCCATCGCGCTTATTGGCACTGGATTAATGTATGATGGACAAGGGTTTAAGGAAGATCTTTCCAGGGCATTGAAAACGGCAAACACCTTTGATTTCTTGGACTATCCAATTCCCGTTGTTATTCAGAGTGATTCAATGGGGGATTTGGAAAACGTGCTGTGCAATATTGATGATTGGGCATTTATTCGCAATCGAGTTCTTGCCAGTAAACTTTTAGGAGGTGCATCTCCAGAGCAGATTCCAAGGGAAAGGTGGGAGCTAGTACAGCTTATTATCCGCTCGTCTTCCGCTTATTTTTCACAGACCGTTACAGGTAACCATTTCTTCTTTGTTGGCGCTATTGGGGCGCGCACTACTGTTAAAAGTATCGAAAAGCTTTTGGCCAGGGTGAGAAGTATCCAGTCCTAATAAAGCACTTCTTAATAGCCTCATGGTGCTCTGGTTAAGTTGTCAGAGATTTTTAAATTAACATTTTGGTTATTTTACGATCCGCTCTACTTGTTTAAGGCTTACTACTGGGGTGGAAGAAAAGAATCACCATAGGGTCCAAGCACGGTGTATTCTTCCCTTCTCCCTTTTTAGTAGGCTATGCGGGTTGTAAGGCTTGTTCATGCTGATATTGGGTGAAATAGAGTTTCTCAGAAAGCTCGGTAATAAAATCGATGTTTTCGACCTTGTCGGCCATACTTTCCATTCGGTCTTCTCCATTTAATGCCCCCCAGATGCTAGCAGCCATGGCACCCAAGGTATCTGTGTCACCACCTAGAGAAAAAATATTAGCTAATACAGACGTTAAAGGAGAGTTTCGATACTTAAGTCCAAAGTAAATGGCGGTGATACAGGACTCTGGCGCGGTAATGCCATTACCCAGCCATTGCTTGATTTGCTGCGGATGTGGGATCTTCTGGTTAAACAGTAGAGTCGCACACTTTTCCAGTTTGCAGCGATATATTTCGGACTTACAGCTTACTTCCAGTTTGTTCAAAATCTCTCTGTTTGAGCGATCTTGCAGGGATTCACAGATGGCGATAGCGATCAAGTATGCTCCCTCGACAGCAACTGGATGGGCGTGGGTGATTTCAGACACTGATTGTACATATTGCTTGAGGCGGTAGTCATTTTGGGGATGGCAGAGGGCAATAATAGGTGCCCTCATGGCGGCCCCATTGCCGATAGAACCGTGCTTAAATTTTTTTCGGTTTAAATCTTGCCAGCGTTTACCATCCCTGACGCCTTTGAGTAGTTTCGCTGCACTGGGACCATACCCTCTGCTCCAGCGATAACTTTGGGAAAATTTTTTGGCTATGTGGTCTTGATCAAGGTAATTATGTTCAAGAAAGGAGGTCGCAATATCAATAGACATTTGCGTGTCATCGGTGTAGCGCTTTTTGCCCTGTTCGGTTTTCCCAATAATTTTCCAGAGTTGTCTTTCTAGAACACCACCCTCGTATGGGGCGCCAAATGAATCGCCGATGGCTATTCCTTTAAAGCAACCTCTGTATTTACTGAGCATTATCATTTTTTAATTTCTATACCTTATTCTCAGGGGAAGTCGCTACTAGCTATAAGGACCACTATTAATTGCTGTTATAAGTAATAATTTTATTCTAGAAAAACATCTGTTGGTAGTTAATGGCTCGCGAGTGGAAGGGTTTTGTTTTAGGTGAGAGCGAGCCGATATTTAAAACTAATCGGCTCGCCACTAAAGTCGCTATATCATTTAATTAATACAGGCATCGTTAGCACTGCCAAAAGTGTTTCTAATCCATACATTGCCAGTGCAAGCAGGGTGGTTGTGGTCAGCAAGATCTGCACCGGTATTATTTTCTGCTTTATTGCCTATAATTAGATATCCAACTTGACCCAGTCCCAACATCATAATGCCGTTAACGCCGTTATTATCTGATAGATTATTGGCAACAATGCCGCCATCTCCACTATCAATTACAATCCCACTCGACATATTGAGAATCGTTTCATTGAATCTGATGAGAGTATTGTCACCAACGATTTTTATTCCTTGGAGACCGTTACTTGATGCATAAGAGTATCTCACACGATTACCGTCACCCATAACGCGTATGCCCATACCCCCATTGCCGCTAGCATCGGAGGCTTCCACGGTATTACCTGAACTCCAAAGTGCGATTCCTGCAATAGAGTTTGATGAAGCAGTGATATCAAAGATTTGATGGCTGCCATCGCCTTCGGCAGATACGCCATTGTTACAGTTTGTGATAGTGCTTCCACCAACAGTATCCTCAAGGACTCTATCACTGTCTTTCAATTGAATGCCGATTCCGCTGCCATCGCAACTGAGGTGGTAACCCGCCATATCGAGTGATCCGCCAGCATCTATCACGAGTGCAGGATGGCTTGCGCAGCCAAGAATATCGCCGGTAAGTGATTCTGCGGTTGTAATGGTATCTCCACAGCTGACCGCTGAAGCGACGGCGGAGAGCGATAGTGCGGCAATACCGGATACAGCGAGCAAAGATGCTTTTATAGAATTCATATTTCTATTTTTCATATCAAATTTCCCTAATTATCTGAGTAATTAAAAAAGAGAGTGAACACCCAAAGCCATGGAGATTGTGACCTAGGTTTGAGAAAGAGCCATAGGAAATTTTTCCTAATTTATTGGGTTTTATTTGATATTTTGGTGATAATAGATTGTTTTTATTCTATTAAAATATTTACTTTTTTATTTTAGGTGGAGGTGCTTAATGCTGATGCGAAAAATGAAGAAACCTGCATTATAAAAATAAGTTTTGTTTGGGTGTGTTGTGGCTACTTTTTCAGGATTTTTGCGAGAATCTTTGCGCAACCTGCTCTCTGTTCGAAAGTTGTGTTGGCAAACCCGAGTACCAATCCTGGATCTTCAGTTTTATTGGAATAGAAGAGCGATAGTGGTGTGCTGCCAAATCCGTATTCGCGTATTTTTTTTGAAAGGGTGATGTCGTCGTGTCCCGGTGTAGATATTACCAAGTGCATACCGGCGCTACTGGCAATTAGTCCGGCTGGAGGTGGTATTTCTTCTCGAATAAGCTGACAGAAATGTTCCCATTTCTTCATGTAGTTAGCACGCATTTTGCGAAGATGTCGCACAAAATGCCCCTCATCGAGAAAGTCTGCCACGACAGCTTGTATGGCTAAGGGGAGTGGCCAGATAACATTTCTTTGGCTTGGGTAAATGCCTCTACTGTGGAACTAGGCACCACTAAATAGCCCAATCGTAGGCTGGGTAGTAAGGTCTTACTAAAGCTCCTCATGTAGAGTACAGGTGTATTTTCTCCCATCCCCTGGAGCGCCGCGACGGGTTTATGTTGGAATGAAAATTCACTGTCGTAATCATCTTCAATTATCCAGCAGCTTGCCTCTGTCGCCCAATCCAATAATTTGATTCGTTCACCAGCAGGCATAACACCACCCATCGGGTACTGATGTGTTGGAGTGGTAAAAAGTAACTTGGCTTGGGTTGCACTATTGACCAGCTTATCAACATCCAAGTGCTTATCTTTCAGGTTCGCTGGTACGAGCTTTGCTCCAACAGATTGGAAAGCTGCTCGAGCACGGCGATATCCCGGATTTTCTATATAAACCTTGTCTCCCTGGTTAATCGCGACTAGTGCACATAGATTCAGGGCCTCCTGAGCTCCATTGGTAATAATAATTTGTTCAGCGTTACAGCGAACTCCCCGGGAGTTGCGCAAGTATTCAGTAAGTGCCATACGCAAAGGTAAATAACCTTGGCTTTGCCCGTAACCTGTGAGAGCTAACCTGGATTGGTGGCGGCGGTATAATTTGTTCCAAATAGTGAATGGAAATGCGCTTAGATCCGGTAGGCCGGGGGTGAAGGGGAGAGATTGATCTTCACTTTTCTCACCCCAAGATAATGTCTGTGCAAAATCACCATAGTGAGAAAGTGATGGCAGGTACCTATTCCTCTGTGCTTGCCAACCTTGCCTGTGTGTTTTCTTTGTGTAGGCCGGTAATTCGGGAGATACAAATACGCCTTTCCCTGGATGGCTGGTAAGGAAGCCCTCCGCTTTCAGCTGGTCCAGAACTAATGTCACTGTATTGCGGCTGATAGAGAGGGATTCTGCCAACCGGCGCGAGGAGGGGAGCTTGGTACCAGCAACCAGCCGGCCGTTGCAGATCCAATCTACTAATTGCCGATACAATTGTTCCTGTAGCGGCTGGCCTGATTTGAGAGTTAGGTCTGTAAGCTCGGCGCTACTCAAAACTGGCACCATAAAATAGTTAATACTGGCGCTTATCAGCGTACCAGCAAGATCCTACATTGGCGATATATATTTCATACCAGAGTGAATTAAAGGAGGTTTTATGAATTTGCATTCGCCAATCTCTGATGAATTGCCAACCTCAGCGAAGAGTCGTGTACGTCGTGCCCCGAAACGTGCCAGTTATCGGCGAGAGGATGTTTATAAGCTTGTCGACGAGCTAAAACTGGGCCATGTCGGTTTTATTGAAGACGGTGAAGTCATCATTATTCCCTTAACCATTTGGCGCCTGGGGGAGTTTTTGTATTTTCACCTGGCTAACAAGAGCCGGCTACAAAAACTGTTGGAGGCTGGAGAACAGGTCTGTATTTCATTTGCCCGCTGCGATGAGTGGGTACTGGCCAAGTCAGCTTATCATCACAGTGCTAATTATCGCTCTGCGGTATTGTTTTGCCGAGGTGAGAGAGTCAAAGAGCAGCGGGAATTTGATGCAGTTTTTAAAGCGATTATTGACGATATAGAGCCGGGGCGCTGGGATCAGGTGCGTCTCCCCAGCCTACAGGAGCGGAAGGGAACAGCTTTGATGCGCCTGACCATCGAGGAAGGGGCTTTCAAAAGCCGAACTGGCGCACCATCAGATAATAAAGAGGACTTGGCTCTGCCTGTATGGAGTGGGGTCAAGCCTGTGTGTCCGTTTCGTTAATGCTTGATGTAGCAGCGTAAAGGAACACTTATAGGGCCTCTGTCATCACTTTTAATGCGATTTGAATGACCTCCTGTTCACTGGCTTCGATATCGGGGATCACACCCTGTCCTTCCCAGTTGGGGCGGCTGCCGGCAATCGTAGAAACCGGGCGTTTATCTGGGATACCGATTTCAAAGCCATAGGGGAGGGTTTGGGGTGACTCCATCATATGTGCCCCACCGGCGCTGGCATTACCGACAATCGTGGCTCGGCCCAGCTGTTGTAGTGCGAAGGCGGTACTCTCAGATGCAGAGAAGGATCTCCCATCAATCAGAATGACCATTGGTCTGTCACTCCCATAGCTGGGCCAGGGTTGAGGTGAAATACGTTTCGGTATTTCTCTCCCCTTGCGGCTTTCAATAACAAAGGGAAAGGGAGAATGGGGATCAATAAATGACTGCAGAACAGCATTGGCGGTTTCTTCGTCTCCGCCGCCATTACTGCGTAAATCGAGTATTAGGCCCTCGCTGTGGCGAAGCAGGGTGAAAGCCGCAGCGAGGGTTTGGCGGGCATTTTTATAGGTGTGGAAAGAAGAGAGGGAAAGGTAGCCAATGTTACCGGGAAGAATCTCAATTTTCTTAACGCCGTAGTTATTGATGGGCGCTTCAGCCTGCCACTGTTCAATCCAATTGTGGGCTTCTTTTTGGTTATCTATATGCTCTATATAGAAATGCTTATCACCGGAAAGGGTGCGAATTTCTTTGGTAAGTGCGCTGGCGAATTGTTGGTAGTCACTACAAAGATGATTAAAGTGTTTGGATTCTGCCAGTCTATTGAGTTGAGCGGATAGCGCCTGTCCTTTTTCCTCCAATATATAGTGCTTCTGAATAGCTACTGCAGCAGCTTTAATAACCGGGCCTGTCTCAAACTGGCAGGAACTCATTGCGCCGGAACTTGCCGCGAGAGACATGGAAAAAAAACTGATTAATACCGCTAAACTCATCTTGAGTTGGCGTTTCATATTTATGTAGCCTCTATTGATAGATTTTCTTGTATCCGCTCTAAATAAGGACGTTTCTCTAAAGCTTGAATTGTTTGATTGAGCAGCTCTGATAGTTCTGTCGGTAATTCGCTATTGAGGGACTGCTCAGCTTCCCGAGTTGCTATCCACTGCTGTTTTAGCTTGGGTATCAACGCACTGCCTTTGCGGGTCAAGCGTATTTTGCGCTGGCGAGCATCTTCTCCAAAAGAGGTCTGTACCAGCCCTTGTTTAATCATGTCTTTTACAGTTTGACTCACTGCGGGCTGGGAAATATGGGTGCTCGCTACCACCTCACTAATGGTTATATCTCTCTTGTGGATAAGTGCACGCATTATCGGGGTGTAGCGGGGTTTGTAATTCTCCAGGCCACAGGCCCTATAGCTCTCTGCTACATCGCCATCCAGTAATTCCAGAATGTGACGAAGCTGAGTCCCCAGTTGGCTGTATTTCATAAAAGCTGTTCCATAAGCACTTATATAAGTGACTATATAATTTTTGGCGAACTTTTCAAGCTTCTTTGCCGCTATTCATCACCCCGCACAAATTCTTTGGCGCTTTTTTTGCATTGTGTGGCGAGTTTGGCGGGTTTTGTGTGAAATGGATTTTTGAACAAAGAGCTGAAATTTAAATTTCATATTTCATTCATCGAACTTTAGGAATTAACCGCCAATCTTTGCGCCGCGTGATCTGTGTCAGGTACGAGTGAAGAGAACATTATGAAAGAGATTGGCTTGGCTGCCCTTGCAGCCCTGGGGTTACCATTTTTGGCTGAAGAGGTCCAAGCCAGCGACCTCATTATTTCTGAATATATCGAGGGCAGTAGCAATAATAAGGCCCTTGAAATTTACAATGGCACGGGTGCAGCGGTTGACCTCAGTAGCTACAGCATTGAACTTTACTTCAATGGCTCCTCTGCGGCGGCTTCAACCATCGCCCTAAGTGGCAGCTTGGCAGACGGCGATGTTTACGTATTCGCCCACGCCAGTGCTGATTCCTCAATCCTGTCAGTAGCCGATCAGATTTATACCAGCGGCCTGTTTAACGGGGATGATGCGGTTGCCCTGAGTGGCCCCAATGGATATGTGGATGTTATCGGCCAGATCGGTGTTGATCCCGGTAGCCAATGGGGCGATAACAGTCTGGGGACCCAAAATCAAACCTTAATTCGCAACTGGAGTGTGAGCGAAGGCCGTGTTGATGGCAGCATGGATTTTAACCCAGCTTCAGAGTGGTCCAGCTTGGGCCAGGACGACTTTTCCAACCTCGGCTGGCACAGCGAAGACGGCACTGGTGGTGGAGATGACGGCGGTGATGACGATGTTGTTCTCGGCGATTGCGGAGATATTTCTACGTTAATCAGCCAGGTTCAGGGTGATGAGTTTGAAAGCGCTCTGGAGAATGAGCGCCACGAAATTGAAGCGGTTGTTGTTGGTGATTTCCAAGATACCAGCACCGGCCTTTCCGGCTTCTTCCTGCAAGAGGAAGACAGTGATCAGGATGGCCAGATAAATACCTCTGAGGGGTTGTTTGTACACGACAAAGGCTTCGGTGTAGATGTGCAAGTCGGGGATTTGGTTCGCGTCGGTGGTGTGGTTACTGAATACTATGACTTTACCGAGTTAGATGAGGTAGATGGCGTTACGGTTTGCGGTAGCGGCTACAGTGTGACTGCCGAGGAAGTCTCCCTGCCGTTTAGTTCTGCCGAAGAGCAGGAGCAATACGAGGGGATGTTGGTTGAGTTCCCGCAAGCCCTGATGGTGAATGACCACTATAACCTGGGGCGCTATGGTGAAGTCACCCTGGCCAATGGCCGTCTCTATATTCCCACCCACAACAATGAGCCTGGGGTTGCAGCCGTAGCACAGGAAAGTGCAAACGATCTGAATAGGATTGTGCTGGACGATGGTTCCAGTGTGCAGAACCCGGAAGCTGTGCCTTATCCCGTCTCCGGCCTCAGTGCCAGCAATACCTTACGCAATGGCGATACGGTAGAGGGGTTGCGCGGAGTAATGGGGTATAGCTACAGCGCCTACCGAGTACATCCCGTGGAGGCGCCAGAATTTGTTGCTGCCAACCTGCGTGATAGCGCTCCACAATTACCGGGTAAGGGCAGTTTAAAGATCGCCAGCTTTAATGTTCTGAATTATTTTAATGGCGATGGTTATGGCGGCGGTTTCCCTACCTCCCGTGGGGCTGATACTGAAGAAGAATTCCTGCGCCAGAGAAATAAAATTATCTCCGCTATTTTAGGCCTGGATGCCGATGTAGTTGGCTTAATGGAAATTGAGAACGATGGCTACGGTTCGGAAAGTGCTATTCAGGATTTAATTAATGGTCTTAACGCGGCTACTGGCAGTGAAAACTATCAATTTATTAATCCAGACCTGGCTCAACTGGGCACCGATGAAATTACTGTGGGGCTGATTTATCGCAGCGATCGGGTAATGCCTATAGGCGCTGCTGCGACAACTGATAGCTATCCCTTTGATGACGGTAACCGCCAACCACTGCTGCAGGCTTTTGCCGAACTATCAAGTGGTGAAGAGCTGGCCGTGGTGGTCAATCACTTTAAATCAAAGGGAAGTTGTCCTGACGATGGCAGTTTGAACGATGATCTGGGTGATGGACAGGGCTGCTGGAACTCGCTGCGCACCGAAGCCGCAGATGCCCTGGTTTCATGGATTGATTCTGACCCGACAGGTAGCGGCACCGATCGTGTTCTGGTGCTCGGTGACCTCAATAGCTACGCCCGTGAAAACCCAATTAGCACTCTAAAGGACGCTGGTTACGCTGATTTGTTGGAGGTTTTCGGTGAAGGAGAAGCTTACTCCTATGTCTACAGCGGTGAGTCCGGCTACTTGGATCACGCCCTCGCCAGTGAATCACTGGCTCCTTTGGTAACAGGTGCGGCCGATTGGCATATCAATGCCGACGAGCCTCGGGTGCTGGATTACAACATCGAGAATAAAACCGATGAGCAGGTGGAGAGTTTCTACTCGACTGATGCATTCCGCGCTTCAGATCACGATCCGCTTGTGGTTGAGTTGGACCTGGGGGCAGATAACCAGGAGCCGGTTGCCGGGTTTGAGTGGGGTGTTGAAGGCTTCGAAGTGAACTACTTCGACAGCAGCGTCGATACCGATGGCACTATCGTTAGCTGGGCCTGGGATTTTGGTGATGGCACTACCAGTACTGAGCAAAACCCCAGTCATAGCTACGATGCAGCAGGCACTTATTCTGTAATTCTCCAGGTTGAGGACGACCGGGGAGCGATCTCCACCGTTGAGCAGCTTGTACAGGTTGATGAAGTTGTTGAGCTTCAGGCTGACTTTAAAGTGCACAGTTTCCTGCGCTGGGTGTGGGTTGAAGAGCGCAGTAGTTACGATGGTGACGGTAACCTGAGCTATGAGTGGGACTTTGGTGATGGCACCAGCCGCTCCGGCCCCATGGCACTGCATCGCTATGCCACCGGTGGTAGTTATGAAATTACCCTGACTGTGAAAGACGATTTCGGTAATGAAGATAAAGCCTACCGTGAAATTGAGATTCGCAAGCCGTTTTGGCACTGAGATGGATATCAACAACAATAAATAATTAACTCCACATATTGAACGGTCGGATATTAAGGCAAGAGATATTCGGCCGTTTTCTTTCCTCCCCGCGTTAATTGCGTATTTTTCTTCTTTACCTTCGTGGGTATATGCCCGAGTGTTTCACTTCCTCGTTTTCATATTGGTAGCCCGGCAAGGCTCCATTGCGAGTCATTAAAATCTTTTTTATATGGACCATTGGAGGGGAAAGTGTTTGTGCGTGCCCGATCCCTGAATTGGAAAAAGACTTGAGCAAAGTGCCTAAGATGTCTTTCTGGAGTATTGAGGTATCATTGGGGACTATCGGAGACGTATCAAAATAGATAAATATTTAATGCAAGGAGTGTCGTTTTCAGTCAGCGTGTGTTTTATTGCTTCAGGTAAATCAGTTACTAGTGATCGGCGAAGCTATTAAACCACTGGGGGAGACATAGTTTGCAGGCATTTAAGACATTGGAAGGTTTAAGCCTGGAATGGACCGGCACACACTATTCAAAACAAGGTGATTTCCCCGACCTTTCTACCCACACGGTAACCTATGAAACCGCGACACATTGTTATGTTACGGCGTCGGGAGAGTTAGTTGGGGAGGCTTCATATACCTATGAAGCCATGGACGATAGGATGGCGGCGTTGATTTATCGGCCTGATATATATCAGGGGCGAAAAGGTGTGATCCTTTATGCGATGCTCGATTTTGTACAGATGATGGATCGCGCCATTATTCTCTATCAGGATCGGCCACTAGCGCTGGCAAATGGCAGTTTTCAGGTGGTGAATACCCCTGTGCGACCTACAGCCTGAAAATTGAAAAATAAGGAAAATGGTGAGCTTATGAGAGAGTGCGAGAAAATTAATTATATTGAGTTGCCCTCCAGGGATTTGGGTAAGACAAAAGCATTCTTTACCGAGGCTTTTAATTGGACTTTTACCGATTACGGTCCGGAGTACACCGCTTTTTCAAATGCTGGATTGGACGGTGGCTTTTTCAAGGCAGAGTTGCAGAGCACTACTGAAAATGGATCTGCATTAGTGGTGTTATACAGCCGCGACCTGGAGGGTACCCTGGAAAAAGTCACGCAATGCGGAGCCGAAATAGCCAAGCCAATTTTCCCGTTTCCCGGTGGCAGGCGCTTCCATTTTAGGGAACCTTGCGGCAATGAATTTGCGGTTTGGTCTGATGTGGAGTCTGCGTAGAGGCGTTTACAGAAAAAGCCCCTGATTTTACTCGGAGGCTTTTGGGAGACTGGCAACCGTTTCTATTAAGCTTCGAAATCAGTACCCAGCTTCTTTTCCACCAGCTGCTTTTTCAGGGTGGCGTACTGGGGAATGCCATTTTTGTAGGGAGGGTAATCCTCGCCTTGAATTAATGGCAGCAGGTACTTGCGTCCCTCTTCAGTAATTCCAAAGCCATCTTCGCTGATATATTCGCGCGGCATAAATTTTTCTACGTTGGCGACTTCAGACAGCGGCGCCTCTGCGATGGACCAGCTGTACTCTTCACCTTCTGCGCGAATAATGGCTGGCATAATGGCATTTTTGCCTGCTACAGCCATTTCCACTGCGGCGCGACCTACGGCGTAGGCTTGCTCAACGTCGGTAGCAGAAGCGATATGGCGGGCGGCGCGCTGGAGGTAATCTGCCAGGGCCCAGTGGTACTTCAGGCCGAGTTCGCTTTTGACCATGTTGGCCAGGGTCGGTGCAACACCGCCCAACTGCTTGTGACCAAAGGCGTCGGTGGTGCCGGCATCGGCAAGGAAGGTGCCGTCGCCGTACTGGGCGCCTTCGGAGGCGACGATAACGCAGTAGCCTTTCTCGTCTACGGTCTTTTGTACCTTGGCGAGAAACTTCTCTTTATCGAAAGCGATTTCCGGGAACAGGATAATGTGGGGTGCATCGCCTTCCTGTTCTTGGGCCAGAGCGCCGGCAGCGGCAATCCAGCCCGCGTGACGGCCCATCACCTCGAGAATAAATACCTTGGTGGAAGTAGCGCACATGGAGGCCACGTCCATGGCCGCTTCCTTGGTGGAAACGGCAACATATTTGGCAACGGAGCCAAAGCCCGGGCAGTTGTCGGTCAGGGGCAGGTCGTTATCCACAGTTTTGGGAATATGGATGGCCTGGATTGGATAACCCATGGTCTCGGACAGTTGGGATACTTTCAGGCAGGTGTCTGCGGAGTCGCCACCACCGTTGTAAAAGAAGTAGCCAATATTGTGCGCTTTGAAGACTTCGATCAGGCGCTCGTATTCTGCGCGGTTCTCTTCCAGGCTCTTCAGTTTATAGCGGCAGGAACCAAAGGCACCGGAGGGGGTGTGGCGCAGTGCAGCAATATCCTCTGCGCTCTCTTGGCTCACGTCGATCAGCTCCTCGCGCAGCGCGCCGAGAATACCGTTTAGCCCTGCGTAGACATTGCCAATCTGGTCCGGGTTTTCACGCGCAGCTTCAATTACGCCGCAGGCGGATGCGTTGATCACGGCGGTAACGCCACCGGACTGCGCATAAAAGGCGTTCTTTTTCGACATGGTTATCCTGTGCTTATAGAGATATAGAGAAGTATCCCGATCCGGTAATCCGCCTCGCATCTAGTTTTAAACATTTGTGCCAGTGGGGATAACCGGGAGCTCGTATCGGGTGTCGACCCTTTCGGGAAAATTCCTACCACCGTACCGGGGATGAGGCCGACCAATGCGGGGGCGGAGTCTAATGGAATAGCGAGTAAATTGCATGGTAATTGGGGTATTTGGCAATTACTGGCCCGATTTGCCGTGTTAAGCTTGCGCCGCAACCCGTAGGAGTACATTTTTCCGCTATGCATATTCATATTCTAGGTATTTGCGGCACATTTATGGGCAGTTTGGCCCAACTGGCGGTGGCGGAAGGGCACCGCGTAACCGGCAGTGACGCCAATGTTTATCCACCTATGAGCACCCAGTTGCAACAAGCGGGTATCCAAATTACCGAGGGCTATGATCCCGCACAGCTGGAGCCCGCCCCGGACCTGGTGATTATTGGCAATGCTATGTCCCGGGGAAATCCGGCAGTAGAGGCGGTGTTGGAAAAAGGGTTGGCTTACACCTCTGGCGCCCAGTGGTTGTGCGATCACTTCCTGGGTGGCCGCTGGGTATTGGCGGTTTCCGGAACTCACGGTAAAACCACCACCGCCAGTATGCTGGCCTGGATTTTGGAAGCGGCAGATATGCAGCCCGGCTTCCTGATTGGTGGGGTCCCGGCTAATTTTGGTGTCTCTGCTCGTTTGGGAGAGTCTCCCTTCTTTATTGTTGAGGCGGATGAGTATGACACTGCCTTTTTCGACAAGCGTTCCAAGTTTGTGCACTACCGCCCGCGCACGGTGATTATCAACAATCTCGAATTTGACCACGCAGATATCTTTGAGGACCTGGCGGCAATCCAGAAACAATTCCATCACCTGGTACGAACTGTGCCTGCTAGCGGCTTGATAGTGGCCTCTGCCGAAGAGAATGTAGAGCAGGTGCTTGATAAAGGCTGCTGGAGTGAAGTACAGCGGGTTGGCAGCGAGTCTGCCGATGGTGTGCGAGTGGGTGATTGGTGCGCAGTGGATATTGCCGCTGATGGCAGCAGCTTTACGGTTCAGTTTAAAGGCGAAGCTGTGGCGCGGGTCGAGTGGGACCTGACCGGGCAGCACAATGTGCAAAATGGCCTCGCGGCTATGGCTGCGGCGCGGCATGTGGGTGTCACCCCAGATTTGAGTGCGGCAGCTCTGGCACGCTTCCAGGGGGTTAAACGCCGTATGGAGTGCTTGGGAGAAGTGGCCGGCATCCGTGTTTACGATGATTTTGCCCATCACCCCACCGCGATTGAATCCACCCTCAATGGCCTGCGGGCGAAGGTTGGGGAGGATAAAATCATTGCCCTGATTGAACCGCGTTCCAATACCATGCGTATGGGAGTGCACCAGGGCAAGCTGGCCGACTCCTGCTCCGGGGCCGATATGGTGCTCTGGTATCAGCCTGAGGGAGTTAACTGGTCCCTGGAAGACGTCGCCCACCACTCATCGGTGCCGGCCAAAACTTTTGATTCGATTGAAGATGGTGTGGAATCTGTGTTGCAGCTAGCCGATTCCGGTAGCCATATCGTAGTGATGAGCAACGGCGGCTTTGGCGGTATCCACCAGCGCCTTATCGGTGCCCTGGAACAGAAATACGATCTCTAAGTCAGAAGACTAATGTTTCCTGCGCAGCCCTATGCTCGCAGGGCTGAATAAGGTATCGACTTTGCATCAATCCCCTTTCGAGAAGACCGTGACCCTGGCTATGACCGGGGCTTCCGGTGCCCAGTATGGTTTGCGCCTGCTTCAGTGCCTGCTGGCTTCGAATGTGCGCGTATGGCTGCTGCTGTCCGAGGCGGCTCAGGTGGTCATCAACACCGAAACTAATATGCAGTTGCCGGAGGGCGATGAACGCGAGTTGCAGAATTTCCTCGCTGATCGTTTTGCCGCGCAGGAAGGTCAGCTAACTCTGTTCAGCAAGCGCGATTGGTTTTCCCCGGTGGCTTCTGGAACCGGGGCGCCAGCCAGTATGGTGATCTGCCCGGCAAGTGGTGGCACCCTGTCCGCGGTGGCCTGCGGAGCATCGAACAACCTGATTGAGCGGGCTGCGGATGTAGCCCTGAAAGAGCGCCGCCAGCTCATTCTGGTTCCCCGCGAGGCGCCTTACTCAGAGATTCACCTGGAAAATATGCTGAAACTCACCCGCATGGGGGCCATGATCCTGCCGGCCAGCCCTGGCTTTTACCAGAGGCCCAGTTCGGTAGAAGATATTGTGGACTTCGTGGTGGCGCGGTTGCTCGACCAGTTGGGCATCGAGCAGAAGCTGTTGCCCAGCTGGGGAGAGCAGGATGGGCAATGAGATAAAACCGAGTATTACGATTCACTACTGTGTGCAGTGCAACTGGATGTTGCGAGCCACCTGGATGGCCCAGGAATTGCTGCACACTTTCGCCGATGACCTTAATCAGGTTGCATTGCAACCGGGTACTGGGGGAGTATTCGAGATTCGGATTGGCGAAATTTTGATCTGGGAGCGCAAGCGTGACGGCGGCTTTCCCGGTGCTAAGGAGCTCAAACGTCGCGTCAGGGATACCCTGTTTCCCGAACGCGACCTGGGGCATATCGACAATCCCTGAAAAAAGTTCCAATAAAACGGTGCGGTGGCAAATTTTAGGTTTGCTAATTCATCGCATAGGCGAACAATATGCGCGCCGCAATGCGGCCAGTTTTTAGTTTGGAAAGAAGCGGAAATTTATGCTGTCAGCTTTACAGAAGTCTTATGAATACTTGGTGACCAAGCGGCCCGCTGCGGTGTTGGTGGTTATCGGCCTGTTAACCCTGCTGGCAGCCCTCGGATTGTCCCGCCTGAAGATCGACGCCTCTGCCGATTCCCTCACTCTGGAAGCTGATAAATCCCTGGATTATTTCCGCGAGATTTCCGAGCGCTATGCCAGTGGCGACTTCCTGGTCGTCACTTACCGCTCCAAGACTGGGGACCTGTTCAGTGATGAGTCCCTGGAAACCCTGGGCAAGTTGCGGGATGAATTGGCCAAGGTAGATGGTGTGTCCAGTGTGCAGAGCATTCTCGATGTCCCACTGCTATACAGCCCCAAGCTGGTTCTCACCGATATCAGCGATGAGGTGCGCACGCTCTCCAGGCCCGATGTCGACCGGGATATGGCCCGGCAAGAGTTCCTTTCCAGTCCGATTTATCGGGAGTTGATCCTGAGTCCGGACGGGCAGACGACGGCCATACTGGCGAACCTGAAACTGGATAGCCGTGGCATCGAGATGGTGCGCGAGCGGGATGCTTTGCGCAGCAAGCGCAATACAGAGGGACTGACTCCGGAAGAGGCCGTTCGCCTGGAGGAGATCAGCGCGGTCTATCTGGCCCACCGTACTGAGCAAGAGAAAATTGCCCACCAGCGCGTCGATACCGTGCGCGCAATTCTGGCTGGCTACAACGGCGAAGCGGAGCTGTTCCTCGGTGGTGTCACTATGATCACCGCCGATATGATTTCGTTTATTAAAAGCGACCTACTGGTATTCGGTGTGGGGATCCTCGCTTTTATCGTGATTACTCTGTTGCTGATTTTCCGCCAGCCGCGCTGGGTGCTGTTGCCGCTGATGACTTGTGTTACCACTGCGGTGGTGATGCTGGGGCTACTCGGCTGGCTGGACTGGCGACTGACAGTGATCTCGGCCAACTTTGTCGCACTGCTGTTAATTATTACCTTGGCAATTACCATCCACCTGGCGGTGCGCTACCGGGAATATATTGCCCAGAACCCGGATTGGGATCTTGAAAAGCTGGTATTGCAGACAGTGCGCTTTATGGCCAAGCCCTGCCTGTATACCGCACTGACCACCATCGTGGCTTTTGTGTCCCTGGTGGTGAGCGGCATTCGCCCGGTTATCGATTTTGGCTGGATGATGACGATGGGTGTGACTGTGGCTCTGCTGCTGTCGTTCCTGATTATTCCCAGTTTCCTGATGGTGCTGCCGAAGCGTGTGGGCAGTGTAAGTGCAGATAACTCCCACGCATTTACCCTGCAGTTTTCCCGCTTTGCTGAGCGCCACAAGTTTGTGGTGCTAGGTATTTCACTGCTGGCAGCCGTCGTGAGTGTGGTGGGTATATCCCAGCTGAAAGTGGAAAACCGCTTTATCGATTACTTCGATGATTCCACGGAAATTTATCAGGGCATGCTGGTGATTGACCGCCGCCTGGGTGGCACTGTGACCTTGGATATTATTCTGGATCAGCCCGAGGAGCAGGAGGCAGCTTTCGAGGGAGAAGAAGATCCCTTTGCGATGGAAGCAGAGGAAGATCCCTTCGCTGTAGAAGAGGACCCCTTTGCCTCCGATGATCCATTTGGCGGTGAAGATGAGTCAGTGGAGCAGAGCTACTGGTTTACGGTTGCCGGTTTGGCAAAGCTGGAGCAGCTGCATGATTACCTGGAGGAGCAGCCGGAGATAGGTAAGGTTCAATCTCTGGCGACCCTGTATAAAGTTGCCGTGGATCTGAATGGCGGTCCCCTCAATGACTTTGAGCTGGCGGTGGCCAATACCAGCCTGCCGGCCGAAATTCGCTCCGTTCTGGTAGACCCCTATTTATCTGTGGAGAACAACCAGGCTCGTATCACCCTGCGAGTGATGGAGACAGACCCCACCCTGCGTCGCGATGAGCTGATCCAGCGTATCTACAACTACGCTCACAATGAGATGGGCATAGCTCCAGAGAATGTTCATCAGACCGGCCTGTTGGTTCTGTACAACAATATGTTACAGAGCCTGTTTAAATCCCAGATCCTGACCCTGGGTGCTGTTTTTGTCGGAATCCTGCTGATGTTCCTGGTGCTATTCCGCTCTCTGTGGATTGCTCTGATTGCACTGGTGCCAAATATGCTGGCGGCCTGTGTGGTACTTGGTGGTATGGGGCTGGCGGGTATCCCGCTGGATATGATGACCATCACTATCGCCGCGATTACCGTGGGTATCGGGGTGGACCACGCGATTCACTACCTGTATCGCTTCCGCGCGGAGTTTGCCAAAGATGGCAATTACCTGGCGACCATGCATCGCAGCCATGCGACGATTGGCCGTGCCATGTTCTACACAGCGATCACGATTATTGTCGGTTTCTCAATTTTGGCGCTGTCGAAGTTTGTTCCGTCGATCTATTTCGGCCTCCTCACCGCGCTGGCGATGTCCGCCGCACTGTTGGGTTCCCTGACACTTCTGCCCCTGTTGCTGGTGATGTTCAAGCCCCTCGGTCGTCAGAGGCAAGCTGATAAAGTTGAGCCCGAGGCACCGATGCAGGAGGCGCCCAGCGCCTGAAGCGAAGGAATTTGAAATATAAAAAAAGCCGGGATAACCCCGGCTTTTTTATGTCTGCTTAACAGTCGGGACTCAGTCTTGGCGGCTGGTAATTTCCAGCAAGTGGTAGCCAAACTGGGTTTTGACTGGGCCATGTACCTTATGCAGCTCTTCGGAAAATACGACCTTGTCAAATTCGGGAACCATCATTCCCTTGCTGAAAGAGCCCAGGTCACCGCCGGAACGGCTAGAGGGGCACTGGGAGTACTGCTCGGCAATTTTACCGAAGTCAGCGCCGTTCTCGATTTGCTGTTTCAGGTCCTGGCACTGCTGTTCATTTTCAACCAGGATATGGCGAGCGGTTGCTGTAGGCATGAAAAATCTCCGTTTGGTCAATTTACCGCAGCAGCTTAAAGGCTGGGTGTTGGGCTTGCCAGCGACAATTACCGCAAAGTGGAAAAACTTGCTTGCAATCCAACCGGTTGGCGGTAAAAAGTCTCTTAACCTGCCGCAGAGTTCCCTAGGGCGATGTTATCTTTAGGGCACACAAAAAATAATGAGTGATGACTTTGCAACAGATACCCCTTTTTCCCCTGAGTGTCCCTCTATACCCCGGCGTGACTTTGCCCCTGCGGATTTTTGAGCAGCGCTATATTCACCTTGTCAGTGAGTCCATGAAAACCAATAGTGGCTTCGGCATTGTTTTGATTCGCTCCGGGGGCGAAGTGGGGCGCGCTTCAGTATGGCCTCTCGGTGTTTATGTCGACATCGTGGATTGGGGGCAGGGCGAGGGAGGGCTGCTAAATGTGGAGGTGAAAGGTCGGCGTCGCTTTCGCATTGTCCACACCCGTCGCGCAGAAGATGACTTGCTTCTGGGGGACGTGGAATGGATACCAGATGAAGATGAAAAGCCGATTCCAGCGGATTGCGATGGTCTTCTGTCGGTGTTGGAGGAGTTGAAGGAGCGGGCACAGACGCTATCACTTAAATTTGAGCCGGTGGAGTCTGCGGACTCACTATCCTGGCAATTGGCTCAGCTTCTGCCATTGGAAGATAAGGTTCGCACCGACTTGCTAGCGGTAGAAGATCCTCTTATTCGGCTTGCAACCATTGCCGAGAACCTGGACCGTTGGGCGCGGGAATAGCTAGATATAAAGCTGTGGGGCCCGGTAATCGGCACTTTCAACCGGGTCTCGCTGGGTTATACTGCGCGGCCGACCGGATTTTGCACGGAGAGCCAAGTGACCGCCACAGACACCGCTGATCAGCAATCCACTCGCGCCAAGCTCGAACAAATGGGGCGCGCAGCCCGTACCGCCGCCAAACAGATAGCTGCTGCGGATACCTCCACCAAAAATAATGCTCTTAAAGCCATCGCTGCCCAACTGGAGACACAGCGAGTATCTTTACTGAAGGCCAATGCATTGGATATGCAGGCCGGTCGCGAGCGCGGCCTGGATGCGGCTCTTCTGGATCGTCTGGAGCTTAACGATGCCCGCATCGATGGCATGATCGAGGGCTTGGTGCAGGTGGCAGAGCTGCCCGACCCGGTGGGAGAAGTTGAAGATTTACGCTATCGCCCCAGCGGTATTCAAGTGGGCAAAATGCGTGTGCCCCTAGGGGTGGTGGGCATTATTTATGAGTCCAGGCCCAATGTGACCATTGATGCAGCGAGCCTGTGCTTAAAATCCGGCAATGCCACAATTTTGCGTGGAGGCAGTGAAGCGCTGCACTCGAACAAGGCAATTGCCACCTGTATTACCGCCGGCTTGCGCGAAGCGGGTTTGCCGGAAACGGCGGTGCAGGTTGTCGATACCACCGATCGAGCGGCGGTGGGTGCCCTGATCACTATGCCGGAATATGTGGATGTGATTGTACCCAGGGGCGGAACCGGCTTGATTGAAAGGGTCAGTCGCGAAGCCCGGGTGCCGGTAATCAAACACCTGCACGGTGTTTGTCATGTGTATATCGATGATCGGGCTGACCTGGACAAAGCTTTCGATATCGCCCTCAATGCCAAGACCCATCGCTATGGTGTTTGTAACGCCATGGAAACACTTTTAGTTGCCGAGATGGTTGCGGCGGATATACTGCCGCGCTTGGCTGGTGCCTACGAAGACAAAGGGGTTGAATTGCGCGGTTGTGACCGGACCCGTGAAATCATTGCTCACTGTGTAGCGGCGACAGAAGATGACTGGAGTGAGGAATACCTTGCCCCGGTTCTGGCTGTGCGTGTTGTTGCGGATATGGAAGCGGCTATGGACCATATTGCCTGTTACGGATCCGGCCACACCGAGGCAATTGTCACCCAGGATTACAGTCGCAGCCGCCGTTTTATGAGTGCTGTGGATGCCAGCTCAGTGATGATTAATGCCTCAACCCGCTTTGCTGACGGTTTCGAGTACGGCTTGGGGGCGGAAATTGGTATCAGTACTGATAAAATCCACGCCCGCGGCCCGGTTGGCCTGGAAGGGCTCACTTCGCAAAAATGGATTGTGTTCGGAGATGGCCATATCCGGCAATAAGCACTTTTCCCTTTGGGGCAGCGAGTGCGGGGGGTACGAGAAATAATTGTGGCGAGCAAAAGGCATAAGTTGGCCCTGTTTGGCGGAACCTTTGATCCGATTCATCTCGGTCATTTGCGCATGGCGCTGGAGCTGCGCCAGGTGCTCGAATTTGATGAAATGCGCCTGCTACCCAGCCACCAGCCTGCCCACCGGCAGACGCCAGGTGTATCGTCCCGCCAGCGTAGCGAAATGCTGGCTCTGGCGCTTGAGGGGTGTGATGAGCTCACCCTGGATGAGCGAGAACTCCATCGTGGCGGAGCTACTTATACGGTAGATACCCTGGAGGAGCTGCGCAGTGAACTGGGAGGTGAAACCTCCATCAGTTTCTGCATGGGATTGGACTCCCTATTGAGTCTGCACCGCTGGCACCGCTGGGAGCGCCTCTTGGAGCTGGCACATCTGGTGGTGGTAACAAGGCCGGGCTGGCACCTGCCAGATCGCGATAGCGAAGAGCATGGCCCTCTGGCAGAACTGCTGGAGAATCATCGGGGCACGGTTGCAGGCTTGCATACACGAGCATGTGGTTGCCTGCTGTTGCGGGAGCAGACCATGTTGCCAATTTCCGCGACGCAAATTCGCGAATTAATTAAAAGTGGCCAGTCGCCACGCTATTTACTGCCCGCAACTGTGTTGCAGTACATAGAAGATCATCGACTTTATACAGAGGTTGCTTCAGGCGACCCGCAATGAATCAAGGTGTTATGACAAATATTAAAGATATCGCTCTCAATGCGCTGGAAGATTTGAAAGGTAAGGATATTGTTTCCCTGGATGTTTCCGGGCTTTCAGATGTAATGGACAATCTGCTGATCTGTACTGGTACTTCCAGCCGCCAGGTTAAGTCCCTGGCAGAGAACGTTGTAGACGAGCTGAAAAAAGAAGGTATTCGCCCCATTGGTGTTGAAGGTGTTGACCAGGGCGAGTGGGTATTAGTCGACTACGGTGACTTGGTTGTTCACGTGATGCTCGCAGATGTTCGCGGTTTCTACGATCTGGAAAAACTCTGGTCTATGACTCCGAATACCCGTGACGATGCCGATGGCAGTGATCCGCACCAGGGTTAATTGCTGTGAAAATCCGCATTCTTGCCGCCGGTGGAAAAATGCCGGCTTGGGTGCAGGAGGGCTACGCCGAGTACGCTAAGCGCCTGCCCCGGGAAATTGCTCTGGAAATGGTGGAAATTCCACTCGGCCAACGAGGCCAAAAGAGCTCTGCAGCCCTGATTGAAAAAGCGCGAAAAAAAGAGGGCGAGGCGATGCTCGCCGCTTTGGGACCGCGGGACCACGTGGTAGCGCTCGATGTGAAAGGCAAGCCCTGGAGTACCGAGCAGTTGTCGGCGCAATTAAGTGATTGGCAAATGCTTGGGGAAAATATCAGCCTGTTAATTGGCGGGCCCGACGGTTTATCCGAAGACTGCCTCGCCCGTGCTCGCCAGCGCTGGTCTCTGTCCCCACTGACCTTGCCGCACCCGCTGGTGAGGGTGGTTCTGGCTGAACAAATTTATCGCGCCTGGACATTATTGGCCGGCCATCCCTATCACAAATAAAATATTTGCGATAAGTCGCGAAGAGATTTGCCGACTCGGTTCTCTCTCCTGACTCGCCCTGTGTTAATGTAGGGAATTAGATTTTTTGCACGCCAGTCAAAAACCATCGAATAAATTCTGATGCCGCACGATTACCATCTCAAGGACCCCCATACCGAGCAGCGATTGTTTCGCAATCGTATGTTGGTGGCGCTTGTGGGGGTTATCTTTTTACTGGGTGTTCTCGTAGCGCGTTTCTACAACCTCCAGGTGGTTAATTACGAAGACTACCGCACTCAATCTGATGAGAACCGTATCCAGGTGCGCCCGGTCGCGCCGACCCGCGGATTGATCTACGACCGCAACGGCATTTTGCTAGCCGATAACCGCGCCAGTTATAACTTGTCGATTGTTCGCGAGCGCGTTCGCGATATGGATGTCACGCTAGAGCTGATCGGTAACCTGGTGCGACTCGATGAAAACGATGTCACCAAATTCCAGAAACGCCTCAAGCGCCGGCGCCCCTATGAGCCAGTGCCTCTCCGGTTTCGTTTGAACGAAGATGAAATCGCACGGATCAGTGTTAATCAATTCCGTATGCCTGGGGTGTCAGTGGAGGCGGAGTTGGTGCGTTACTACTCCCTCGGGGATTTATTTGCCCACAGTGTGGGCTATGTGGGGCGAATCAGTGACCGGGACCTGAGTAACTTTACCGAGGATGATGTGCGCCGCTATCGCGGTACCCGTAGCATCGGTAAGGTTGGGTTGGAACGCTCCTACGAGGACCTCCTGCTTGGTGAGGTCGGTTATGAAAATGTTGAAATTAATGCTCGTGGCCGGGTTTTACGAGTACTGGAGCGCCAGGACCCCAAACCGGGCTCGGATCTGGTGCTCAACCTGGATGCTCAACTGCAACAAGTCGCCTCTGATGCCCTGGGAGATCGTCGCGGTGCAGTAGTTGCGATCGATGTAAATAGCGGTGGCGTGTTGGCGTTTGTCAGCAAGCCGTCCTTCGACCCCAATTTGTTTGTGACCGGCATCAGCTTTGCCGACTATCGCGCCCTCAGCGATTCCCTCGATGTGCCCCTGTTTAATCGGGCGGTGCAGGGTCAGTATCCACCGGGTTCCACTTTAAAGCCGTTGATGGGGCTGGGTGGACTCCAGGCGGGCATTATTACTCGAGAGAGTACAGTCAAGGACCCCGGCTTTTACAAGCTGCCCAACGATCCGCGCATCTACCGCGACCACGTGCGCTGGGGGCACGGTGAGAAAGTGGATCTGATACAGGCCATGGCGCAGAGCTGTGACGTCTACTTTTGGGATATGGCGCACCGCTGGGATATCGATGATATGCACAGCATCGCCTCCCATTTTGGCCTGGGGACAAAGACCGGAGTCGACTTGCCCATGGAGCGCTCCGGGTTGTTTCCCTCTAGAGATTGGAAGCGCGGTGCCCGCGGTATGCCCTGGTTTCCCGGTGACAGTTTGAATGCGGTGCTGGGGCAGGGTTTTGTGTTGGCGACGCCACTGCAGCTTGCAGTAATGACTGCCACGATTGCCAATCGCGGTACCCACTACCGCCCGCAGATGGTCAAGTCGATCAACGGGGTGGAACAACCTCCCGAGATACTGCACAACCTCGAGGCCCGCCCTGATCACTGGGATTTGGTATTCGAGGGAATGGAGGCTGTAGTCAACCACCGTACCGGTACCGGGAAACGGGCAGGTAAAGATCTGGACTTCCGCGTGGCGGGTAAGTCCGGTACCGCTCAGGTGGTCGGTATTGCCCAGGGGGAGCGCTATGACTCAGAGGCCCTGCAAGAGCGCCACCGAGACCACGCCCTGTTTGTGGCCTTCGCGCCTGTGGATAACCCCCGTATCGCTGTTTCGGTATTAGTCGAAAATGGTGAGGGCGGCGGCAAGGTCGCTGCCCCGGTGGCAAGAGAGCTATTTGCGGAGTGGATGTCACGCCCGCAGTTGGAACCGCAGAAGACGGCGGATACCACTTATTTGAGCGAGGGGGCTGGCAATGGCTAGTCGCGATTTCTCCCACCGTTTGTCAGATGCCCACGGCAGTCTGCGCAAGCCGGTCAGTCTTTCCCGCCGCCTGCATATTGATATACCGCTACTGGTGCTGTTGTTGGTGTTGGCAGCCGTAGGACTTGGAGTGCTGTACAGCGCTTCTGGCGGTGATATGAACTATGTGCGGCGCCAGTCGATTTTTATGTGCGTGGCCTTCGTGGGCATGTTTATCGTTGCGCAAATTCCCCTGGATTTTTATCGGCGCTGGTCTCCCTGGGCCTATTTGGCCGGTTGTGCGCTATTGGTTGGGGTATTGTTTTTTGGCACCAAGGCGATGGGGGCGCAGCGCTGGTTGGAGATAGGCGGATTTCGCTTCCAGCCGTCGGAAGTGATGAAGCTCGGTGTTCCCATGGCAGTGGCAGCTTACCTGCATCAACGCCGCTTGCCGCCATCACTGACCACGGTGATTGGAGCTTTGGCAATTGTGGCGATTCCCGCAGCTCTTATCGTACGGCAACCGGATTTGGGGACCTCGATCCTGATTGCGGCGTCCGGTCTTTTTGCCCTGTATCTAGCTGGGTTGAGTTGGAAGATGATCAGTGCGGCGGCAATGGCGCTGTTGGTTGCTGCCTATCCAATTTGGCACTGGGGGCTCCACGATTACCAACGGCAGCGAATTTTGACCCTGCTCAACCCAGATGATGACCGTTTTGGTGCTGGTTGGAATATATTTAACTCCAAAGCGGCTATCGGCTCCGGTGGTGTTTACGGCAAAGGCTACCTGCAGGGAACCCAGTCACAGCTCGATTTCCTGCCGGAGAGCCATACCGATTTTATTATCGCGGTACTGTCGGAGGAGTGGGGCATGCGCGGCGCCCTGTTGCTGCTTTTGCTATATGTATTGATTATCGCCCGTGGCATTTACATCAGCTTTATGGCCCAGCACGTATTTGGCCGATTGTTGGCGGGGAGTATTACCCTCACTTTTTTTGTCTATGTATTTGTAAACATTGGTATGGTTACAGGATTGTTGCCGGTAGTTGGGGTGCCTTTGCCTGTGATTAGTTACGGCGGGACATCCTTGATTACATTGATGGCCGGATTTGGCTTGTTGATGGCTGTTGGCACTGAGCGGCGCAGAGTTCACTTTTGAGGAACACTGCATAGGGACAATAACCGGATTTAGAGACGCGAGATGAAGACAGGAGCGGTCGTTTTGAAGTGGACCTCGGGATTATTAATCGGGATGGGACTGGCCCTCGCCGCCTGTGCGCAGGAACCGGGTCACGGAAATAATAAACAAGCGCAAGAATTCGTAGATTATATGGTGGAAGAGCACGATTTTAATCGCGAAGAAATGCAGACTCTGATGCGTGAGGCCAAGCGCAAAGATTCCATCCTAAAGGCGATCAAACGGCCAGCTGAGAAAGCCAAGCCCTGGCACGAATATCGCAAAATGTTTCTTACCCCGCAGAGCATTGCCGGTGGGGTAGACTTTTGGGATCAAAATGCCGAGGCCCTGGCTGAGGCTGAAAAGAAATACGGTGTACCGGCAGAGATGATTGTTGCCATCATCGGAATTGAAACCCGATACGGCGGTAATATGGGCGGCTACCGGGTTTTGGATGCACTTTCCACGCTGGCATTTAACTACCCCCGTCGCTCTGCGTTTTTTACCAAAGAGTTAGAAAACTACCTTCTGCTGACTCGTGAGCAGGATATGGACCCCTTGGCTCTCAAGGGCTCTTATGCTGGGGCTATGGGCTACGGTCAATTCATGCCTTCAAGCTACCGCTCTTATGCGGTGGACTTCAGCGACGATGGCAAGGCGGATATATGGAACAACCCTACCGATGCGATCGGCAGTGTGGCTAACTATTTCGTTAAACATGGATGGAAGCCCGGTGAACCGGTCGCGGTACTGGCCAGCCCCCGCCCGAATGCGGACATGACAATCGTCAACGATACTCTGCAGCCGCAGTGGACCGTTGGAGAATTGGCGGACAAAGGCTTTAACGCTACTAGCCAGGTGGCTCCGGAAATGCCGGCCAACGTATTCTCCCTGCAAACTGAGCAGGGAAAACAGTATTGGCTCGGTTTGAATAATTTCGCGACTATCACCCGCTATAACCGCAGTCGCCTTTACGCTATGGCCGTCAATGACCTGGCCCAAGAGATTGTTAAAGCGAGAGGCGGCAAGTCTTAAGGCGGCTTCAGTCCCGCAGCTAAATTTAACCCAAATGGAGGGAACCATTTGGGTTTTTAGTGTTCATATTTTTCTATTTTATTTAGCAGTTCCAGATAATAGCGGCTTGGAGACGGCAGCAATAAGTTGTCGCGCGCCGGGGGGATTATGTTTCAGTGCAAAGCGCGTTGGGGAGTGGCCCTGGCGGTCCTGATATTAGCGGCCTGTAGTGGCCCGCAGCCAAAACCACAGAAAACCGAAAACACCAAGCAACCGGACTTTAATAGCATCAAGGATAGTGGCCCTGCTGCTCCGGTAAATATGCAAGCAGCCCCTGAGCCGATCCCTGTCCGCGAGCCGATCGGCGACGCCGGCAATAAATCCCCTTATAAGGTCAACGGTGTCACGTATCGTGTACGCAATGACGTCAAGGGCTATAAAGAGGTGGGGCAGGCTTCCTGGTATGGAACAAAATTCCACGGCCGACGCACTGCAAATGGCGAGGTCTACAATATGTATGCCATGTCTGCTGCCCATAAAACGCTACCACTGCCCAGCTATGCCAAGGTCACCAATCTCGACAATGGCCGCAGTATTATCGTGCGGGTAAACGATCGGGGGCCCTTTGTGCACGGGCGCATCATCGACCTCAGTTATACTGCTGCGCAAAAGCTTGGATACATTGATAAAGGCATTGCTCGGGTTGAGGTAGAGGCTCTGGACCCGGCCGCGTTGCCGGCGGCCAATGAAGTGCTGGCCAATAGTGATGGCACCGCTGGTTTGGCGGAAGATACGACTATCAAGTTGCCCGACAATACCTATCTGCAAGTTGGTGCTTATAGCAGTTCCGCGCAGGCCCAGGAAATTCGCACCCAATTGGCAGCGGCCATTGACTATCCTGTTGCTGTTAGTTCTGTTCAGAGTGGCGGCAAGACTTATTATCGAGTTCGAATTGGTCCACTCACCCAGCAGAGAGCTTTGGCAACAGCGCGGGAAACTGTTGAGCAGAAGCAATTTGGACAGCCACAAGTAGTTTACGAATAGTGTTGTGGGCTAATAGGGATGGGTGATAACCGCCTTAAATGATTGTGACTGATGATATCGGTGGCAGTCATTTGAATACCCGTTCACAAAATAGTGCGCATTGACGCGTTTTTTCTTGTATTTTGTAATTTTGTAATGATAGGCGGCGTTTGGTGACAAGCTCTAGTGCCGCTGATTAACCTTGTAGATTTCGTTGCAGGTTAAGCCAACGAAAACGAGGAATGACGAGACATATACCTATGATCACACGGATTATCGCCTGTTCTTTCCTGTTGTTATGTGCGGGCCTGGCCCAGGCGCAATCTCTTATCCCTGCACCGCCCCAATTGGCGGCGAAGTCTTACCTGCTCTTAGATGCCAATACCGGTCAGGTCCTGGTTGAGCACGAGGCGGATACTCCGGTACCGCCGGCAAGCCTTACCAAGATGATGACGGCCTATATCGTTTCTGAGGAGATCCTTAAGGGGAGCATCAAAGAAAACGATATGGTTCGTATCTCTGAAAAGGCCTGGCGTAAGGGTGGCTCCAAGATGTTTGTCAAAGTGGGTGACCAGGTGCCGGTTATCGACTTGATGCGCGGTGTGATTATTCAGTCCGGTAACGATGCGAGTATCGCTCTGGCAGAACACGTCTCCGGTAGCGAAGAGGTCTTTGCCGAAGTTATGAACCAGCAGGCAGAGCTGCTGGGAATGGAAGATACTAACTTCGTCAACGCCACTGGCTGGCCTGCAGAGGGGCATGTAACGACTGCCCATGACCTGGGTGTACTGGCGCGCGCGCTGATAATGGACCACCCAGAGCATTACGATATTTATTCCGAGAAGTATTTCAGCTATTCCGGAATTAACCAGCCTAACCGCAACCGTTTGCTATGGCGCGATTCCTCTGTAGATGGAATTAAGACCGGTCATACGGAAGAAGCAGGGTACTGCCTGGTAGCTTCTGCAATGAAGCGCGGCATGCGCCTGGTTGCTATTGTTGTCGGCACCGACAGTGATGAGAAGCGCGCCTCTGAGACCCAAAAACTGCTCGCCTACGGCTTCCGCTACTACCAAACCCACAAGGTCTATGGTCAGGGTGAAGAGTTGCAGACGGAGCGTGTCTGGGGTGGTAAAGAGCCCAGCGTGGGTATTGCCGTAGCTAAAGATGTATTCGTTACTATCCCCCGTGGCGGTGAGGAAGGCATTAAGGCCGACCTGATTGTGGATGGTGAGCTGGAAGCGCCTGTGCAGAAGGGCCAGCCAGTGGGTAAAGTTGTTGTGACCCTGGATGGTGAGACTGTCGCCGATGTTAAAGCAGTTGCTGCCGAAGATGTGGAGCGTGCCGGTTTCTTCAAGCGCATGTGGGACTCCATCAAGCGCTTTGTAATGGGCTTTTTTAGCTAATTGCTGATTTAGGGATGGGAATGATTCCCATCCCTGTCCATCCCTCCTCAGTCTCTGTCCACTTCCCCTTTTGCTCACTGTCCACTACTGTTTAGCCGCTGTATAATCGCCGCCCGGCTGTGCCTAAGCTTTTCTCAATATCTAACAGCCCGGCCCCGGAGAGTGGTATGAGTCAAGATCCCAATCAAAAAGCCCCGAAAATTGAATTTCCCTGCGAAGACTACATGGTCAAGGTCGTGCGTGATGCCAATGATGAGGCGCACGAATTTGTACTGGATGTGATGCGTCGCCATGCCCCCGGCCTGGACGAAGAGCGCGTTACCTTACGTGACAGTAGTACTGGTAAATTCACCTCAATGACTTTCTTTATCCTCGCCACTGGTGAGGAGCAGCTCAAAGCATTATTTGAAGAACTGAAACAGCACCCCGCTGTGCATATGGTGCTCTGATGACCATTGTTCGCGATCTTGCGCGGCGAGATTACAAGAGTGTCTGGCAGGCGATGTCGCGCTATACCGATAGTCGCGATGGCGAAAGTGTCGACGAGATCTGGTGTGTAGAGCACGAGCCGGTTTTCACCCAGGGGCAGGCAGGCAAAGCCGAGCACCTGCTGAATACCGGTGATATACCCGTGGTTCAGGTGGATCGTGGGGGACAGGTGACTTATCACGGCCCCGGCCAGTTGGTGGTGTACCCATTGCTGGACCTGCGCAGAGCAAAAATCGGCGTGCGTGATCTGGTCACTGCCCTGGAAACTGCCACGGTGGCAATGCTGGAAACCTTTGGTGTTGCAGCGGCACCCAGGGCCGATGCGCCTGGGGTCTACCTCACTAAAGGCCCAGGTGCGGGGAGTAAAATTGCCTCTATCGGATTGCGAGTTCGGCGGGGGTGCAGTTTCCACGGTATCGCCATCAATATCGATATGGATCTGGCTCCATTCCTGCGGATCAACCCCTGTGGCTATGCGGGGATGCAGATGGTGCAGATGGCAGAAATATTGGAACCAACCCCGAGTTGGAGCCAGGTCGCCGAGATTTTTGTACGCGAGCTGCTCCACACTCTTCAGTTGCCCGACGCCCAGTGGCAACCCATTGATGAAAAAGTATTTGCGCAGCTGAGCGCAGAACAGCAGGAATTAAGTAATGGCTGATAAACCCAACCTGGTGCCCGTTAAGCGCACTCGCCGCCTCCAGCAGGGGGAGAAACTTCGCGATGGCGATAAGGTAGAGCGTATCCCGGTGAAGGTAATTGCCAGCGATAACCTGCTGCGTAAGCCTGACTGGATTCGCGTAAAGGTTCCCGCTTCAAAAGAAGTGGATCGCATCAAAAATATTCTCCGCTCACAAAAACTGTCAACGGTTTGTGAAGAGGCGAGCTGCCCTAATTTGGGAGAGTGCTTTAGTGGCGGTACCGCGACATTTATGATCATGGGTGAAATCTGTACCCGTCGCTGTCCTTTCTGCGACGTAGGCCACGGTAAGCCCAATCCACTGGACCCGGAAGAGCCCAAGAACCTGGCGGATGCCATTGCTGCAATGAGTTTGCGCTATGTGGTAATCACCTCTGTTGACCGGGATGACTTGCGCGATGGTGGCGCCGAGCATTTTGCCAATTGTATTCGTGAATCGAGAGCGCAATCCCCGAACCTGCAAGTGGAAATTCTCACTCCGGATTTCCGCGGCCGTATGGATGTAGCGCTGGACATTCTGGAGAAAGAAGCTCCGGATGTGTTTAACCACAATTTGGAAACTGTGCCACGCCTGTATAAAGAGTCTCGTCCCGGTGCCAATTACAAGTGGTCTTTAAAGCTGCTGCAGGAATACAAAAAGCGTCGCCCTGACGTACTGACCAAGTCCGGGTTGATGGTTGGCCTGGGTGAGGAGAAAGAGGAAATTTTCCAGGTAATGGACGATATGCGCGAGCATGATATCGATATGCTTACGATCGGCCAGTATCTGCAACCGAGTAAAGAACATTTACCGGTACAACGCTACGTCCATCCGGATGAGTTTGAAGAGTATCGCCGCTACGCCGAGCAAATCGGCTTTAAGCACGCGGCCTGTGGTCCCTTGGTACGTTCTTCTTACCATGCTGATAAGCAGGCTCACGGAGAAAAGGTAGGTTAATACAATTTGTAGGAGAGGGGGGTGTTTTTCACATCCCTCTCCCCATTTCTCCCTCCTCAATCTCGCTTTTAACGCCCAGTTAAACACATCTATTTTTAAACAAAACTGACAGTGCTTTCGCTGTTGCGAGCTCTGAAAGTATATTCTTGATTGAGAAATTAAAGTTATTTTCTCTGAAGTATTGAGGCGGCTATTTTCAATGTTTAAGAGCTGTTAATGCTCTTAATTAAATTAAGGTTAATGTATTAATTGCCTTAAATAGATTTTAAGTCTCCGTGGATTTTTGTCGTTTTTCTGTAAGCCTGATATCAAATTAGAAATTAGTGCGGATTAAATTTTTAAGAAATCAAAAGTCATTTCGAATTACATTCATGTGACACTGTGTACCACAATGCACTAGTTTTTAGTTCTATTAGTAAGTAGCGTCCTGATAAATGGGATACTTTTGTTAGACCTGATGTCCCAATTAAGCAGCAAAGAGCCTGCTCCTTTGTGACCAGCCATTCGCATTTTATGGTTGATAACAATAATTGCACTAATAGCTGATCTTCAGTAACTTAAGGTAAAACAATAACTGTCAGAGATTCTGCCTTTTTAGGTGTTTCATCTGCCATATTCATTCGGCGGATCTAGCCAAGCCGGGTAAAAGTCGTTATTTAATGGCTTTACTGCTTAGTTATCTTGGTAACTCCGCTCAGGGTGTGCTGCATATTGGTGCAATCTGCCCGGACAAATGATACTGCTCATAATTAAAAAAAACACAATAATCAGAGAGGACTAGCGATGACCCCGGAAGAAAAGTACGAGAAGGTGAAGGGCCTGCAACCTTTAGAGCTTCTTTATCAGAGGGAGGCGCAGCAGGCTGATACGGTCTTTCTTCGCCAAATGCAGCAGCGGCAATGGAGAGACTATACCTGGGGTGAGGTAATGGATCGGGCTCGCAGGATTGCTGGCTACTTGCGCGCTCAGTACGAGCCCGGTGATCGCATCGCTATTCACGGCAAAAATTGTGCGGACTGGATTATTGCGGATGTGGGTATCATGCTGGCGGGAATGATCAGCGTGCCGCTTTACCCAGGTCAATCTGTCTCCTCGATGACTTATGTTTTACAGCACTCTGAATCGAAGATGCTTTTCTGTGGGGCCACCGACAATAATGCGGCTCTACAGGAAGTTGCTGATATGCTGCCCTCGGTTGCTATCCAACGCTGTGAGATCCGTTGTGACCAGGATCTGGAAACCCTAATCAAAGAGAGTGAGCGTTTTGAGGAAAAGCCGACCTTTGATCTGGATGATATCTTTACGATCATGTACACCTCTGGAACTACAGGTAATCCAAAAGGGGTTATGCATAGCTGGTCTTCGGTGGTTTTTGTCTCCCCAAATATGATTCGCGGTTATGGAATGGATGAGAATGACCGTGTTCTTTCTTATTTGCCCTTAGCTCATGCCGCAGAGCGGATATTGGTTGAATTCCATTGTTTGTATTCTGGTACCCCAATTCATTTCCCCGAATCTCTGGATACTTTCCTGGAAGATTTAAAGCGAACGCGTCCGACGATGTTCTTCTCGGTTCCTCGCCTTTGGACCAAGTTTAAAGAGGGAATTGATGAAAAAATCCCGCCGTCGCTGCAAGAAGTACTGCTACGTATTCCTGGAATCAATACCTGGTTAAGAAAGAAAGTTCGCAATGGTCTGGGGTTGGATGATGCAGAAATATTGGTTAGCGGTGCGTCCCCTATTTCCATTGAACTACTGCGCTGGTACCACCGTATGGGAATGAAGGTGGCCGATGGCTACGGTATGACCGAGAATTTTATTTATGGTTGCTTTGCTCCGCCGGGGGAAGATCCTGTGCCGGGGACGGTTGGTAAGCCTTATCACGGCTGTGAAGTTAAGATTTCTGAGGAAGGGGAGATACTCTTTAAGAGCGGTTCCTTGATGAAGGGATACTATCTTGAACCGGAAAAAACTGCGGAGGTAATACGGGACGGTTATTACCACACGGGTGATTCTGGATTTATTGATAAGGACGGTCTGGTACATATCACTGGGCGTATTTCAGAAACCTTCAAAACCAGTAAAGGCAAGTTTATTCAGCCCAGCCGACTCGAAGGATTTTTTGGTAATGAGACAATGCTGGCCCAGCTCTGTGTTCTGGGGCACGGTATGGATCAGCCGGTAATGCTGGTGACTATCTCCGAGTCCGCTGAGAAATTACCACGGGGAGAAGTTAATGAGCATTTGCAGAAGCTACTGACTTCAGTGAATGATAAGTTACCGCAACATGAGCGGATTAAGACCATCTTTATTACCAAAGAAGAGTGGACTCCCCTCAATGAATTCCTAACGCCGACACTAAAGATTAAGCGAAAGGTACTTGAAGCTCATTATCAGCCTTTATTTAAACAACACGTGGATACCAAGGGGATTGTATGGGAGCCTCGCACTGCGGTGAGTGAGGGCTCAAAAGAGGCTTCACTTGAACCTGTGAGTTAATCGCCCCCGATTAATAGAAAAGCCCGGTGAGTATTGATCCGGGCTTTTTTATTGGGTTGTTGGTTGCCTAGTCAGTGAGTGTAGCTCTGACAGTGCTGGGATTTTCCTGTCAGCCCAATTTGAATACTTTCTGCTGAGCACTCGAAGTCATCATTAAATTTACAGTCTTCCATTTTGCAGGCACCAACGCCGGCGGTACGGGAGCTGCTTGTATGACGGGAGTTGGTGAAGAAAGTATCACAGTCGGGATCGGCACCGTCACCAATGGTAATTGCTCTGGCGTGGCAAGCATCATTGGCGTTATAAGCACATTGGCTGGCGGCACATCGACTGACTTCTGGCATATCGGTTGCGATAATCATGGCAGTCCTCTCCTTAATAGTAAGTTGGAGACTAGACCAGCATGGTTGCATGTCAATGAAAAACCACAGGGTCTGTGTGGTATTTTTATTATCAAGGTGCAGTGACGCTGTATATCAGAATTACTTTCTTAAGAAATAGTTTTTATTCTAGTTTGTTATTTCAGCTGCGTCTTTGTCCCAGGCCATTAAAGCCAGTTTCTCAGTCTCGCCTGGCAATACAATTTGCTTCTCGTGGGCTAGGCCGAGTTTTTCCAGTAATCGGATAGAGGGTTTATTTTCTGGTTGTGCAATCGCAAGGATTCGCGTTAATCCCAGTATATCCCTGGCGTACATCATTACAGCTTTGGCAGCTTCTAAAGCAAAACCCTGGCCACGATAATCAGGTAAAAAGGCAAAACCAATATCGGCTCCATTGAGCCCCTCTCGCTTAACCAGTCCGCAGATGCCTATTGCAGTGCCATTGTTCAAGGACACTTTGTACATACCAAAGCCGTGCTCACGATACATGGCAATGGGACCATTTAGGATATAGTTGCGAGCCTCACTTTTTGTGCGAACTCCGCGATCGCCAATATTCTTTAGAAAATCGGCATCATTGAGTAGTGCCAGCATTAAACCGTTATCCCGGTCTTCATTAAGCTCTTGAATAACCAGATTGTCAGTTTCTAATCGGAGCATTTGGACGGACCCTATTTTTTCAGTTTCACTGATGAGGGAAGGCTCTGAGGTGAGAAGAATCGTAGTTAAATTAAATAGAAGGGGAGGCTGTGCCCCCTGGCAGGGGGCACAGTTACCACTTAGAAGCGGTAAGTCAAATTGACAGAGGCAGATTCAGTCGTTGGGCGGGAAGCGACAGTTGCGCTAACAGCGATAGCGTCAGCTGCTTGCCAGCGGATACCGGCAATCATACCCATACCACCGTTGAAGATACCTTCGTCGACACTGGCATAGCTAGGCATGGCATTCATATTTCCTTCCATGGATTTTATACCCACTTCAATAGTGTCTTCTTCGGTACCGTTAGTGTCTTCGTACCAAATTTCTGCATAGGCATTAATGGTGTCCCAGCTCTTATTGGCGAAGGCACCAAAACGCATATTTCTCAGGCGGCGCTCTTGATCACCGTAGTGCATACCCAGCGGGTCGAGCTCATTGCCACTCAGGTCGGTGTAGGTAAAGCCTTCGATGGCATCTTCGGTGTAGCCATCTACATCCGTAGTTACCTTGGTAAAGCTTACAAATGGACCGAACTGGAAGGTTTCGCTGTTGAGCAGGTTGGCACCAGCAGTAATACCCAGGGACAAGTTCTCGCCAGAGGTATTCCCGGTCAGGTTGCCGTTATAAGTGTCGCCCAGAGAGATAGAGCGGCTGACGTCATCGTAATCTACATCGGTCAGGGTCGCGTTACTTTCGACAAAGAAAATGTCGTAGTGCATGCGGCCAAAAACGCTGTAGTTGGTCGAGGTGGAATCAATAGCAAGCTGTGAATTATCCACATCAATATTGGAACGGCTTACTGCAAAACCGATTTCCGCATTGTCGCGCACGGCGAAAGTCATGCCGAGAATATTGGAGTAGCCGTCTCCCCTGACATTGGCGGTGTAATCGGTATCGTAGTCGACGTTACCCAGGGAGCTGCCGGCGAAAACGCCAGTCTGAGCGGAACGGTAACGAACACTGGCCAGGCTCTCGTCAAGGCTGTTGGTGTGGGTGCGAGTAGCCTGGATTGCGATATCCGGCAGCTGACCGGCAACCTGAGCAGCATTCACGATTGCTGTGTAGTAGTCACCGAGGATTTCCTGACCAATTTGAGTGGGGTGAACACTGTCGTTGAAGATCAGTTTGTCTGCATCGGGGTCGGTGCCGTTAATGCCGTAAACGGAGTGCTCAATACAGTCGTTGCCACTGCCGTCGTAACAGAACAGTTGGTTCTCTGAGGAGGATAAACCAAAGATGGTCGGGTTATTAAGGGCGACTTTCAGGATACCTGCCTGGTCAACCATCAGAACGCCATCGATATCCTTGGCCTTAGCTAACAGTGCTGAGTTGAAGGTTTCAGACGTGGCACTTGCTTCCAGAAGTACTTCTTCGAAGGCGGCGGCCAATTGAGCATCCGCATCCTCCTGGCTCATCAGTCCAGCCTCAACTGCGGCTTGCAGTGCGTCTGCATCATCGCTGGAATAAACGGCTTCATATGCTGCAGCGTAAACGCCAGGAGTTTTGCTGACATCCGGTACATTGGATACGAGGATGTAATTGGCACCTGCATCGGATAGGGCGCCAGCTGCGCTTGCCAGCATCGTTGATGCAACGTCCAGGTCCGCAGTGACTTCTTCGATGGTTGAGGTGCCAGCGACGACATCTTCGAAACCGCTGAGCAAGTCGTTACCACCGCCGTTTACCCAATAGAGAGCGTTGTGATCAGCACTTCCCAGAGTACTTTCCAGGTAGCCCATTCCCAGTGGGTGTGGGTTACCGGAAGTTCCAGTAGTGGCTATAAGATCAGCAAAGGTGCCCTCAATGGCGTCGCCCATAGCAGAGGCTTGGGTCATCAGGTCAGCATAAGTTGCGGTATCACCTTCTGCCAGAGCAGCTTCGGCTTGGGCTACTAATTGGGCCGCAGTGGCCTGTTGTACCAGCAATTGGGTCAGGAGTTCGGAGTCCGGGTAGCTGGGAGTTAAGCCTTCGTCACCAGTGGTTGGCATCAGGGCGCTTAACAGGTTATGACGGCTCGGATCAGCCTCCAGGCCATATGCCTGCAGGTAGGCCGCATAGTTGTCGGGACCGATGATATTCATCAGAACATCAGCTGCTTTATGCCCGCCTACGGCCCAGCCTGTACCGGCATTGCTCAAGCCAGCAGCAATCTGAGCAGTAACGGAAGCTTCAAGTTCCTCTGCACTCAGTGAGGGGTCTACGGTGGGTAGGCAAAAGGAAGATTCCATACCTGCACAAGACGGAGTTACGGCACCCAGGCCCAGATTCTGGGATAAAAGACTAATGGCTACTTCTCGATCGTCGCCCCCATTAGTGAATACATCGTAGTTGCCGACATCGGTTAGGCTGTCACCAAAGGCGATAACCTGGGAAAAGGCTGCCTCTTTGGCAAAAGCCGCAGAGCTTGTCATTGTTGCGAGTGCTATGGCCGCTGCGAGGCTACGCTTGGCGTTATGCATGGTTTTCTCCTTGTCGCGGTAATCTCACACCCGCGGAGACATCGGGAGCAGTCCAGAGGAAACTACAGGGCGCGAGTCTTTATTGTTCTTTGCTCCAGTACTTCTAGGAAGCCGGGCAATCTTAGCGGATTTGACTATGACTTGAAAATAAGTCACAAATCATTCCGCAAATCTTGGTTGGCCTTTAAGGCCCCTTTAATAGCTTTTATTCGGCTGGCGCAATATTACTTAATGAGGGTTTCCCGGTAAATGAGGTTTACCCCTAGATACGCTCATTTTATAGGAAGCATTTTTTTATAATTTGATTTCTGTCAATGGCGAATTGTATCTGTGTGGTGGGGCTGGTTAATAGCTGCACTATTTGGGCAGAATGGTCATTAGATTTTGTATTTTTAGTAAAATGATGTAACTCGGGCATTGGGTGTTTATGGTTTATGGAAAAGGGAAGGTGTCTGTCCCTCAAGAAGAAATCGAAATGAGTGCGATACGCGCACAAGGCGCCGGTGGCCAAAATGTAAATAAAGTTTCCAGTGCAATTCATCTGCGGTTTGATATTCGGGCTTCTTCACTTCCACAGTTGATTAAGGGTGGTCTTTTAAAGTTAAAAGATCGTCGAATCTCCTCTGATGGCGTGGTGGTTATCAAGGCTCAGAGGTTCCGAACCCAGGAGAAAAACCGCCTGGATGCCCTGGAGCGACTGCAAGAACTGGTGGATAAAGCTGCATTTAAGCCAAAATTCCGCGTGGCCACAAAACCCAGTCGTGGTGCTAAGGAGCGTCGCCTGCAAGCAAAAAGTCGTCGCTCTCAAGTGAAATCAATGCGGGGTAGGATAAAAGACCAGCACTGATCCGGTTGTCCGAAATATAGAGAATAATTTTTCTTGAAGCTGTCTTTTTACTTGGTTCTTTGGTGCAAATTTTCTAGTGGTCTATAAGTTGCAAAGGGGGGGCAACCGCTGCAAGCCTGCCTTTTGTAGGAGGCCTACTTTTCTATTTATCATATGGTGTCAGTTTGGTAGTGATGGAGACCGGGATTAGAAATGGTTGATTCACGACCATAGATAGAGACAGGAATTAACCTCTGCAGATTAGGGCCCACAGAGGTAATCTTGGCTCTTATGGGATTTTAGAGCAGGGTTACAAGTAGGGAGAACGGGCCAATACTTCCTGATACTCGGCTTCTCGCTGCATTAGTTCGAACTGCAAGCCAGTAATTTCCATCCCCAGTTCTGAATGCCTGACCTTTAGGCGAGCAATATCAGCGAGCAATGTCACCCGCTCAGAGTTGTCGACTGTCTCATCTACCAATAAAGCACCGATCTCTGTCATATCATCGAGAATATGCTCTCTTGCCAGTTCCAGGTCATGAATTGTCGATACCAGTTCCTCGACAGCAGATTTGGCAAGAAAAATATCCTGGCCTGAATTGTATCCCCGCAAGAATAACCCTTCGAGGTCTGCGGGGCAGACCCCGTTATAGCTGTTGCCAGAGCGACCCTGATCAAAGCCGCGCAGCTCGGTGCAAAAAGCTCCAGCCCTTCAGTTCGCCCATTGCGATAAGCCGTTGTATTGACTGACACACCGTACTTTGCACAAGCCTCACGACGCCCCCTAAATAAGAAATGTCTCGACCTGCTGCACCGTCTTCATACCCGATTGCCTGCCAGTCTGCGACATAGCATTCATCTTCGCTCATGGTGGCACATCCCGAGATCAATGAAACTAAAAGAAAGAGGAGTGCAATTTGAGAGGGAAATTTCACAGCGGTTATCCGTGTCGGTGATTTCACCAAAGCTTACTGTGAATTTCCTGACTGGAAGCTGAACTTTCTGTATTGCGTGAAATTATTCCATCGGATCTTTTTAAGAGAAGGTGGAGCAAGTAGTTAGCTACCGACGACTAGTCTGATGAAGTTAGCGGATCAGTAATTGGAAGGCTTACTCGATGGGCGATTTCGTTGGGATGACAGCTCTTGAGCTGTTGCATGGATACAGGAAGAAGTCTTTCTCACCGGTTGAGGTTGCTGCAGAGTTACTCAACAAAATTGAGCGACTTAATAGGCATGTTAAGGCTTTTTGTTTGATTGACAGAGATACGAGCCTCGCCTATGCGCGGGAAGCTGAACACCGCTATATGTCTGGTAATGCGCGGGGATTACTTGATGGGGTGCCAGTGGCAATAAAGGATGTCTTCTATACACCGATGTGGCCAACGGTTTTCGGCTCCCAAATAATTGATCCAGAGACGACGCTGGGATGTGCGGCCCCTTGCATTGCGGCATTACAGCGCAACGGGTACACGCCAATAGGGAAAACTACGACACCGGAGTTTGGTTGGAAGGCGGTGACGGATAATGCCATAGACGGTATTACGAGAAACCCCTGGGATAGGGATAAGACATCGGGTGGTTCGAGTGGCGGGGCCGCGGTTGCAGTATCACTGGGGTTGAGCCCTCTGGCTGTGGGGGCTGATGGCGGTGGATCTATCCGGATTCCTGCCAGCTTTTGTGGCACGGTTGGGTTCAAACCGAGTTTTGGGCAGGTTCCCCATTGGCCATTAGGTACCTTCTCCTCCCTGGTGCATGTGGGGCCCTTAGCATCGACGGTGGAAGACTGTGCACTGATGATGAATGTAATCAGTGAACCGGATCATCGGGATATCCGCGCAATACCACGTCGGAACATTGATTTCCTTGCAGCTACAGAGGGAAGGTTGATTGAAAGAACAGGAAAGTTGCGTATTGCTTACAGCCCCAGTCTTGGTTACGTAGAACCTGATCCCATGGTGGTGAGCAACGTTTCTGCTAGTGTAATGCACTTCCAGGAATTGGGTGCTGAAGTTGTAGAGGTTGACCCAGGTATTGATGATGCTAGTGCAGCTTTTGGCTGTCTATTTTGCGCGGGAATAGCGAGTATCTTTAGGGCGATGGATAGTACCAGGCGCCAACTGGTGGAGCCCCAATTGTTAGAGGTCGCAGAACAAGCGGACAAGTTATCCTTACCTGATTATCTCGACGCGCTGAAGTGGCGAGATAACTTTGTCGAGCGATTACAGGAATTTTTTCTGAAATATGATCTGTTAGTGACCCCAACTTTACCCATTACCGCATTTAGTGCTGGGGCCAATGTGCCGGATAATAATCCAGGCTCTCTATGGTATTCCTGGACACCTTATACCTACCCCTTCAATTTATCAGGCCATCCGGCAATATCAATTAATTGCGGTTTTTCAGGGAATGGTCTGCCAGTAGGTCTGCAAATAGTAGGCAGAAAATATGCTGATGAGACAGTTTTATGTGCAGCCGCTGCTTTACAAAACCAGCAGGGATTAAAAAGGAGGCTTCCTGGTTGGGTAGATTCTGTGTGAGTTGCAATCTTAAAATTCTTCTTGTAGATCTAATTAAAATAAAGGGCTGAAAAACCCTTTAGTTCAGAAATTATTCCTAGTTCTATTTGCTATTAATAGTGTTTTTATATTCTATGTTTTTTGTGTATTTGTGATCCACTTAAAGTTTATTGCGGCTCTTACGCTGAAAGATGCCAAATTGTTTTAGTATTTATTTGAATGTGCTAGCTTTTCCTTGCCGGATTGGTCAATCCGGTTTTGTTTGTTCTCTCTGCGCTTTTCGAAATTCGAATAATAAAAATATTTCTGGATTGTCTGCGATTGTTTATAGGTATGGCCTGTAGTTCCATCCTCATTGATTTTTGTATTATTTGAATATTATTGAGATTCAAAACTGCTGTTTGTGCAGGCTTCTTGCATGTGTGTTTATTGCCTGCCTGTGTTTTTGAAATATCAGGGATTCGCAGGGGGCTAACTTAATGTGGAGAAGATAATGAAAAAAATTATTAGTAGGTCTTTAGTTGGGGTTCTTGCACTCCCCGGCGCTGTTATGGCAGAAGAGCTGTGGATAACTATAGGTAGTGATGGTTATAAAACCTTAAAGCAAAACAGTAGCCTGGTTGCCAAGCAACCACTCGCGATTCAAGGTGAGGAACGTAACGGAGTTACTATTCTAAAAGTTAATGAAAAGAATCTTTCCGAAATATCGACTCTGATGCATATCAACCATAACCGTTGTGGCGGCTTTATGGTACATGACTCATTGGAGGAAGCAGAAGCTGCCCAGATTTCATCGCTGACGACAACAGTGAATAACGTGATCGCTTACTCTATTGATAATGCAGATGTGGTTAACGCCCTGCAAGCAGAGATCTCAGAGTCTAATATACGGTCAACTATTCAAAGTTTGTCGAATTTTACTAATCGCTATTACACCACTTCAACCGGCGTGGATGGTGCTGAGTGGATAAGGGATGAGTGGCAGGCATTAACGAATTCACGAAGTGATGCCTCTGTCGAACTTTATAGCCATAGTTGGGCGCAACCCTCTGTAATTTTGACGATTCAGGGGCAAACTGACCCGGATGAAATTATCGTGCTGGGGGCGCACCTGGATTCTACGGTCGGTTTTGGCACTGGTGAAGGTACGAGAGCGCCGGGGGCTGACGATGATGCGTCTGGCATAGCAACATTGACTGATGTCATTAATGCAATTGTCGCTACAGACTATAAGCCGGATAAAACGCTGGCTTTTATGGGGTACGCTGCTGAGGAAGTGGGGCTGCGGGGGTCAGATGATATTGCTAGCGATTACAAATCACAGAATAAAAATGTGATAGGTGCCTTGCAGTTGGATATGACTAATTACTATGGCTCAAATAGTGATATCTATATTATTGGAGATTACACCAATAGTGCCCAGAATAGCTTTCTTGAGGATCTGGCCCAGACCTACCTGAGCGGCCTCACTGTTGGAACAACTTATTGTGGTTATGCGTGTTCTGATCACGCATCTTGGTATAACCAGGGTTATCCGGTTTCCTTTCCTTTTGAGGCGACTTTTAATGGCTCAAACCCTTATATCCACACTTCAAGTGATACCCTCGCTAATAGTGGTGGAGATGCCAGTCATGCGGTGAAGTTTGGAAAGCTTGCTGCTGCCTATGTCGCTGAATTGGCCAAGGGTTATATAGGGGATGATCCGGGCCCAGACCCCGATCCGGACCCCGATCCCGATCCAGACCCCGGTGAGGAACAAACAGAAACCTTTAGTGATGATGTGGGGCGAGGTTCGGAGGATCACTATGGACCTCTCAGTGTAACGCCCGGTACAGATTTTATCGCGGATATGACCGGTACTAATGATGCCGATCTATATGTCCGTTTTGGTGCGGCACCTACTTGGCGCTATTACGATTGCCGTCCCTATGAGGGAGATAGCTCTGAGAACTGTTCCTTAACCGTGCCAAGTGGTGAGAGTGAAGCCTATTTTATGGTGCGGGGCTACAGTCGCCTGGGATCGGATTATGAGGTTGATGTTACTTATACACCTCAATAGACGGTGTTGATTTCACCTATTTATTTTTTTAAGTGAACTCATTGCTGTCACTTTTGCTTCAGCCTTTCTAAAAGTCACGTTTGGCAGTTTTTGGCATTTGCTAAACGTGTACCCCCTCCTTTTAAAATAAATATCGCGACATTAATTTTTTGATTTGTTGGAAGTTGACATTTAATCGCGTAAAAGATCTACCCTAGGCGTGCACTAATTTCTGGCATGGATGCAATTAGACGGAACGTCAGTATGCCGCTTTTTTTGTTTAACCCCTGCACGGATCTAATTTGATGTGCATTGCTTTGATGAATTATCCGGTGATGTTCTGTTTGATGTTAATAATGAGAAGAGAGGGTGGTGAATATGAAGCGTTACTTGTTGAGACCTTTGTCATTGGCGGTGGCAGTTGCGATTTTTAACTCTGGTGGGTATGCGATTGCTGAGGAAAAGGAAGAGGGTGCCTCTAATACTGCTGATCGGGCAATGGAGGAAGTGATAACCACAGGTACACGCAAAGAGGGTGTATCTCCCACCGAGACTCTTTCTCCGGTAGATGTGCTTGGCGGAGAGGATATTGCGGATCAAGCGAGCTTTGATCTTACTGAGTCCCTGGCAAAAATTGCCCCTTCATTTAATACGCAGAGATTTCCAATTGCTGATGGTACCGCTTTTATCCGCCCGGTAACTTTACGTAATTTATCCCCAGATCAAACTTTGGTACTGGTCAATGGAACTCGCCGCCATCGCTCTGCGCTGGTTAATTTGCAGCTTGCCCCCTGGGTACAGTTAACCAGGGTGCCCAAGCCGTCGACTTTTCGGCGCTACCCTCTATGGCTATAGAGCGAGTTGAGGTTTTACGTGATGGCGCTTCAGCACAATATGGCTCCGATGCGATTGCCGGTGTCGTTAACATTATCCTGAAGGATGATGCAGAGGGATTTAGCTTATCAGCTCAGACAGGGGAGTATTTTGAAGGGGATGGAACCCGGATGAGTATTGCCGCAAATACGGGATTTGCGCTGGGTAATGCAGGATTTATTAATGGCACCGTTGAATTCTCCCGCGCAGATAAAACCTGGCGCAGCGAAGCGCGGCCAGATGCGCAACAGGTAGGATCAGTTGTGGGAAATAATTTAGTACCACTGGATGGCTTGGGTCAGAGATGGGGTGATCCCGATGTTGAGTCCCTGAAGTTTTTTATTAACAGCGGCCTGGATATCTCTGATTCGGTAGAGCTCTATGGAAACTTCGGTTATTCACAAAATGAAACAATTTCTGACTTTTTCTATCGTGGACCGGTGCTCGACCCAGAACACCAGTTTACTGCGAGAGGTACCCTGCAAGTAGACAGCCCCAATGACCCCCTTGATCCGAATAGTATCGATTACATGCCCGACCCAGCTCCCCAGTCTTTAGTGGATTCTATTTTGGCGCAGGGCCTAAACCCCTCGGATTACCTGGTAGCAGATACTTCCAGCGACAGTGGGTACGTGTTGCGAAACCCAATTTATACTCAGTTCCCCGGCGGCTACAACCCTGAATTTGGTGCAGATATTTATGATATCGCTGCTGTATTCGGGGCGCGTGGAGAGCTTGCCAATGGTCTCTCCTGGGATCTACGCGGACGTTTGGCTGAAAATGAAGTGGACTATGTCCTGAAAAATTCAATCAATCCAAGTTTGGGTATTTTGTCTCCTACTTCCTTCAAGCCGGGAACCCTCACGCAGGAAGAGTCCAGCCTCAATGCGGATTTTGTCTACCCCATTGATGTCATGGCTTTTGCTTCGCCATTGAACCTTGCATTCGGCGCTGAGTGGCGTGAAGAGACTTACTCAATTGGTAGGGGGGATGCAGCGTCCACTGCGGTAGGCCCAACTGCTGCGTACTTTGGTGTGGGTTCAGATGGTTTTCAGGGTTTCCCGATTGAAGCGCTGGGCAGTTTCAGTAGCGAGAGTATTGCGGCTTATATTGACCTTGAAGCCGATGTGACTGAGGCTCTGACTTTGGGAGCGGCTTTACGGTTAGAGGAATATGATGAGTTTGGCTCGACATCGGATTGGAAATTGTCAGCACGGTATGATGTGAATGAACAACTGGCATTTCGAGCGACGGTAAATACTGGTTTCAGGGCGCCAACACCCGGACAGGTGAATACCTTAAATGTTACTACTACGACAGACTCCAGTGGCAACCTGATACCCAATGGAACCTATCCTGTGGCTCATCCGGTAGCGTCAGCGCTCGGAGCCGTTGAGCTGGAGCCGGAGGAATCCACCAGTTTCACCTTGGGTGCGGTTTTTGCCCCACTGGACAATACCAGTGTGACAATAGATTACTACAACATCGACATCGAGGATCGCCTGGCTCTGCGCAACAATGCCATCGGAGATGACGAAGTGATTCTGTTGCAAAATGCCGGTATAGAAAATGCAGCACTACTCAACGGCAGCAATGCAAACTATTTCGTCAATGCTTATGACTCGGAAGTGTCTGGTATAGATCTGGCAGTTACCAGTGATTTCGAGATTTTTGAAAGTTTATTGGTGGTGGATTTACGCCACAATCACAATCGCCAGGAAGTTACCAGTGTTACGCCAAATACCATCAATGCCTCACGGGTATTTGACCTGGAAAACCAAGTTCCCAGTGATCGAACGACTTTAACTTTTGACCTCGATACGGGTGATTTATTTGCAGGGTACCTGCGTTTTAATCGCTATGGCAGTTGGGAATCAACAGGCGGGTTGTTTGGTGCTGGGGATGCCAGTGATACCTATAGTTATGGCAGTGAAATTCTCGTTGATATCGAAGCGACGTTTACGCTGTATGAAAATTATAAATTGTCGTTGGGGGGCGAGAATATCTTTGACGTAATGCCTGATGATGAGCAGGAGCCCACGTTGCGATATCTCGGGGTACGTCATGCCCTCACATCACCATTTGGCTTTAATGGTGGTTATTGGTATTTACGTGCTAGCGCAGAGTTTTAAGCTGTATAAATAGGGGAGACTATTTAGCCTCGAGTCTTTTCCTGCTTTAACTCACAGCAGTAGCCCGGTAATTGTCCCGGGTTACTGTCTGTTCTCTTAATTGGTGAAGGGGATCTTCTCCAACGTCTAAGTGCCAGTTTTTGTGAATTCAACACGGGCATTAAAATCGGATACGATTTGAGGTTCATCAGTGAAAACCCCATCAATACCTTGAGCTGCCAACAGTATCAAATCGTTGGGGTCGTTGACGGTAAATACGTAGTTCTTAAGCCCGCGCTGTTTTGCATCGGCTATTAAATCTGCATTTATAAAATCTACGTTCGTATGTAATGAATAGGCCTTTAATGGAGCAGAGCAGGCTGCAAGATCGAGGGGAACACCGGAAACCAGAACTCCCCGCCGAACCTCAGGAGCTAATTGCAGGCACTGGTACAACTGGCGGTGATCAAAAGAGGAGACGATGTATTGCTCGTAGCTTGCACCAGTATCCTGCGTAAAGGTGTGGATTTCATCCGCGAAAAGGGCTGCACAGTTAGGCCCTTTCAGCTCGATATTGAGTTGGGCACTATTTCCCACAAGTTCCAGGACTTCCCTTAATGTAGGGACCTTATTCCCGCAAGGGAGAGGTCTCTCTTTCAGGGCATCGGGATGCATTTCAGTGATGAGTTCAGAGCCCGCGATTAGGCGTCCGAGTCGCCGGTCATGCTTGACGAGAAGCTGCCCACCAATATTCCACACATCAATTTCGATACCCCCGACGTTGAGTTCCAACGCATGCCCGATTGCTTGGAGAGTGTTTTCACTGGCTCGCTGTTGATAGCCCCGGTGGGCGAAACAGAAGAGCGTAGTTGAAGTCATGGCTTATCAGTCCATTTTCATGGTTTGCTTCAGACTGCCCTTAAATTATTACGAGGTCACTAATGCAACACCAAAGTTTCTGCCAAATACTGGTTAATTGGCATTAAAAAATTATTTTTATAGCCTTTGGGTAGTGATTAGGCTCCAAAAAGTGAGCTGCTACTCTCCAGCCAATGCACGATAACAGCCTTGATGAAAGACCAGGGGTTCACCACCAAAAGCGGCAAATTCCAGCACCTCTCCAAGCAATATTGTGTGATCTCCACCATCAATGCACTGCGCGCGGCGGCAATGGAAATAGGCTGCACACTCCTCTAGGCGGGGTATACCATTGGGGCCTTCATACCAGTTGACCTGTCCAAACTTGTCTGCCCCTCGACCAGCAAATAGGTTTGAGACATGTTGTTGGTCTGCTCGCAGGATATGCACGGCAAAGTGCTCCCGGGTGGTAAATGCTTTATAGCCCATGGACTGCTTATCGATACTCCATAGAACCAGGGCGGGGTCCAGGGAAACGGAATTAAAGCTGTTAGCCGTCATGCCGGCAGGTTGGTCATTGGTATCCTGAGTGGTAATGACAGTTACACCGGTAGCAAAGTGGCCGAGGGTGTCCCGCAGTAGCCGGCTTTGCTCGGGTGACGGGGAAATCGTACGGCTTTTCTCTGTCGTCATACTAAGGCTACTTGTACCAAAACTTTGAAGGGCCGCCATTTTAAGGCAAAAGTTAACGGTTTGCGCGCTTTACCTCGAATAGCTATTAAAATAAGTACGATTATCAGTTATTTTTTGACTGTTCGTTCATAATTGGCTGGCACTCTTGGCTGAGCCGTTCCCGGAGGGCGATCGCACCACCGGTAAGGGCAAAACCGAGTAGATTGCCCTTTTCGTCGCGAAATTCGGCGCAAACCCCTGAATCTTCTATGTTGATTTGCCAAGTCCCCTTGGAGTCAGGGCTTGGCGGGCAAACGGTAGTTGGGTGCAGGGTTGTCTTTACGGCCACAGGAATAACGCCAAAGCAAACGGGAGTCAGATTTCCTGACAAAGTTTGTGCCAGACTCTTCGCACAGCTGATTAGGGGGCGACAAAGAGTAGCTGATGGCCGTCTATTTCTGCGCAATCCCCCAGGGCGTAGATATCGGGATCGCTTGTTTGCAGATATCGATCTACAGCAATACCTCTTTGCACGGCTATACCGGCCATGGAGGCTAAGCCGGTGTTAGCCTCAAGTCCGAGTGCGGCGAGAACAACATCCGCTTCTATTTGCTCTCCACTACTCAGCTGGGCCCGGAAACCGGTGCTCAATTTCTCGATACCCTTTAATGATGAGCCCCCATGGAAGCGAACGCCATAGTCTTCCAGGGCCGTCTGCAGATCGCGCCCGGCGACTTCCGGCAGCAGTGTCGCCAGTGGCCATTGCTCCATGTCAACCAGATCCACTGCGAAGCCGGTCTGTACCAGATCGTTGGCAAATTCACAGCCAATCAAACCAGCGCCCAGGAGTAGTATGCGCTTGCGCCCCACCACGGCAGTGCGAAAACGGTGGTAGTCTCTGAGATTATTTATGCGAAAGATATGTGATTGGGCATCCCCCTCATAGTGGGGAAGTTTGCGGCACTTGGCCCCGGTTGCCAGAACTAGCTTTCCATAGGGAATCTTGGATACATGCTCTGCACCATCCTGCTGAATCGTCAGAGTTTTGTTTTGGCGATCTATATGTATTACCCGCGTGTGAACCAGAATTTGTGCATTGAGTTCGCTAGCCATATCTTCGGCACTGGAAGTGCTGAGTTGCTGTGCAGTCTTGCCGTGAGAGAAAGAGGCTGACAGCAAAGGCTTGGAGTAAAAAGCTCCATCATCGGCAGTGATTAACAGGAGAGGAGACTGGGGGGTAAGCTTGCGAAACTCTCGCGCCAGATTATACCCGGCCAGCCCTGTGCCAATAATAACTAAAAGTGCTGAGGTTGTAGTGGTTGTTTTTTGGTTGGCTGAAGGGGACGGGGCGATGGGGGCTTGGCCTACAAGAACCATATCAAATTCTTGTTTACTAACGCCGCATTGAGGGCAATTCCATTCGTCGGGAATATCCTCCCACCGAGTACCAGGAGCAATGCCATCTTGTGGACATCCCTCGGCCTCATTGTATGTCCAGCCACATACCATACACTCCCAGATCCGGAAGCCATCATTGCTAGCTAAGCTGGCTTGAGTGGTATCGGCGCCAATCTCCAGCATGGAGAAATCTTGTTTGGCTGCACCACACTCCGGGCAGTACCAGTCTCCAGGTATATCTTCCCAGCGAGTACCGGGAAGAATTCCATCCTCGGGCCAACCTTTGGACTCATCGTATATCCAGCCGCAGTTCTGGCACTGCCACTTTCTGTATGCCGACATGTTTCTCCACCAAGCAGGGTCGAGCCCGATAAATAAATACCGGGGCTTTCCCATTTATAGCGGTAAAAACGAAAGGAGTTGTGGTTGGGCGGTATTATTCCGTGCTGCGCTGGGCGATTTTACTGAGAGCACTTTGATAAATATCAGCAATTTCCCCCGGGTGCTTGATTGAAATACCCAAATCGTGCACCAGGCCATCCTTGAGTCCATATACCCACCCATTGACGGTCAGTTCCTGGCCCCTACGCCAGGCATCGCGGACAATGGTGGTCTGGCAAACGTGTATTACCTGTTCCAGAACATTGAGTTCGCACAGTAAGTCTGTGCGTTGCTGTTGCTGGAAAAGATCTATCAAGGTGTGATGCTTATCCCTGACATCCTGAATGTGTCTCAGCCAGTTATCGATCAGGCCAAGTTGCTCGTTATTAAGTGCGGCCTGGACACCGCCGCAGCCGTAATGACCACAGACAATAATATGTTTTACTTTTAGGATTTCTACAGCGTACTGCAGTACTGAAAGGCAGTTCAGGTCTGAGTGGACTACTACATTGGCAACATTTCTGTGGACAAAAAGCTCCCCGGGTAATAGGCCGACAATTTCATTCGCGGGAACGCGACTATCAGCGCAGCCAATCCAGAGGTATTCAGGGCTCTGCTGCTCAGACAGTTTAAGGAAAAAGTCAGGCTTATCTTCGCGAGTTGCCTCTGACCAATGTTGGTTGTTCTCTATTAAATGATTAAGCGGGTGCAATGAATCTATCCTGATGTGACCGTTTGGACAATTAGTCAGCAGGATAGCGACTTTGTTCGTGCGCGCCAAGTGTATCTGGTCTAATCTAAAAAGATGACTATTGCCTAAAACCTGGTCTAAAAAGGAATCTAAGATCATGGGAAGAAAGAAAAGCGCCATTCCCAGAAGGCGGCAGAGGGTTTCCAGGCACTCGAATTCAGTGGGGCGGCATCGCTTGAGAGTGCGTCAATTGCTTGCAAGACGGACGCGTTTGCGTAGCTATTTACAGCATTTCCCAGTGGATGAAAAAGCCAATATCGAGGCGGTACTGGAAAAGAAGGGTGCTGAAGTTACGGAGTAAATCCGATATTGTACCCTCTGTTGTCCACGCTGCATCAGAGATCTATAAGTGAGGTGGATAAGTTGGCTGTATAAGTGGTTAATAAATTACATTCAATAAAGCAGTTGAGCTAATGGAAAAGTAAAAAGAGAATCATATGGTGTTGTCAGGTTGTAATGTAGATATTGATTTAAAAATTAGTTTGGCGAATTATGATGACTTGCATGATGCAAAAAGCATAATTGCTTTAATGGAAGAGTATGCACTTCATCCATTTGGTGGTGGTGAAGCTCTTTCTGATCATTGTCGAACAGGGTTGGTGTCGGCACTAAATGAATTTCCTGGAGCTTTTAGTATTTTAGCATATCGAGATGGTAGAGCTGTTGGTCTTATTAATTGCTTTACTGGTTTTTCCACTTTTTTATGTAAACCTCTTATTAATATTCACGATGTTGTTGTTAGTGAATCTGCACGAGGTTTGGGCGTTTGTACGGCTATGCTGGGTTTTCTTGAGAAAGAAGCAAAAGACAGAGGTTGTTGTAAGTTAACCTTGGAAGTTCTACAAAAAAATTACACTGCGCAGGCTGCTTACCGTAAGACTGGGTTTAAACCGTACGCCATGGATGAGGAGTTCGGTCAGGCCGAATTTTGGCAGCGATATCTTTAATATTCACCTTTTCAAATTTGTAGTCATTGTATGGGGCTATCTTCCGATAAGCCGTGGCTGTGATCTGAAAGCTACGGCTGACCAATACTGTTAGATATTTTATTGGTAGCTGCTGAAGTGCGATGTACCCCAATTATTAGTTCCATAGATTAGGTCTGTAGCCCTGAGACTTTACTGATTGATAATATTAAAAATAATGTCCATACAAACGGTGGTAGCAGTAGATACGCAGAAGCTTTTTGTAAGGGGATGTTTCTTGGGGTTTTGGGTGTTTTAAGGATCCTCTGATCAACGAAGCATTTTTCCAGAATTAAGCTGAGCTGCTTGAAAAATTCACTTTATTACGCACAAACGCGTAATTTTCGCGTAATAGTCCCCTAATTTTTCATCTGAAACCCTCAATAGGTGGGTTTCAGGCGAACCACCCCTAGGCAGCCAAGTATTTTCTCCCTATTAATAAGTTGGTAAAGCCTGCCAGTAAGCACAGCCTCTCAGTATTTTTTACCAGTCCCCGATAGCGGACCTTGTCATAACC